>CAZWLH010000031.1:0-16402 GCA_964634675.1 uncultured Eubacteriales bacterium
GATCCATCATACCGTGGTAATCGGTGTAAGCCTGGTAAAGCTCCATAAGCGTGAACTCGGGGCTGTGACGGGTATCAAGACCCTCGTTGCGGAAAACGCGGCCTATCTCGTAAACACGCTCCAAGCCGCCGACGATAAGGCGCTTCAAATAAAGCTCGAGCGAAATTCTGAGCTTGAAATCCTGATCGAGTGCGTTGAAATGAGTCTCGAAAGGACGGGCGGCGGCACCGCCTGCATTCTGAACAAGCATCGGAGTCTCGACCTCTAAAAATCCGAGGTTATCGAGATAATTTCTTATCTCTCTGATAATACGTGAGCGCTTGATAAAGGTATCCTTCGACTCCTGATTCATTATGAGATCAACATAGCGCTGACGGTAGCGTGCATCGGTGTTGGTGAGTCCGTGGAACTTTTCGGGAAGCACCTGCAAGCTCTTGGAAAGCAATGTGACCTCGGAGGCGTGGATGCTGATCTCTCCCGTTTTGGTTTTGAAAACCTCGCCCGTGATACCGACAACGTCGCCGATATCCATACGCTTAAAGTCCTTATAATGCTCCTCGCCGATGCTGTCACGTGCAACGTAGGCCTGTATGGTGCCTGCGATATCCTGCACGTTACAGAAGCTTGCCTTGCCCATAATGCGCTTGGACATCATACGTCCGGCAACGGTAACGGCCTTGCCCTCGTTGGCCTCAAAGTCGTTTTTGATATCGGCGCTGTGATGAGTTACATCAAACTTGGTTATCTTGAACGGATCCTTACCTGCCGCCTGAAGCTCGGCAAGCTTGTCACGTCTCACTCTGAGGATCTCGTTAAGATCCTGTACCTGTGACTGATTGTTATTGTTTTCCATTATTACACATCCTTGAAGGTGGATTATCTCGAAACCTCGATGATTTTGAACTTAAGATGTCCGGCATCGCAGACGACCGTAACCTCGTCACCTGCTCTGTGTCCCATAAGGGCGGCGCCGACCGGCGATTCGTCGGATATCTTGTATTCTCTGGGATCGGACTCGGCCGAGCCGACTATCGTGTAAACGATGTCCTCGTCGAATTCTTCGTCATGAAGCTTTACGGTACAGCCGATGGTTATGGTACCCTCGGCAACGTCCATATCGTCAATGACCTGTGCGTTTTTGAGCATGGTCTCAAGCTCAACGATACGGGCCTCTATTTTAGCCTGCTCGTTTTTGGCTTCATCATATTCGCTGTTTTCGGAAAGGTCTCCGAAGCCTCTTGCAATCTTGATTTTTTCGGCAATCTCATGACGGGCAACGGTTTTTAAGGTTTCAAGCTCATTCTGCAATGCCTTAAGACCCTCAGAGGTTAAAAGTACAGCCTTTGTCATATTCTATCAACCTTTCAATTATCGTTTTGCATAAATATGCATAGTAAACCAAAATATAAGTTATATTATAAAGTATCTTTTTCGAAGTGTCAAGTAAATCTTGACGAAAGGCGGTAAATTCGGCTTTTTATTTGTCTTCGCCGTCGCAAAACACCCTTTTGACCGCCTCCAAATAGCCGTAACCGTTCAAGAAATCCGGCTCGAGATAGCTTGTTTCGGTCCATTCGTTCCAACTGTTGACGGTTATGAGCGGAGCCGAAAGCGTATGGGTATCGACAAATTCCTTTGCCTTTATAAGTGCTCTTTCAAAGCTTTCGGGCGTATTGTTCTTCATAACACGCGGACGAACCTTGCGGTATCTTAAATTATTGTTCCAACCTATCGAAATATGCGGAAAATAGCTTCCGTCATACTTTTTATAAAATTCTTCCCACTTTTTCACAACATCCGCGGTTATCTCATCATAATCACGGTTTATGTCGGTGAAGTGGCAATACTGATAGTTTGTGGCACTGTCAAAGCCGAGAAGCCTTGCAAGCGTTGCGGTATCGGCCGAATTTTCCTCGGAGTTGGAGTCAACACCACTTAGATTATGCTTTATATCGCCCCACTGAGTGATCTGCAAATGAAGTCCCGGAAGTCCTGCCTTGATACATTTTTCGCGGAGCAGCTCAAGCTTCTTTTCGGTGTTTTCGATGCCGCCGAGACCCTTAATGAGATTGTTTATGTCGTATATCATAAAGACCGGCTTGCCGTCGATCTTATAATAAAGCTCGTGCGTGAAATAGCGTGAGATAAGGCGGTCGGAAATTATGTCAAACTGCTCGCCGTCGGCTTCTCCGCTCCAAACCACCGTACCGCCGTCCTCACTTGAGGAATTTCTGACATCCCAGCAGTAATTGGCATCGTGGTTAGACCACATAAGATAGAATTTCATACGGCTGTTGTTTTGAGCCTTTAAGAAGCCGTCATTCAAACAGCCCTCCAAAAACGGGCGCTTGTCATACCAATACCAATCATATATGAAAACGTTTACTCCGTGATCGGCGGCCGCATCTATCTGCATCTGCATAACGTAACAGTCGGCCTCGTTGACATATCCCCAAAGCGGCTGTCGCTTCTCGCTGAACTCGGGATAATCGCGCAGCTCGTTTTTAACGGTCTGCCATTCGCCCATTCCCTCGGGCCAGAATATCTTTGTTCTCGGTTCGTCACCGGTATATGCCGGCCATACGAACGCCGCAATGTCGTATTTTTTCATATATTTCTTCCTCCAGCAGTACTATTTTGAAACATTGTCCGCACTTTTGAGCTGAGCTCTTTTTTCCGAATCGTTCTTTAACTCATTTACTTTAACTCATTTACTTCGACACCGAGGCCCAAGGTGATCATCAAAAGAATCATACCGGTCTGTATCCAAACAAAGGTCGTATCGATAAGGCCGTAAATTGCAAGAGCGATGCCGACGGCAAAAATGAAGCCGACCGACGGACTGTTAAGTCCCGTTGCTTTTCTGCTTTTTCGGCACTTAAAGCAAAGAGCGTAAAACCTTGCGACAAGAGCGGTCACAAGCAGTGCTCCCACCGCACCGTGGCACAAAACGATGTCAAGATAGACACTGTGAGCCATTGAGGCTTTATATATAACCTGAGTTTCGTGCAACTTGTTATACAAAAATTTATAAGAGTAAAAGCCGTGACCGAAAATCGGAGTTTTTTTAACGTTTTCTACCGCAAAATTCCAAATTTCAAGACGATTATCAATGGTTGCCGAAAGCTCTCCGAGGCGTGTTATAAGGCTCGGGACGAGCAGTACGACCACAACTGCCGCAAGTGCTATTGAGGAAAAAATCAACAGCAGGCGGTAGCTTTTTGTGAATATGAGAATCAGCAGTATGCCTATAAAAGCAACAAGCCAAAGGCTCATACTTCCGCAAAGATAGATGCCTGCGGCACAAATCAGCGCTATTGAGTAATAGATAAACGACCTTTTGTCCGAGGTCGCCGCTTTATATGCACATATGAATATTGCGAAGGTCAGAGCCGCACCGAAAAAGTTCGGATTGGTAAAGCAGCTCAAAGCGCGATAATTTTCAACATTGCGGTTGAAAAGCATCTCAACCACGGCAACGATAACCGAAAAAACGGCACCGCAAAGCACACTGTCAAGCAGTTTTTCGTAAAACTGCCTTGTGACCGACGACTGCGCCGCAAGTATGCAGCAGGCCGCCGCGGCAAACACCGCCGTGCGTGCAAGTCCGACATAATTGCGGCTGATTGCGGCAACCGCCGCCGCATAGACCAAAAACACAAACGCCGGAACCGTGCAGGGGTTTGCGGTAACCCTGCGGCGAAGCATCTTCACCGAGACGGTGAAAATCCCGACCGCAGCCGACAGAACATATAGCACCGTATAAGGCAAAAAGGCCGAAAACGCCATTAAAAGCAAAGCCGCCTTAAAGACGGCTTCCTGCTTTTCGGTCTTGCTCATTTCCTTAAAGCCGAGCTTCATCGGCGTGTCCTCAGCTTGGCAACAATTGCCGATACTGCTGTAAATGCAAGCTGGAAGCCTGCCACAGTAAGACCTGTGATAAGATTAAATTTTGAAGTAAGGCAAAGATATACCAACAAAAACGCTCCGAGTGCTGCGGCAATGATGAATATAGCCTTCAAGACGGCATAAATACCGTTCAGGGATACCGCAGAAGAAACACTCGAGAAAAATCCGCAAACATTTTTACCGTAAGCGGCAGGTGCGGACATCGACTCGGTCGGTAACGTAAGTGAACCGTAAACGGTACGTCCGTTGTGGTTCATAACCTTTAAGGCATCGTCGGGCAGTCCGAAATAATCACAAAGCATTTCAGTAGAAGCATTGGGATCCTTAGGCTCGACAACAACGGTCATTCCTGTTGAGCAGAGTATCTGCAATTCACGGGCGATATTCTCATCGGCCTCGTATTTTACTATAAGCAGCAGGCAAGGAACGCCGTCAATGGCGATATAAACCGGGAAATATCCTGCTCTGAGCACCTTTTGGTCAACTGCGGCCGCAGGCACCTGAACATTATGTCCCTGAAGCATATTTCGGTTGCCGATAAGTATCGTGCGTTCACCTATCCAGCCCGAAATACCCATTTTATCCTCATACTGCACACCGTTTACCTTGGGGTACTGACGTTCGGCATCCTTTCCGATTATCTCTTTGAAAATCGGAGCAAGCGGACTGCCTGCCGCAGTGGCTACCGCACCCGCATCGACAAGTGTACGGCCGATCTCATTTGAACCGAGCGGCTTCATATTATAAAGGCTGACGGTGCCTTCGGGAAAAAGATCTGCGGTGGTAACCGCAACGATGTTTGCGAGGTTAAGCTCATATGCGCCCTTATAGCCTGCAATGACCGCTCCGTAGGAGTCGGCTTTTTTTGCGGCAAGGTACATCGGAAGCTCACATATAAGTGCGGCAGAGGCCGGGAATGCACACAAAAGCACGGCTTCGAAAACGGTGAAGCCGAGACCCACACCGCCGAAATAGGCCGAAATAACTCCGCCAATGAGTGCTACGGCAACGGCCGTAACAAAAAGCGGCATCAAGCGGTGCTCAAACGGGCTGTCATAACCGCAGTTTTTAAGATAATCTCTTACATTGACGGTTTTGCGGCCGCAAAGCACCATAGCTTCGGTATCAACCGAGCCCGAGGCAACGGTCTCGGCGTTCTTTCCTTTGATCGATGCCACGCCGCGCTTGACCGATGAGGTCGCAATTTTCTCGAGTCCTCTTAAAATACGTGTCGATTTCGCCAGATGAGCAAAGCGGTTGACAGACAAAAGTATGACCGACGCCGTTGCAAAGCCCGAATATTTTCCGTCGCACGCAAAGGTCGAAACTGCCGACTGCAACAAGGCTGCGACCGATGTGACCGCAACGCAGGAATCGAACTTCGGACGCTTATCGGCAATATTTTTGAGATCCTTGAAAATATCGTAGTTGAAAAGCACTGCGGCAAGCAAAAGTATCAGATCGATCATACCGACAGTGGCCTTGGGAAGCATTTTAAATATCGGAGTCGCAAAGACCAAGCTTATAACGGCAACAACGGCCGTAAATACCGCAATGATCTTGTTATGCAACTTTTCGCCCAAAAGCTTAATTTTAAGCTTGGAGGCATCATTGAGTGTCTTATAATCCTCAATGTCGCCGAGAGCCTTGTCATCGGTCTCGTAATACGGCGTGTCCTCGTAATCGAAGTCATCGTCATCATCCGAAAAGCCGTCGTCGTAATCGGACATATCTGCGTTCAAAGTGTCGCTATCGGCACGCTTGGATATAATATCGCCGAGATTGTCGAACATTATGGTTTTGGCATCGGCCTCGGTTTCGGCCTCCTTTGCCGATTTCACAAGCCGTGAAACATCGATATCACCGTCGGGTGTGTGCTGAAGCACGGTTCCTCTGACGACCTTGCCGTAAATTCTGACATCACCGTCGGGCTTGGCCATACGTGTTGTACGCATAATATCCGAATCACTGTCGGTCGGAATGACCTCTACGGTGAGCTTTTTCTCGGAAGCGGCGGCTTGAACCGGTTCGGTCTTGCCCTCGGTGCGGATGCCTGCTTTATCGGCGGTGCTTTCTATGGCAGTGTCTGGCTGTTTCGTCACGAGTGCGGCACTCGGCTCGGAAGCGGCCGATGACGGCTGTTCGCCTCTGAGCATAGAAATTATCTCATCCATCGAGCGTTTTTTGGGTGCTTCAACAGAGCTCTCCTTGGGTCTGTATTCGCACTTTACACTGCCGGTATCTAAGCTGTACTTCTCGCTTGAATATGCTCCGACATCTTCGCCCGCAGCCTTGGCAACGGCGGTGCGGCACTTTTCGAGGAATGCATCGGTTGCGGCGGAGCGGCTCGGAAGCGGCGCGGTTTGAGGCTTTGCCGCCGCTTTAACGGGAGCGGCAGCTTGCGGCTTATTGCTTGAAGAAGAAATATCGTCACTGCCGGGCTGTGCGGTAAAATCCGACTTAGGCGAAGCTTTTTCTTTATTCACCTCGGCCGCCCATGACGGAACATAATCGTCATCCATAGGTGCTTCGGTATGTTGTTTTTCACGCTCAAGCATACGCTTATAAACCGAATCGGGCCGAGGATGCTCCATCGGTATTTCGTCGATACTGCGGCTGATCGCGACCTCGTCCGCCGTCAGTGCGTGCGGTGCCGAGATATTACCCTGTCCGACACGGTGAGTACCGTTGCGGCGCTGTCCTGCCGGTATGAAAATATCGTCTTCATCGGTGAAAAGGTTTTCGTTGTGCAAACCGTCAAACTCGTTATCCTTTTTCTTTCCGAAAATTCCCATATTCAAATAACTCCTTAATTGTTGGCTTTTATGCCTTTTTTCTGACGTGCCGCCTCATACATCAAAACACCGGCGGCCACCGAAGCATTGAGCGAATTTATCTTGCCGAGCATCGGCATTGCGACAGTGGCATCACAGCTTTTTTTGACAAGTGCTCCGACACCTCTGCCCTCGGAGCCGATGACGAAGGCACAGGCGCCGCGGTAATCGACCGAGCACCAATCCTGTCCGTCCATATCGGCGGCATAGACCCAAACGCCCTTTTCCTTAAGCTCTTCTATACAGGCGGTTATGTTGGTGACCCTCGCCACACGCATATATTCCAAAGCGCCTGCCGACGATTTTGCCACGACGGCATTAAGAGAAGCGCTTCTTCGCTTCGGAATGATTATTCCGTGAACACCGCAGGCCTCGGCGGTACGTATCACCGCACCGAGATTGTGCGGATCCTCGATGCCGTCGCAAATTATAACAAAGGGCGGTTCACCCTTTTGCTCTGCATATTCAAGAATGTCGGCAACCTCACTGTACTGATGAGAGGCCACGACCACGGCAACGCCCTGATGAGATGCTCCGCCGCTCATAAAGTCGAGCTTGCGTGAGTCGACCTCCTTTACGGGGATACCTCTCTCACGGCATTTTGCCACAAGTGCCCTTATCGAGCCGTTCATAGATCCGTGTGCAACAAGAAGCTTGTCTATCTCACGTCCCGAGCGAAGAGCCTCGGTCACGGGATTGCGGCCGACTATTACGTCGGTGAAGCGTGCTTCCTCTTGCGAATTTAAAGTTTCTTCCGATATTTCAGCCATTTTCATTTTCCCTTTTAATATATTTTTCGTTTGTCAATGCTTCGAAGGAGGTTTTGACCGCTTCCTCACTCATATCGCATTCCAGATGATAGGTCGGTATTTCGGTCAAAAATTTGTCAAGCAGATCGACAAGCAATTCGGTTCTTTCGGCGTTTACCGGCATTACGGTCTGCCGCATTATGAACGGGATGGACTCACCGACCGTGGCTCGACGGATAGCGTTTTCCTTGCCTCTGTAAAGCAGTACGGCACCGCCGAGCGGCACTGCCACATCACTGTTAAGGGCGGTTTTACCGCTCCAAGGAGTGCCTATTGCGTAAAACTTTCCGTCGATCATTCTCACCGCCGGCTTATCGTCGTTTATGTATTCGACACCGTCGATATATTTTTGCCAAAGCGAGGTATGCGTGGATTTTCCCGTGCCGCAATCGGCCGAAAAAATATACGCTTTCCCACCGTATGAAATGCAGGAGGAATGAAGCATAAAGCCGCCGAAGGCCAACAGCTTAACATAAAATACACAACCCGAGCCGAGGTATTCGATCATTTCGTCGGATGCTCCCGGATTTTCGGCCTTGGAAGCCTGTATCTGCTCGGCGGTGGTGTTTATCACCATATCGGGCTCTCCGTCAAAATCGTATCGGTATTTTTCACATCTGCTTCTGAGCAGCTCGTACCACACGGTCATTTCGACACGCAAGCCGGCAATAAGATATCTTTCGACGGTCATAATACACCTCCGCATAATACTGTCATTCTATCCTATTATATATAATATATCCTCCGAGCCGAAAAGTCAACGACTTTCGAGCAAAGGCGGCAACGAAAATTTCAAGCAGTCGAAGCTTCAAGTATTTGTGTAAACCGAAGCTTTTCGGTCAAAATTTCTATTAAAGGGAGGAATTTTTATGATAGCTGAAATCAAAGGATATGAGGTGCTCGATTCAAGGGGCAATCCGACCGTCGCAGCCGAAACCGTGTTGAGTGACGGCTGCCGTGCCGTTGCAATCGCACCGTCGGGTGCCTCTACTGGTCGGTTTGAGGCGTTCGAGCTGAGGGACGGCGGAAAACGCTTCGGCGGTATGGGTGTAAGAAAAGCGGTGAAAAATATAAATTCGGTGATCGCTCCGGCTTTGAAAAAAGCGGGAACACTCAATCAGAAAAAGCTCGACCTTGAAATGTGCCGTCTTGACGGTACCGAAAACAAAAGCCGACTCGGTGCGAATGCAATATTGGCGGTATCGCTGAGTATTGCACGTGCCGCCGCAAGACACTACCGTGTGCCGCTTTACCGCTACATCGGAGGAATAAGCGGCCCGTCGCTGCCGGTTCCGATGATGAACATTTTAAACGGCGGCGCACACGCCGCAAACAACGTAGATATTCAGGAATTTATGATAGTGCCACGCACCGAAAGCTTTTCGGAAAACCTCAGGATCGGTGTCGAAATATACCGCGCCTTGGGGCAAATCTTAAAATCCCGGGGAAAGCTTTCGGGTGTCGGCGACGAGGGCGGCTTCGCACCGAGGCTTTCAAACGACCGTGAGGCTATTGAGTATATTTTAGGCGCCATAGACAAAGCAGGCTATTCGACCGACACGGTAGGTCTTGCACTCGACGTTGCCTCAAGCGAATGGTACGACGGCCGAGCGTACAAGCTTCCGAAGAGCGGAGAGGTGCTTGACAGCAGTGAGCTTATTGAAAAAATAGCCTCTCTTTGCCGTGATTATCCGATAATATCGGTAGAGGACGGACTCGGCGAAGAGGATTACGACGGGTGGCAAGAACTGACGGACAAGCTTCGGGACAGGACTATGCTTGTAGGGGACGACCTGTTTGTCACAAATCCCGAGCGGCTCGAATTCGGTATAAAGCAGGGTCTCGGCAACGCCGTGCTCGTAAAGCTGAACCAGATAGGTACGCTTTCCGAAACGCTCACGGTAATAAAAAATGCCAAGGCGGCGGGATATACCCCGATAATATCGCATCGTTCGGGCGAGACCGAGGATACCTTTATAGCCGATCTTTCGGTCGCAGTTGCGGCACCGTTTATAAAATCGGGTGCTCCCTGCCGTACAGACCGCACCGCAAAGTACAACCGGCTGCTGAAAATAGAAAGCGAGCTTGCCTGAAAACTCAATGACTTTTTTATAGGCACTTGAAAATTTCGTATTGAAACGTTATAATATTATCGTATGAGACTGTTTAAAAAACAAAATCAACCTTACGCCGGGTATCAGCCGCCCGGCGAATACATAAGCTCGGGAGAAATTTATGAAAAAACTGTCGGCGTTTCTGTTATGTACCCTGTTTTCGATATTGCTGTTGGCTTCGGCTTCGGCTTCGACCGCACCGTATACCGAGGCAAGCGCTTCGACCTTGGCACTGAAGCGGGGCGATACGGTGACCGTCACCGTAAAGCTTACAAGCTGTGAAAAAATCAAATCAATGGGCTTGAAATTCTTATTCGATACCTCGGTTTTCGAAGCCGATCAGAAAAACTGCAAGTGGCTTTTGAAGGGCACCTCCATGGCCGATTTCGACGCTTCGAAAAGCAATGCCGCAATGACCTATTCCTCACTCAAAACAACAAGCGGTGATATTTTCAAACTCACCCTCAAGGTCAAAAGCGATGCGTCCTTCGGCAATTATGAAGTGAAAATTATCCCTACCTTAAAAAATCCCGATGGGGTTATCGACTGCAAAAGCTCGGGTGCGAAGCTTGTTATTTCTTGCACACATAGCTTTGACACCAAATGGAGCAGTGACAAAAACGGTCATTGGTATAGCTGCTCGGTCGGCGGCTGTGACGGCAAGCTTGAGCTTTCGGAGCATATTTACGACAACTCCTGCGACAGTGAGTGCAACGTTTGCAATTACCGACGCAGTATAACCCACAGCTACGGCGATACCGGATGCGACGGCACATATCATTGGCAGGTCTGCACCGCTTGCGGCCACGCCTCCGACAAAGCGGCTCACACTCCTTTTGAAAACCATATGCCCGAATATATAAAGACCGCGGCCGATTGCGTATCGCAGGCGGTATACTTTAAAAGCTGTAAAATATGCGGCTTCAAAATGTCGGAAACCTTCACTTACGGCACCGTCGATTCGAAAAGACATAATGATACCTACACAGTCGGAGCCATCTCACCGACCGACGAGACCGACGGATACTCAGGCGATAAGGTTTGCAAAAATTGCGGCAAAACGGTAAAGTCGGGCGAAACAGTCGAAAAAATAGGGCATAAGCCGTCAAAGCTCGAGGCAAAACCGGCCACAGCCGCCACGGAAGGAAATATTGAATGCTATTATTGCGTAGGCTGCAGACGATATTACTCCGACAGTCTCGGCACCGAAGAGATATCAAAGGAAACGGCGATCATCGCAAAGCTTCCGCCCGAAATCACCGACGGAAACGGCTTGGAGCTCAAAGGTGACGGTTCGGTTGAAGCCGTGTTCCGTTCAAATGCTTCTTTTGGGGATTTTTTGCGAGTCGAGCTTGACGGCAAAACGCTTGATATTTCAAGCTATTCGGCACTTGAGGGAAGCATAATCATAACCTTGAAGCCCGAGCTTATTTCCGCTTTGACCGCAGGACAGCACTCCCTCGGCATTGTTTCGGTATCGGGCACCGCCGTTGCGAATTTCACTGTAACCGCAAGCGAACCTGCCGCTTCCCTGCCGGCAAGCACCGAAAAGACGACGAATGACGATCTTTCACCTGCAATACCGATTATTTCCGCCTGTATAATACTTGCAGCCGCAGTTTCCGCCGTATTCGTAATAAAGCGTAAAAAGCACTGAAAACACGACAAAAAACCGACCTTGAGAACGCTCCCAAGGTCGGTTTTTTGATTTAAGCCTTTACAAGATGTATCGCAAAGCCGCCGATCTCATCCTTAAAGTATATGAATTTCGGCTTTCCGTCCGAGCCGTCAACGGCAGTTGAGTGATCAAACTCAATTCCCTGCGACTCAAAGAAGGTAACGGCACGTTCAACATCGGTGACCGACAGTGCAATGTGTCCGCGGCTTCCCATTCCGTTGAACTTCATAATTTCGAAAAAGCTTCCGGCAAAGAGTGACTTTTCACAGTCACTTACGCCTTGTCCCGTGATTTCCGCCAGCTTTTCGGCGGTGCATACCGCTTCGGCTTCGTCTTCGGAATTTATTCCGACGTGAACCGGCTTGATATCAAGCATTTTGAGCACTGCTTCACGTGCAAGTGCGGTTATGCCGTCCCAATCCTCACTGCCGGTCATCGACTGAGGCACCATCCAGCTTCCGCCGCAGGCAATGACCTTCTTGAAGCTCAAATATTCGCCGAGGTTATCGGGACCGATACCTCCCGTGGGGATGAATTTCATATTCGGGAACGGACCCGACAGC
Organism: uncultured Eubacteriales bacterium; assembly: GCA_964634675.1. GTDB lineage: Bacteria > Bacillota > Clostridia > Oscillospirales > Acutalibacteraceae > UMGS172. Next base: position 11,908 of record CAZWLH010000031.1, read on the forward strand.
GCCTTAAGCACCTTAAGACCGCCTGCGGCTTCGGCCGGGAAAAACTTCACGACCTCAAGTCCCATTTTTGCGGCAACGCTGACGTCGCTTGCATCGGAGCAGCCGGGAGTTACGGGAATATTGTTTTCGATGCAGTATCCGACGACCTCGGGGTCAAAGCCGGGAGAGATAATATATTTTGCGCCGGCTTCGACAGCGGCCTTGACCTGCTCGACCGAAATAACAGTTCCGGCACCCAAAAGCACGTCGGGCTCGGCTTCGGATATTCTTTTGATTGCTTCGGCGGCACAGGCAGTGCGGAAGGTGACCTCGGCAACGGGGATGCCGCCCTTTTTCAGAGCTCGAGCCAACGGTACTGCCTTTTCGGCAGAATCAATTTTTATGACCGGAACAAGTCCGACCTTGCTTATCTGTTCGATTATGGGATTCATTTTTCTGTCCTTTCCGTCTTAAAGCATATTAACGTTTGTGAGGTGAACCAGCTTATCCTTTGGCTTGGTCGTCACATTGCCGGTGATTACCGCATCATCGCAGTTCATAACGGCAATATCGTATTTCAGCGACTCGATATCTTCGCTGAAAAGATTTATCGAGCAGTTTTCAAAGCGGTTGTTTTTTATGTTAAGACCCTTGACTGCCAACGCAAAAACTCCGCTGTCACCCAAATTTCTGAAGGTATTGCCCTCGACCGTTATATTTTCGTGAACTCCGGCAGGTGAATCGGTCAAGCCGGCATCGTGACGGCACTTTACGGCTATTGCACCGATATTCGACGGGCTCTTGGAATAGCCGCATTTCTCGATGAGATTATTGCGTATGACGACATTTTTGCAGGGGCCGACCTCATGCCACTTTCTAATATCGGGCGAAAGTATCATAGCACAGCCCGACATTCCGCTTATATGGCAATTTTCGACCGTGACATTCTCGGTCTGCAAAAGGAAGGCTCTTGCTCTTGTATTGTAAACGGCACAACCGTCGATATGTGTTTCGGCATAATATGCGGCATTGCCGACAATATTGCCCCTTTCAAAGCTTCCGAAGATCGTCTCATACCTGATATCACAGCCCTCATATGACAAAACCCTGACACTTGCAACATGAGCGAAGCTTTCCTGCTCGTATATATTCAAAACATCTCCGGGCATTGCCCAATTTTTCGAGAGAAGATTTTCAAGTCTCAAATTCACACGGCCGTAAACGCATTTGAAGGTATTGTTCTCGGGATCGTTCTCGAAAACGGTGCCTGCGGTACTGTGCATATTGAGTGCATCGTCACCCATATTTTCAAAATAGCAATCCTTCATATAAAGTTTGCCCGTAAGTCCCACAATGTGCATACCGTCGGCGTTCGAGGTGAATATCCGCTCGGAGCCGCTCGGCAATACAAGCTTGCAGCGTATAAAGCTGAAATCCTTGCATCGCGGCGAAATTACATAAACAAGTCCCGCCGCCGCATAAACGGTGAGATCACGCACCGTGCAGGTATCGACATTGGCGAAATCGATAAGAGAGGCCCCGTATTTCACGTGGCGTATGCAGACGAGCTGTCCCTGCTCGACACCGGCAATGTTTATGCCCGACTTTGCCGCCAAAATGCGGAAAACGTTGTTGCCCAAATATTCCTTCTCACATTCGCCGTAGGTCACAAGCTTATAATCGGGAGTGTACTCCTCATCGACCGAGTTAAAGGCCTCGAACCTCTCATTTCCGCTGCACTTGAAGCTGTCGAAGATCTTAAGCTCGAAGGTGCCGTTGTCACGGTCGATAGCAGTGACACGTCCGGCCATATTCGGTGAAACGTCATAATCGAAAAATAAATTTGCGATTTCCACATTCTTGCAGCCGACGACCGCCAAAGCGCCGTCAAGACCCGTAAGATCGGTATTGTCAAAATGCACCGAAAGCAGTGCTCCCTCGCCGTTCAGTGTGAAATCGCACTTGTTCTCAATGCGAATTCTTCGCTTTAAAGGATAAACGCCTCTTGTCAGCACAAGCTCACTGCCGTCCGGCAATGAGTTGATTATCTGCTCAAGCCCTTCGGCACAGCAGTCAAGCTCGGATAGCTTAAAATCAAAGTCGGTAAGATAATGTTTTTTCATAATATCCGTTTCTCCATTTACCGTAAAGCGATCATTCTGTCGCTTCGTTGTCTTCCTTTATGACCGTAACGTTTATTTCCAAAATACGCCTTTCGGCGACCTTTGTGACCTTTATGTGAAGGCTTTCATAGTCAAACTCATCGCCCTCCTCGGCAAGCTTGCCGAGTCTTTCAAGCACCCAGCCGCCGACCGAGACCGATTCGCTCGTCTCATCCGACTTTAAATCGAAATATTCGAAAAGGCGCTCAAGCTGAGTACTGCAAAGTACGGTGACCGTTCCGTCGGTCTCATCCTTAAACTCTTCGACTATCTCGTCGTATTCGTCCCATATTTCACCGACAAGTTCTTCCAAGATGTCCTCCATGGTTGCGATACCGACCGTTCCGCCGTACTCATCCGAGATGACGGCCATATGAGTCTTTTTCTGCTGCATAAGCTTCAGCAGCTCGCTTATCGGCATCTGGCGTGCGACAAAAACGGTATCCTTGATTATCGAATCGACCGATTTGCCGTCACCGATGACGTACTTGTTAAAATCCCTTATATGTATTACTCCGATGATGCTGTCAACACTTTCGTCATACACGGGAAGTCGCGAAAAGCCGGATTCGTCAAAAGCTTTTGCGATTTTTTCAACACTGTCCGACTTGTCGACTGCGATCATATCAACACGCGGTGTGAGTATGTCGCTGACGGAACATTCACTGAACGAAATTGCCGAGCGAATAAGATCGCTCTCCTCCTCGTCAAGTCCGCCGCCTTCTTCGGCCTCGTCGACAATGTTTATCAGCTCGTCACCCGTTATCGTGTCGTTGCTTTCAAGCCTGAAAAGCTTTTTGAGGAACTTTTTCCAAGCCACGAAAAACGCCACAAACGGCGTGAATATCACCATAAGCGCCTTGAGAAACGGTGCGGCAAAGATCGCAAAGCTCTCGGGCTTTTCTTTGGCAACACTCTTGGGGCTGACCTCGCCGAAAACGAGTATCGTGACCGTCATCACAACGGTCGATACGGTCGAACCGATGCTTTCGTTGCGGATAAGATCCATAAAAAGCACCGTGGCGATCGAGGTTGCGGCAATGTTGACGATGTTGTTGCCTATAAGCACGGCCGACAGCATTTTATCGTAATTGTCGGTGAGCGAATAGGCAAGTGCGGCACGGCGGTTACCGTCGTCTGCCATCATCTTGAGCCTGATTTTGTTTAATGATGTGAATGATGTTTCCGACGCCGAAAAGAACGCCGAAAAGGCAATGAGAATAATAAGAATTATTATCTTCAGCCAACTGTCCGGATCCAAAAGGAATCCCTCCTAAATAATTATTTATCGAATTATTGTGCAATCCGACATTTTAATCATATCACAACACCTCTTATTTTGCAAGATAAATCGTACACTGCGTTCATTTTATATTGTTGCCGAAACCGTTGAGTTAAATTTCGTCTTTATTTTTGCCAAATCCTTGACAAATCGCAAAATTGCTATATACTTATTAAATACAGAAAAAATCGGAGGTAGACTATGCTTAATCAAGACAAGAATATGGACACTATCGTGGCTCTTGCCAAGGGCAGAGGCTTTGTTTATGCCGGAAGTGAGATATACGGCGGACTTTCAAACAGTTGGGATTACGGTCCCTTGGGCGTTGAGCTTAAGAACAACGTTAAAAAGGCTTGGATGAAAAAATTTGTTCAGGAATCTCCTTATAATGTAGGACTTGATTCCGCTATTATTATGAATCCCGAAACCTGGGTCACCAGCGGACACGTAGGCGGCTTCTCCGATCCCTTGATGGACTGTAAGGACTGCCGTGCACGTCACAGAGCCGACAAGCTTATTGAGGATGTCGGCGGCAAGGCCGAGGGTATGACCTTCGAGCAGATGGAGCAGTATATTAAGGATAACGGCATCACCTGCCCCGAATGCGGCGGTAAGAATTTCACCGATATCCGCAAGTTCAACCTTATGTTCAAGACCTTTATCGGTGTCACCGAGGATGCCAAGAACGAGGTATATCTCCGTCCCGAGACCGCACAGGGAATTTTCGTAAACTTTGCCAACATTCAGCGTACCACCCGTAAGAAGCTCCCGTTCGGTGTTTGCCAGATCGGCAAATCCTTCCGTAACGAGATCACTCCCGGCAACTTTATTTTCCGTACCCGTGAATTCGAGCAGATGGAATGCGAATTCTTCTGCAAGCCCGACACCGACCTTGATTGGTTCTATTATTGGAAGGATTTCTGCAAGAATTGGCTTCTTTCGCTTGGCATCAAGGAAGAAAACATCCGTATGCGTGACCACGAAAAAGAGGAGCTTTCCTTCTATTCCAAGGCCACTACCGATATCGAGTTTATGTTCCCGTTCGGTTGGGGTGAGCTTTGGGGCATAGCCG
>CAZWLH010000032.1:0-15702 GCA_964634675.1 uncultured Eubacteriales bacterium
GTATTATATAAAAATACTTTAAATAAAGCTTTAAGTGTTATTATATTGCAATCGGGCAAAATAATCAACATTTTTTGCAAATTTTAGGGTGATAATAATGAAAAAGTACAATGTCGGAATTATCGGTGCAACCGGTATGGTCGGTCAGCGCTTTGCGACCTTGTTGGAAAACCATCCCTGGTTCAACGTCAAGGTCCTTGCCGCAAGCGGACGCAGCGCAGGTAAGACCTATGAAGAAAGCGTCGGCTCCCGTTGGGCAATGAAGACCCCGATTCCCGAGTCGATGAAGAAAATGGTTATAATGAACGCCGAAGAGGATATTGAAAAAATCGCCTCTATGGTCGATTTCGTTTTCTGCGCGGTCAATATGAAGAAGGATGAGATCAAGGCATTGGAGGAGGCTTATGCCAAGCATGAGTGCCCTGTTATCTCCAACAACAGTGCTCACAGACATACTCCCGACGTTCCCATGGTCATTCCCGAGCTTAATGCCGACCACATTAAGGTCATCGAAGCACAGAGAAAGCGCCTCGGTACCAAGCGCGGCTTTATCGCCGTAAAGTCGAACTGCTCACTTCAGAGCTATGTTCCTGCACTCTTCCCTCTTGATGCCGATTTCGGTGTTGAGGATGCGCTTGTTTGCACTTATCAGGCAATTTCGGGTGCCGGTAAGACCTTTGAGACCTTCCCCGAGATAGTTGACAACGTTATTCCGTTTATCGGCGGTGAGGAAGAAAAAAGCGAGCAGGAGCCTCTTAAGATTTGGGGCAAAGTCGAAGGCGACGTTATCGTTAACGCAGAAAAGCCTCATTTCACCGCTCAGTGTCTCCGCGTTCCCGTATCCGACGGACATATGGCCGCTGTATTCGTAAGATTCAATAAAAAGCCCTCAAAGGATGAGATCCTCGCAAAGTGGAAGGCTTTCCGCGGCACCGCACAGGAACTTGAGCTTCCGAGCGCACCCAAGCAGTTCATCCATTACTTTGAGGAAGACAATATGCCTCAAACCAAGCTTCAGCGTGACCTCGACGGCGGTATGGCTATCTCGGTCGGCCGTTTGAGAGAGGATACTCAGTATGATTACAAGTTTGTTTGTCTCTCGCATAACACCTTGAGAGGTGCCGCAGGCGGCGGCGTTCTTTTGGCCGAGCTTCTCTGTGCCAAGGGATATATGGACAGATAACCGAAAGGATTGAATAAAATGCCAGATATGTATAACGACTTTATGAAGCGTACCGAGAATAATCCCATCATTACTGTTGAGGATTTTCCCGTTCCCGCTCAGGCTGTTTTCAACTGCGGACAGACAATGTACAACGGCAAGACCGTTCTTTTGATCGCCGCACTTTATAAGGAAAGACGTCCCAACGGCAGTATCACCGGCATCCATGTTGCCATGAGCGACGACGGTATCCATTTCGACATAAATCCCGAGCCCTTCTGCGACAAGCGTGAGTGGGCGGGAAGCTGTCCCGGTATATTTGACGGTTGGGTTATCGACCCGAGAATCACAAAGATCGACGATACATATTACATCATCCGTCCGGCACAGGTTTCCAAGGTCGGTCCTGCCGCAGTATTGGAAAAAACAAAGGATTTCAAGACCTGCGAATTCGTCGAGTGTATCGCACTTCCCTCTAACCGTGTTCCCTGTCTTTTCCCCGAAAAGGTCGGCGAATACTATGTAAGACTTGACCGTCCCTATAACGTTCACTATCACGAGGAACCCAAGTTCATTTCGGAGGACGACAATCTCAAGGCCGGAATTTGGATATCTTATTCTCCCGACCTCATCTTTTGGGGCAAGCACAGACCTCTGATCTACCCCGAGGATATTCCCAACTATGCAAGCTGGAAAATGGGCCCGACACCTCCTATCAAAACAAAGGACGGCTGGCTCGAGATAATCCACGGTGTCACCAAGGACAGCGAAGAATTCCGTTACACCATCGGTGCAATGCTTCTCGACCTCGACGATCCTTCGAAGATCATCGGTCTTTTGAGCGATCCTATCCTCACTCCCTCGGCTCCTTATGAGATCGACGGACGTGTACACAACGTTGTATTCCCGTGCGGTGCTATTGCAGATGAGGAAACCGACAAGCTCAGAATATACTACGGTGCCTGTGACGAAAGCATCGGTCTTGCCGAGTGCAGTCTCAGCAAGCTCATCGAAATGCTTAAGGCTTCGGGCTTCACAAGATAAACCATATTTCACTATTTTACTTTGGAGTGGTCTTTTATGAAAAAAAGAATTTTCACCGGATGTGCCACAGCTTTGGTTACTCCCTTCAACGATGATTGCTCGGTAAACTATCCGAGATTCAGACAGCTTGTTGAAGAGCAGATTAACGGCGGAGTTGATGCGTTGGTCGTTTGCGGTACAACAGGCGAATCGGCTACACTTGATAACGACGAGCATTGCCGTGTTCTTGAAGAGGCGGTCAAGGTTGCAAACGGACGTGTTCCCATTATCGCCGGCACCGGTTCGAACGATACAATGTATGCGGCACAGCTTTCTCAGCACGCCGAATCGATCGGCTGTGACGGTCTTTTGATGGTAACTCCTTACTATAACAAGACCTCGCAGAACGGTCTTATCAATCACTATTTCTATGTTGCCGACCGTGTTAAGACTCCGATCATTCTTTATAATGTTCCGAGCCGCACCGGTACCGCCATCAAGCCCGAAACCTACAAGGAGCTTGCAAAGCACGACAACATCGTTGCCGTTAAAGAAGCAAACGGCGATATTTCCTCGGTCGCAAAGACACGTGCCCTCTGCGGCGACACTTTGGATGTTTATTCCGGAAACGACGATCAGATCGTTCCCATACTGTCGCTCGGCGGTATCGGCGTTATCTCGGTGCTTTCGAATATTCTTCCCCGTGAGGCTCACAACATTTGTGAGGAGTATTTCAAGGGTAACCACGAAAAGGCTTGTGAGCTTCAGCTCAAGTATTTGAGCCTCATCAATGCTCTTTTCAGCGATGTCAACCCCATTCCCATCAAGGAAGCTATGAATATGATGGGACTTAATATGGGCCCCCTGAGAATGCCTTTGGCACCTATGACCGATTCTGCCCGTGAAGCTCTCAGAGGCGAGCTTGCAAAGCACAGCTTAGTTTAAATTTAAGGGACGTTAAAAATGACTGAAATTATATTAAACGGATGTAACGGTAAAATGGGTCATGCCATCTCGAAGCTTATTGCCGATCGTGAGGATTGTGAAATCGTCGCAGGTGTTGATATCGATACCGAAGCCGCACGTGAGTTTCCTGTTTTCGGCAGTATAAATGAGGTAAAAAAAGGCGATGTCATCATCGATTTTTCGCACCCCTCCTGCCTTCCGCAGCTGCTCGAATACGCCGTTGAAAGCTCGACTCCGATCGTCATTGCGACGACCGGCTTTACCGATGCCGACATCGACAACATTAAGGCGGCTTCACGTGCCGTTCCCGTATTTTTCACATTTAATATGTCACTCGGCATAAATCTTTTGGTCGAGCTTGCCAAAACCGCATCCAAGGTTTTAGGTGAGGGCTTTGATGTTGAGATCATTGAAAAACATCACAATCAAAAGATCGATGCACCGAGCGGTACGGCGATTATGCTTGCCAATGCCGTTAACGAGGCCAATGACAACAAGTACTCTTATGAATACGACCGTCATTCAAAGCGTGAAAAGCGCAGTAAGCGTGAAATCGGTATTCATTCGGTAAGAGGCGGAAACATCGTCGGTGAGCACGAGGTCATATTCGCAGGACACGACGAAACCGTGACTCTTGCACATTCGGCCGCATCAAAAGAAGTTTTTGCGGTAGGTGCTGTAAATGCAGCCGTATTTATAAGCGACAAGAAGCCCGGTCTTTACGATATGAAAAACCTCATAGCAAATATTTAAACCAAATCAAAACCACTGTAACGGCTCAGCCTTTACAGTGGTTTTTCTTTATGCAATATTCAAAAGATTTATAAGTATGAGCCACGACAAGCCGTAATATGCCACAACAGCCGCAAGATCGTTTACGGTAGTGATAAGCGGACCCGAAGCCACAGCAGGGTCGATACCAACCGATTCGAAGAATATGGGAATAACCGTTCCGAACAATGCGGATACCGACATTGCGGCGAACATTGAAACTCCCAAGCACGATGAAACTGAGAATGAGAATGCGAATACGGCACCGTAACGGCAGATGACCGACAGGTAAAAACCGATCACAAGCACCGAGAATGAACCGAGCAGCGCGCCGTTGATCAAGCCGACACGAAGCTCCTTAAAAACCAGCTGCGCCTTATTTTTCTTGTTTGAACGACCGTCGGCCAAAACACGGATAGCAACCGCAAGCGACTGCGTTCCGACGTTGCCTGCCATATCCAGAATCAATGACTGAAAACACATTATGACCGGCAACCGGCATATGACCGACTCAAACCTTCCGACAACAGCCGACACTAAAAGCCCCATAACAAGCAGTACGCAAAGCCACAGGAGTCGCTTTGACACACTTTTAAGCGGGCGTTCCTTTATATCCTCGGAAGGATGATCGCCGAGCTTGCTATTATCGTCGGGCGAAGCTTCGCAGTATGGCGGTTCAAGGTACTTCAAAGCGGCATCTGTCAGGCTGATACCCAATGAATCCGCCGCACTCTTTATAGGCTGACAGAGCTTGCGACACTCACTTTCCGAAAGCATCGGCAAGGCTTCAAGCACACGCTTCAACCCGATCGAACAGAGTATCCTTTGCAGATCATCGGGCAGCAGATCATCTGCGATAAGCTGCTTGATTTCGGAATAAATGTCATTTAATACTGCATTGGTTTTAATATTTTCCGTGATTTTCATTGTTTGTGCCTCCTATACACTGAAATTGATACAGAGTCAAAGCCCAAAGTTTTAGGCTTCATCTCTGCCGAATTTGCAGAGCATGGTCAAAACAAACAACGCTATTTAGGTGTGAGAGAGCGCAAAGAGACACGAAGCAGCCGCAAATTTGCGGTCCCGTCGCAACAAAAATACCGTTTTGCCATGTTTATAACCGCAACTGCAACTGTCCATATTCTCACCTCACAAATTTTTTTCTACATTTTAATACAATGTTCAACAAATTTCAAGCGAAATTAAATGTTTTAAAAGAACGTTAACACTTTGTTAACCGAGAAATGTCAAAAAAGCACGGCTCGAACGATTTGTCAAGCCGTGCTTTGCTATTAAATAAACTTTAGGGTCACGATTTCAAAGTTCTTAACGGGAACGGTTACCTGCTTGCCGTTGAATTCAAGCTCGGTCTCGACATTTTCAAGCATATCGCAGAGATAAGCCTTCCTGAAACCGTCGGCAACGGTGAGCGTAACATCACTGCGGCGGTCAAAGGCATCGTACATTCTGACGATCAAGCCGTCATCGGCCTCTGCCTTTTTGACCGTTTCGAGGATAACATTGTCACGGTCACAGGAAACAAGTGAGAACTCCTTGGGAAGCTTGCCCTCGTGAGCTGAAATCTCACAGAATTCGAGCGGCTGATTGAGCGAATAAGCCTCGTTTATCACGCCTGCTTCACGGAAATCACCGATATGCGGCATAAGCGAATATGTGAAAATATGCTTGCCTTGGTCGGCATCGGGATTCGGGAAGGTTGCACACTTGAGCATAGTGAGCTTCAAGGTGCTTCCTTCGGTATTGAAGCCGTACTTGCAATCGTTGAGCAAGCTGACACCGTATCCGTTTTCCGAAAGGTCGACCCACTTGTGGCCGTAAACCTCAAACTTGGCGGCATCCCACGATGTGTTGGCGTGGGTCGGTCTGACAACATGACCGAACTGTATTTCATAGGTTGCCTGCATTGTATGAACGTCGAGCGGGAATGCGGCTTTGAGTACCTGATGCTGCTCGTGCCAATCGATCTCGGTCTCGAAATCGATTCGCTCGCAGTCGGAATAGAGCCATATGTTCTGCTTTATCTGCGACTTGAAATACTGCTTCTTGACACAGAAGCCTGCACGGTCACCGTCAAGAATCGGCTCGATATCGGCATTATCATCAAGCACCCACATCTTCTGCTTGTAATAGTCGGAGATTTCCCAAGCATCGTATTCACGCGGAAAATCCTCGAAAACCTGAAGCTCGTTGCCGAATTCGCCGTTTTTGATAACCTCACGTGAGGCACGCTTATCGAAAATCGAAACGATACGTCCGCTGTTGTCAAGCTTCAGCGAATAACAGTCATTTTCAACGCAGAGTCCGTCGATCTTGACCTTGCATTCGTTGAACTTCGGAGAAACTACCGACCAACCGAATGCCGGAATAAGCTCCGTCTCAAAGGTCTTTCCGTCAACGGTAACACAGCCCTTACGTGCAAATCCGAGCGGATTGTATACAAACATACCGCCGTCGGAGCCGATATCGGAGGCAAGACTCGAAAGCTTTTCGGCAATGCCTTTTTCACAGTACTCGGCAACTTCGGCATAATCCTTATCGGTTCCGTCATAGACCGCCTTTATCGAAGAGCCGGGAATAATATCGTGGAACTGATTATGAAGTACGGTATTCCAATTCTTATAAATACCGTCGGCATCATAGCTACCGCCGAACAGCTTATCAATATATGACAGACTCTCAAGCTCCTGAAGTGCAAATTCAGACTTGCGGTTAGAGCACTTGTTCTTGGCGATAGAGGTATAGGTTCCGCGGTGGAACTCAAGGTAAAGCTCGCCTGTCCACTTGGGCATTCTGCGAAGCTTTTCGGAATTTTCGCAGAACTCCTTCTTTTCGTCATTAAGGTGATCGAGCATAAAGCGCATTTCAACCACCGGCATACCCGGGAAGCCCTTGGCCAACCGTCTGTACGTCTCGAGCATATCCTTGGTCGGGCCGCCGCCGCCGTCACCGAAGCCGAAGACATGGAATGACCTGTCGGTATATTCCTTCTGCTGCAGACGGTTCCAGGTGCCCTTGATCTGAGAAGGAGTGAGTCGTCCGACATAGGTTGCCGCACGGCTCATTCCGTAACCGCGGAATTCCTGTGATGTAATAAAATTGGTAAATATCTCGGTACCGTCGATACCCTCCCACATAAAGGCATCGACCGGAACTGTATTTGTATCGTTCCAGCTTATTTTTGAGGTAACAAAATGCTCTATACCGCATTTTGTGAGTATCTGCGGAAGTGCGGCACTGTAACCGAAAACGTCGGGCAAAAACAGTACCTTACAATCCTTGCCGAACTCATCCTTGAAGAACTTTTTACCCTGCAAGAACTGTCTTACAAAGCTCTCGCCGCTGATAAGATTACAGTCGGCCTCGAGGTACATTCCTCCCTCGGGCTCCCATCTTCCCTGTTCGACAAGCTCTTTAAGCTCATCGTATTTCTCGGGTGCTTCCTCCTTAAGATAGCGATAAAGCTCGGGCTGAGAAAGCATAAACTTATACTCGGGATATCGGTCGGCCAAGGCCTTTGCGGTCGAAAAGCTTCGCTGAATCTTTTCTCTTGTCTGAGCACGTGTCCACTGCCACTCAACATCAATATGAGTATGTCCGAGACAGTTTACGACAGGCTTGCCCTCGGTCGAACAAAGCTTATTGTAAAGCTCCGCCTCGATAAAAGCATCCGCCTCGGCGATAGACTCAAAATAAGCGTCACTGTATATCTCACGCATATCGAGAAGCATAGCGGCACGGTCGAGGACATCGATTATTTTGAGGTATTCGTCGGAATTTCGGTCGAAAAGTCGGCAAACGTCATACGCCGTTTTGAAATCGTAGTAAAGCTTTTCGATTCGCTTATCATAAGCGAGCACAGACATATTAATTCCGACCGAGCCGTCGATCATACCGACATAAAAATAGTTATGTGCGGTATAATCGGTATCGGGCTCCAAAAAAGCCTCGGTGTGGTTGGTGTCAAGTCCCTGAGTCATATATCCGTTAAGGTACAAAAGGCCCTGCGGATTGGTGGCATCCCACTGACCCTCAAATCCTGTTGTGGTTTTTAAGACAAGGTATTCGTCGTCGCCGATCTTCGGAGTCTTAAACGAAGCCCTGATCCAAAAATGACCGTCTCTGCCGGACAAGCGCTTGTCACGCTCCAGCGGCTCCCAACCGTCGGTCGGAAAGCTGTTGTCGGTTTTATAATCGCATTTTTGATATTCGGCATTTTCGACAGCGAAAAGGCGGCGGCTTCTCTGCTCGCCGAGCTTACCGCATATAACGCCGATTTTAGAAAAAATATCCATAGTAAAAAAGCACTTCCTTTCAATAAAATTATATATTACGGCCTCTTGAATATCAACCGCTATTGTGATAATATAATTATGGTATTGTGATATTTTAACCGAGGTGATTTTTACGGAGCCCAAGCTTTTGACGGCAGAACGCTTTGTCGATAAAGAGGCGTGCTGCTCTTACCGATATGTTTTAAGCACGACCGAGTATTTCAGGCCGCATTATCACGATTATTATGAGCTGTTTGTTATGCTTAACGGAACGGCGCTGCACTGCGTAAACGGCGGCGAATACGAGCTCACTAAGGGTGACACGGTATTTATAAGGCCGAGCGATATTCACGACTATATTTGTGAAAACGGTGTTGCTTTTTCAATGATGAATATCACCTTTACCGCCGACACCGCCGATGCGATGTTTGATTTCTTAGGCGAAGGCTTTCCGTCGAAAGCGCTTAAAGGCTCGCAAATGCCGCCGACACGGCATTTATCCGAGCGTGAGCTTGAGCGCTTCAAGTCGAGAATGGACTACATCTGTTCTATCGACGAAGAACGAAAGCCCGAGCTTAAAACCGCAATCAGAACACTTCTGTTTAATATGTTCAGCGAATTTTTCTCGGGAAATACGGCAGAAAGTCAAAATATGCCGATATGGCTTGAACGGCTGCTTTCGAAGATGCAGCAGAACGGCAACTATATTTACGGAACCGAGCGAATGCTTAAGCTTTCAAGCAAGACGCGTGAGCACACGCTGAGAAGCATAAAAAAATACACCGGAATGACTGCCACGGAGTATATCAACGGCTTAAGGCTCAACTACATCGCCAATATGCTTCGCAACAGCAATCACAGTGTATCTGATATTATTTTCGAAAGCGGCTTTAACAACATAAGCTGGGCGAACGAAAAATTCAAGGAACGCTACGGTATGACTATGACGGCATACCGCAAGCAAAGCTTCTAAGGCAATCTCAGCTTGGCTAAAAACATCGGCATTATTTTTTTGCCGTATTCCTTCAGCGAATAATCGCCCTTGCAAAGGCACCAATCATACATTAAGGAACGCTCGCAGAGAGCATAAAACCGAACGATCTCATTAACGGTCATACTCGTAACTATCTCACCCTTTTCCTGGCCTCTCATCACAAGCTTTCTTATCAGCTTGTAATAAACACGGTTGTGGTCCAGCAGCGACTGCTCTCCCTTAGTCGTGAGCTGGGTTGAAAAAAGTCGACTCAAAAGGTCAAGGTCGATTTGATTTTCTATCATACCGAAAAGCTCGGCGTTAAGATAAAGAAGCGCATCTATGCTGTTTGTATTCTCTGTTATGTCGGCAGAGAGCTCCTCGTATTTTTCGTCAAACAGGTATGACAGAGAGCCGAGCAAGGCATCCTTACTTTCAAAATAATGATAAAACGATCCCTTAGAGGTACCCGATTCCCACACGATGTCCTCGATAGTTGTCGCTTCATAGCCGTGGTCGTAAAAAAGCTTCCACGCCGCCGAAACTATCCTTCCCTTCGTGTTTCGGGTATTTTTTCTGCTCATTTATATGAAATCCTCTCGTTAAAACGGCGATTATTTAATTCTCGCAACGCCGGTTTTTATTGCGGCTTCGGCAACCTTAGCCGCAACCGTCTTGCCTATGCGCTCATCGAACGCAAACGGCATAATATAATCCTCGTTAAGCTCCTCATCCGAAACAAGCGAGGCTATGGCAAGCGACGCCGCCATCTGCATTTCCTCATTGATATCCGAGGCTCTGACATCTAAGGCACCTCTGAATATACCCGGGAATGCCATAACGTTATTGATCTGATTCGGGAAATCGCTTCTTCCCGTGCCGACAACGCGTGCACCTGCCGCCTTTGCCTTATCCGGCATTATTTCGGGCACGGGGTTGGCCATCGGGAACACTATCGGGTCGCGATTCATCGACTTTATCATATCCTCAGACACGATATTCGGTGCCGAAACGCCGATAAAGAGGTCGGCTCCCTTTAAAGCGACCTTGAGATCACCCTGCAATTTTTCTTTATTCGTGAGACGGGCCATTTCCAAGTGTGCGGAATTAAGTCCCTCCATACCGTCACAAATAATTCCGAAGCGGTCGACCATAATCATATTTTTAACGCCCAACTTCAAAAGGTGTTTACCGATAGCGATACCTGCCGAGCCCGCACCGTTTATAACGCACTTTATCTCATTTATTTTTTTGCCTGTCAGTCTCAATGCGTTAAGCACTGCGGCACCGACGACGACTGCGGTACCGTGCTGATCGTCGTGGAAAACGGGGATGTCGCATATTTCCTTGAGCTTTTTTTCAATTTCGAAGCAGCGCGGTGCGGCGATATCCTCAAGGTTTATTCCGCCAAAGCCGCCCGAAATCAAATAGACTGTTCTGACAATTTCATCAACATCCTTTGTCCTCAGACAAATCGGATAAGCATCAACGTCGGCAAATTCCTTAAAGAGCACACACTTGCCCTCCATAACCGGCATACCGGCCTCGGGGCCGATATCACCGAGACCCAAAACCGCAGTTCCGTCGGTGACGACCGCGACCGAATTCCAACGTCTTGTCAGCTCAAACGATTTGTCGTAATCATTATGAATCGCCATACACGGCTCGGCAACACCCGGCGTATATGCAAGTGAGAGTTGCTCCTTGTTTTTAACGGGAGTGCGAGATGTAACCTCGATTTTTCCCTTCCATTCATAATGCTTTTGCAAAGCCTGTTCCTTTATATTCATAAACTTCACTCCTAATTTTAAGATGAGCTTGCATTGACTTCATCGAAATTGACGTGACCCAAATATTTTTCGGGGTCAAGACCGACGTATTTGCACATATCGAACATTTCGGCAACCGTGTTGATGTTGACGGCAATACCGTTTTTAAGCCGATCCTCCTTAGCGAACACCTCTTTTTCGCCATGTGTATAGATCCTCTCGGCACCGTCGGCCTTGGGAGATTCACGAAGCTCTTTTAAAAATGTCGACAAATGTGCCTTTATCTCGTCGGCATTGCCGAAAATGTAGGGATCCATTGCAATAAATCCGTGGCAGGTTCCGCCCTTGACGCCCGTGTGGGTATGGTTCGAGGTAAGACCCATTGACAGAATCGATGTGAAAATCTCGCAAAGCATACCGTATCCGTAGCCCTTATGCGAGCCCAACTGCTCGGTCGAACCTCCGAGCGGCATAATACCGCCGCCGTTCTTTGCAACTATATTAGCCAAAACGTCCTTGGCCTCACTGCTCGGATATCCGGCCGAATCAAGTGCCCAACCGTCGGGCAGCGGCTTTGCAAGCTTATTGTATATCTCAAGCTTACCTCTGGTAACGACCGTTGTTGATGCATCAAAGAAGAAATCGTAAGGCTCAGCCGGCATAGCGACCGCTATCGGGTTACTGCCGAGCATGGCAAGACGTCCGAAGGTCGGCACCATAATGGCTTCACTGTTCGTAAAGGCCATACCGAGAAGACCGCTGTCGCAGGCCATTTTCGCATAGTAACCCGCAATGCCGAAATGGTTCGAATTACGCACACACACAACCGCGATTCCGCTTTTCTTCGCCTTTTCAATGCAAAGCTCCATAGCCTTATGAGAAATGAGCTGACCCATACCGTCGTGACCGTCAATAACAGCTGAAACGGGCGTTTCAAATACGGTTTCGGGCTTGGCTTCTACCTTGATAAGTCCTTTTTCGATTCCCTTATGATATCTCGCAAGGCGCTGCATACCGTGCGACTCAATTCCGTAAAGATCGGAAAGCAGCAAAACATCCGTGATGATACGGCTCTCATCGGCGGTGAAGCCGAACTTGGCAAAGCAGTCCTCACAAAAGGTCTTGAGCTGTTCATATGAATACTTAAGATAGCTTGTCATAACAATTTCCTTTCGTTTGAAAATCTATGACAATTTTACTATATTCCGCCGCAAAAAACCATTGATATTTTGCAAATAATTGCAGCTTCAAATTTGGTGATATTAACGAGAACGGATTTAAATCAACGTGTTCTCAAAGCGATACTGTATTTCAAATTGCAGTTTTAAGTCGGATTTTTGCACCAAATCTACATTTATCGGGGTTGTGAAAACGATCCCGATATATTATTATTTGGACATAAGAAATTAACAAAGGAGACTTGGCAATGAACAGTATAGACTTTTCAAACGTGAAATTCACAAAGGGCTTTTGGAAAGACAAGTATGACCTTGTGCACGATGTTACGATGAACAGTGTTTACGACCGTTTTTGCGAAACCGGACGTTTTGATGCATTACGTTGCGATTGGGAGGAAGGTGCTCCGCACAAACCGCATATTTTTTGGGATTCCGACGTTGCAAAATGGATGGAAGCCGCAGCTTACTATACCGAAATCGCAAGAGACGGGAAATTTGAAAAAAAGGTCGACAAAGCGGTTGACGATATCGCTTCTGCTCAGGATGAAAGCGGATATTTCAACTCATACTATCTGACGGTTGAAAAGGGTGTGAGATTTAAGGTTCGCGACAACCACGAGCTTTACTGTGCGGGACATCTTATCGAGGCCGCAGTCGCATATGACAGTGCTACCGGAAAGCACAAGTTTTTGGAATGTATAAAGAAATATGTCGATTACATTTATCAAATTTTTGTCATAGAAAAAAGTGCCGAGTTTGTCACTCCGGGTCACGAGGAAATCGAGCTTGCGCTTATTAAGCTTTACCGCTATACAAATGTGAAGAAATACTTGGAGCTTGCCGCATTCTTCATAAATCACCGAGGTGTTCCGTCGGGCGACCCCGCAACTCCCTCCTATACCGATGGGTTCGGCACCGGATACGCTTATGATCAGTCACACCTACCCGTAAGAGAGCAAACCGAAGCGGTCGGTCATTCGGTCAGAGCCTGCTATCTTTACACCGCAATGGCTTATCTTGCAAAGGAAACCGACGACAGTGAGCTTAAAGCCACCTGCGAAAAGCTTTTTTACGACATAAGCGAGAAAAAAATGAGCATTACAGGCGGAATCGGCGCAAACCATATCGGCGAGCAGTTTTCATATGCA
The DNA here is from genome assembly GCA_964634675.1 of uncultured Eubacteriales bacterium. Taxonomy (GTDB): domain Bacteria; phylum Bacillota; class Clostridia; order Oscillospirales; family Acutalibacteraceae; genus UMGS172. The sequence continues at coordinate 13,283 of CAZWLH010000032.1, forward strand.
TATGACCTGCCGAACAGTATTGCATATAACGAGACCTGTGCCGCAATATCACTTGTAATGTTTGCCGACGCTATGCTCAATTTACGCCCCGATGCACGCTTCGGCCACGTTATAGAGAGAGTTTTGTATAACGGATTTTTGTCGGGAATGTCACTTTCGGGCGACAAATTCTTCTATGTGAATCCGCTTGAGATCGATCCGAAAAAGCACAACCGCATAAAGCACGGACTTCCCATTATGCAAAGAGTTAAGGTGTTTGACTGTTCCTGCTGTCCTCCTAATATAGTGCGTTTTACGGCATCTCTCGGACACCTGCTTTATATGCAGGACGGCGATACCTTGTACTGCAATCAGTTTGCTTCCTCCGAAACTAAGCTTACCGTAAACGGCAAGCCTGCGGTAATAACCCAAGAAACCGATTATCCTTTGAACGGAGCTGTAAAATTCACATATCACGGTGATAAGTGCACCCTAAAGGTAAGAGTTCCCGATTGGTGTGTCGAATACGAAGGTGAAACCGAGAACGGATATGCGGTATTCGACCTTTGCGACGGTCAAAGCGTTACGGTCGATTTTCCGATGAAGGTACATATCATAGAAGCGAATCCCAACGTTCAAGACGACTCGGGACGTTATGCCGTTACTTTGGGACCTGTAGTTTACTGCCTTGAGGGAATTGACAACGGCGAAAACCTCAGAGATATTTCGCTCGACGAAAACGGCACCTTCGATATCGGCTTTGACAACACCCTCAATGTGCCGACCATAACCGCCGATGCCGTCCGACGTGAAGCTATAAATGAGCTTTACAGGATAAAATCCTCAAAGCTGATACCGTTCAAGGCAAAGCTTATTCCCTACTATGCCTTTGCAAACCGAGATACCACAGAAATGCTCGTCTGGACGATGCTGACATAAAAAATAACGGCCTAATCAGGCCGTTATTTTTAATTATACTTTTATATTTTTTTTTCGGTTATATGCTCATACAAGCTCGGCTCCTCTGCCGGCTCGACATAGTAATTATCGCGTTTTATCTTTTTCTTCACCTTGAAGCTTTTATGAAAGCCGGTATAAAGTGCCGAGCTCACTGCGGCGGTAAGCGGAATGGTAAGCAAAATTCCTATGCTTCCCACCAAGGCCTGAAGCAGTTCGGTCACAATCTTTTCACGGCTGAACATCGTTGCAAGCGAAGAGCTGTAAACCACCTGCAGCAACGTTGCCGACATTTCACAACCGATATACGCCAAAACAAGCGTATTGGCCATTGTTCCCATTATATCACGTCCGATGTTAACGCCAGACTTAAAGAGCTTGCCGAAGGTCGGCTCTTCGATTTGATCGTAAAGCTCCTTAAGCGATGAGGAAATAGACACAGAAACATCCATTACCGCACCGACCGCTCCGAGAATTATCCCTGCGAATATCAAAGCATTGAGGTCAAGATCGAAATTCATTTGAATATATATTGTATCCTCACTCGTAATGCCGGTGAGATGCAAGAAGTGATTCGCAATAAGGGTCAACAGTCCCGCAACGACAACACCACTCGTGCAGCCGATAACCGCGGCCAAGGTCTTTTTGCTGTAACCCTCGGTTATAGTCAAGGTCATAGCAATGATGTATACGCAGGTCAAAATAGACCAAAAATAGACATTTCCGCCCGAAAGCACCGACGGAACAAATACCACAAAAACTGCGGCACAGGTATAGCCGAGCGAAATAATGGTATTAACTCCATTTCTGCGACCGAAAAGGAGTACCAGTACGACAAAGCCGATACCCAACACCCAAAGCGGCACGGTGCGGTCATAATCGAAAAGATACCACGAATACTCAGAATCGGTCGCTTCGGTGATGAGCACCCTATCCCCTTTCTCGACACTTTTAAGAGGAACCGTGTCGTGCACCGAAACGGTTTCATAAGCCTCGACAGTTTCCCCCTTGTGCTTACCGTCGGATATCCGACACTTGAAAATAACCGTCTTATTTTCACCGATATGCTCACCTGCTATAACAACATCTTCGGTTTTGACATCAAGTATCTCGGTGACCTTGGCAATGCAGGCACCGTCATCATAGCCGCCGAGAAACATTGTTTCGGGGTCATAGGTCAGCTTATTTCCCACAACAAGCAGCACCGCCGACAAAGCAACGGTTATAATATAAAGGCAAAGCGCCTTTTTATTGTCTTTTATATAGTTTTTAACACGTTCAAGCATTGTAATCACCGCGATAAATAAATTAACAAATAAATAATAACACATTGCAATAAATTTTGCAACTGCTATAAATTTCAAAGAAAATATGAAAAAAAGATTTACAATTCATATTTTATGTGGTAAAATACAGATTGCGAGTGGACCAGACGGCTGCGGAAGGCTTGTCCTTCTGAGGAAAGTCCGGGCTTCACAGGGCAA
>CAZWLH010000033.1:0-15049 GCA_964634675.1 uncultured Eubacteriales bacterium
GTCCTGCAACGTCCGTTACCTTCACGAGTCACGAATTCGTGCATACGGTACATCGGCTGCATATGCATCGGCTTCCAGATCGGTCTGCCTTCGGCGTTATACTTGGCAAGCGTTTCGAGAATTTCGGTCGGGCAGGTCTTGCCTTTTTCGGATATGTAAAGCGCCTTCGAATCGTCTCTGACTTGCTTGCACATATAATCCTTGTCGATGATCATAGCGGACAACCAATAGTTCGGCTCGGTGCCATCCGTAATCGGATTCATCTGCACGGGCAAGTCCTTGAAGCCATCACGATAACGCTTATAGATTGCCTTTTTCTGTGCGATATGTTCCTCCAAATACGGATACTGACCACGCACAACACCTGCGATCACATTACTCATGCGGTAGTTATAACCGACTTCCTCATGCTGATACCAGGGGGCATTTTCTCTTGCTTGTGTTGCCCACTTACGAGCTTTGTTTGCAACCTCAATATCATTAGTCAGCAAACAGCCGCCTGCCGAACCGGTTATGATTTTGTTTCCGTTGTAGCTGATGGCAGAATAGTCACCGAAAGAACCGCACTGTCTGCCGTGAATAGTTGCGCCCATTGCTTCGGCTGCATCCTCAATCAGAAGCGCACCATGCTTCTCGCAGATTTCCTTAATTAAATCCATACGTCCGGGGAAACCGTACAGTTCAGCGGAAACAACCAATTTTACATCGGGGTACATTTCAAACGCTTTTTCAAGTGCCACAGGGTCCATATTCCATGATTCCGCTTCGGTGTCGATGAACACGGGAATGCCCCCTCATAAACAACAGGATTCAACGTAGCATCAAAGGTCATATCAGAGCAGAAAACTCGCTTTCCCTCTAAAGCTCCATGACTGATCGCAGGCTTGCCGTAAAGTGTTTCTCCTGCGTGTTTTACAGCCAAATGAAGCGCAGCAGTACAACAAGACAGACCAACTGCATATTTCATCTCTGACTTTTCAGCGGCGATCCGTTCAACTTCGTTGATATTCTCCCCAACCGTACTCATCCAGTTTGTATCATAAGCCTGCTGAACATATTTCATTTCATCACCGTGCATTGTCGGTGTGGCAAGCCATACTTTATTTTTGAATGTTTCTATTTTCATACACATATCCCTCAATTCTTTCCTGTCCTTTGTTTATTTCAATGCCACAACCTTTTCCTCGCATTTTTGCATTACCATTTTCATCTGTTGTGTATATGCTTCACCCTTATCTTCTGAACCATGTTCGCCTGCAGGGTGATATGTGGGGACAACCTCGGCAACAAGATCACGAATGGAGTCCTCTTGACCGTCATAAGCCGCAGTCATCAGCGTTTGCAACTGATGCAGAAATTCATCTGTATCAAAGGGAATAGGACTGCCTATATGTATCAGATGGTTTGGTGTGGTTCTCATACCTTCTTCGGACATGAGCTTTTCTTCATATAGTTTTTCTCCTGCACGAAGTCCCGTGTAGGCAATCTTTATATCAACATCTGGTTGCAATCCGGAAAGACGGATTAAATTTCTGGCAAGAGTATCAATTTTGACAGGAGAACCCATATCCAAAACAAATATCTCACCGCCGTCTGCATACGTTCCCGCTTGAAGAACAAGCGAAGCTGCTTCCGGTATCGTCATGAAATATCTGATAATGTCCGGATGTGTTACCGTAACCGGACCACCTTTGGCGATCTGCTACTTAAATCTCGGAATAACAGACCCGTTGCTGCCCAACACATTACCAAAACGAACTGCAACAAATTCTGTTTTGGGTTCATCAGCAGAAGAAGTCATATCAAGCATACTGCCGTCCACATCTTCAGCATGAACATGAAGTGGAGATAAATCTTTCGACTTTCCATCTCTGATCTTTCTGTCGAAGGACTGAATAATCATTTCGCAAAGCCGTTTAGATGCACCCATAATATTTGTCGGGTTCACTGCCTTGTCCGTTGAAATCAGTACAAACCGCTTGCAACCATTCATCATAGCCGCATAAGCAGTTTTGTATGTACCGATAGCATTATTTTTTATAGATTCGCACGGACTGTCCTCCATTAAGGGAACGTGCTTATGCGCTGCGGCATGATATACTACATCTGGTTTGTATTTTGCAAACACTTGATTGATACGTCTGCTGTCTCGGACAGAGCCGATTAAAACCTCTAAATTCAGTTCCGGAAACTTGTCCTTTAATTCCAAGCCAATCGCATGGGCATTATTCTCATAAATATCAAACACTATCAGTTGCTTTGGATTGTGCTGTGCAATCTGTCTGCAAAGTTCACTACCGATGGAACCGCCACCACCCGTAACCATAATGACCTTATCAGTGATGAACTGATAAATCTCATCCATGTTTACTTTGATAGGATCACGTCCGAGCAAATCTTCCACCGCAACATCTTTCATAGATTTTGCAGTAACATCACCCGATGCGAAAGCATACACACCCGGCATGATTTTTAATTCGCAGTTTGTTTCCTTGCAAATATCCAGGATGTCACGCCGTTGTTCTGCAGTTGCACTCGGAATAGCCAAAAAGATTTTTTCAATCCTGTATTTATCAACATTCAGAAGAATGTCGTCTCTGCCGCCAACAATCGGAACGCCATCAATAAATCGTCCCCATTTGTTACGGTTATCATCAATGATGCAACATACACGCTCGTTGACTTCGTTTGCTCCATGCAAATCTCTTAATATCATTTGCCCTGCCGAACCTGCACCTATCAACATGACACGGCTTGCTAAAGTCTTTTGCAATTCTTTAGCTCTTTTGCTTCGTTCCAATAAGACAAATCTATATGCAAATCTGATAAAGAGAATCAGTAAAAATTGAATTGCAACACCTACAATGTAGTAGGTGATAGGCATCCTTTCAAACAAAACAGAAATACCTATGGTATGAAGCAAGCCTAAAATTGCTGAACAGATTGCAATCTTTTCCAACTCGACAAAACTCGCAAATCTCCAAATGCTCTGATACAAATGCGCCTTCCAGAATACAAAGACACTTACAACAGCATATATCGGTGAAAATTTCAACCATGCCATTAAAAATTCGTATGGTATTTCAGAAAAACGGCAATCGAACCGAAGCCACAAAGCAATAAAATATGCCCCGACAACAACAGCCAAAGCATACAAGACCAAAAGCACCGCAACCATGTGCCAATGCTCAAATCCTTTTGTCGCTTTTTTGCGAGGCGTTTGGGGGTTGTTAATATCATTCATTATTCTTCTCTCCTGTAAAACACTCTCTACTTTCATTGAGAGAAGTAGGTTTTACCCCCCCGCAAAAAGAAGAAATTATATTAGATTGTCAATCTTTCATTTTCCGTCAGTTATATTCCTGTCGGATTTTCTGTGCTTCCTCATAGCTTTCAACAGTGCGCCGCATTTCCACAACAACACTGTTATGATTGATCAATGATCCCATTTTGATGATGGAACAAGCACCGACTGAAACATTGGAATTAACTCCTACAAGGGGGTTCAATGATACAGCCTTGATTGATCTGTGCAGAGGGAGATACATACGCTTTGGGGGAAATCAGAGAAATAATCGCAAACCCGGCTTCGATCAATTTATCAGACCATGCTAATCTCGTATGCGAATCCTCAAATGCAGCTACGGCATAGCTATATGTACCTGCAAAATTTTCGTAATCTTCCAATTTGCCAACACTGATTTCGTGATACTCTCCCTCAGCTTCCGGTACGCCAAAGTGTTGATTCAGCACATCGACTTTTTCAAAGCATCCCATTGACAGAGCTATCTCCTTTGCCACCGTTCCGTAAGCGCTATCACATAAAATCAACAAGTTTTTATTCATTTGATATTCCACCTTTCAAATCAATCTTTAATCATCTCTCGGCATACACCCATTACATAGGTGTTCATCGCCGCCCATATCGTCATAAACCATTCCGCAGAGTTCGCATATATAATGCTCATTCTCATAACCGCAGTAACAGCACTTGCCGATTGGCAGTAAATCTTCGGTGATAGACACACCATCTTTGCCGCATTCTTGGCAGGCAAAATCCGCAACGGGAGATGTGCCGCCGTGTCTGCCGTACTCATACTCCATAGCCGACACTTGTTTCACATAAGGGTTCAGATCTTCCTCAATATAATCAATCAAATCCTCAAGGAAATCGTGAACCTCGGTATCGTCATATTCCGAATCGCTGTCAGCAATACACAGTCCTTCTTCGCCCTCATGTCCCTCGCCATTGTGGTACATACACTCGACCTTTGCGATAATATCCTCGCCGTGTTTCGCTTCAATGGTCAAGTAGCTCGATGAGTCCATATCGTCATCAAGCACAATCGAAACACATATGGTTAATTTCTCATCGGATGCGTTGCTCTTTATAACGCACACTTTCGTTGTACCGTCTTTTACGGGTGTTTCCATATCGGAAACATCGAAGCAAGGGTCATAATGATACCGATCTGAAAGGGTATCATAAAGCTCCGTTACCGTCTGACAAAGCAGTTCGTAGATTTCATCTTCATCTCGGATTTCCACACCTGTTTCACCGAAGATGCGATCACGCCAATACTGCTCATCATATTCGTCCTGCTCCTGCTCATACTGCCATGTATCAAGCAATTCTTCCGAAGTGTTCTTCTGTTCAAACTGCTCCAATGCTTTTGATAGTGTCAATTCAAAATCCGACAGTTCATCGTGCATCTTTTTGAAGGCAAAGAGCGTCAGCAGCTTGTTATGCGCTATGTGATTACGAGCCTTGATAAACTGCGTAAGCTGCCGTTTGAATTGTTCTGGATCGGCAAAATACTGTGAAAAAATGTCATTCCATAAGTTCAGTTTAGTTTCACGCTTTTTCTCGACAAACTCTTTCGCCGCTTGCTCGTTTCGCTTCTCCAAATACTGATACAGCCTTGTTAGTTCAGCAGAGGATAAAGTAGTATTTTCTTTGTATATGACCGCTTTCAAGATCACCTTTGAAAGTGTTTCCAGAGTCATAGACAGGAGCGATGTATTGATGTTGGAGAACTGCGGAACAATCTGCTTAAATGAGTTTTCCATACTGCATACAGAATCCTTGTACTGTTCCAGTCCGGGACGTTCAAGCCAATTCTGTCCCAAATGCTGAATAAGCACTTTGTTTGCAAAAGCACGAAACTGATTTTCAATTCTGAAAAAACGATGATAGAGATCAGCACCAAGCATTTCAGATTGATCGTCAAGTAGCCAAGTACAGCCTTGCCAGTCCTTGCTGACCCGATCTTTCAAGGCAAGTTTCAACAGTTCCAAAGTCTTGTTGTACCTTGTCTCAAAGTCGGTACTTTCTATAGTAGGAGATTCAATTTCAATGTGCAGTTGGATGTTGTTTTCCTCACGCTTGTCAAACACAAAGAAAACTTCATAGGTTATGCCGCTTATCGTAAGTTGATATGCTTCACGGGCAATACGCTCTCGACAACCAAGATACTTATATTCTGAAAATCCGGAAACGCAGGCTTTCACATCGTCAAGAATAGATTCGCTGTATTCCTTTGAACGTCTTATCTCAACCTTGACTGCATCCTCACCGCCAAAGGGGGATTCTCCTGTTTCTTCTGTGCAAACATACAGGAGACTTGCATCGTTGGGGGAATTGAACATAAATTTAATTGTCATAGCTTGCCTCCTTCTTCTGGCATTTTGATTTGATATGCAACATTCTAAATACAATAAAAGTCTGGATACTCTCGTACCACAGACTACACAAAACCTTTATTGCATTGTATCTATCCGATAATCCGGTTTATGTAGTCATATCATGTAAATCTGTATCCTTTATAGCACGACGAATAGCCGAGTGATGTTTTCCATCCTCGGCTAATTCAACCTCCTTATCAAATTTTGTACGCTTATTAGATTGGGTCAAAATAAGCAATCAAGAAGCCATTTTGACTTTTCAAAGGCTGTTTCTCGCCTTTTCCAAGCTCGCACAAAACCTCATTGCGAAATTGAATTAACCGTGACAACTCTTGAAAAATCAGCATTTTTCTTGGTTGTCTCTATTATACCTCTTTCCCCTTTGAGGATGTTCAAAAGTTCGGGCAGCTCGTCAAGTGAGGTCGAGCGCAGAAATTTGCCGTATTTGTTCAGTCGAATTTCATCGGGCAAAAGCTTTCCGTCTTTATCCTTTGCGTTGGACATTGTTCGGAATTTTATAAGCTTGAATATTTTCTCACTGCCGTCCCGTCCGATTTTGCCGGGACGAAGCTGTGTGAAAAACGGATTGCCGCGCATTGCGGCCGCACCGACCGCCGCAAGTATCAGCAATATCGGCGAAAGCACGGTAAGTGCAATGAGCGACAGAATAAAATCTATCGCTCTTTTGAAATATTTTGCGTACATTATGTAACCTCGAAAATTATTCGAAGCAGCTTCTCACCATCTCGATTATGCGGTTCTGCTCCTCAACCGTCATCTTGTTATCGCTCGGCAGGCAAAGTCCGCGGTCGAATATATCGGCACCGACATCGCTCACACCGCCTGCGATATATGCGTCGGTCTTGGCACGTCCCGAACCCGAAGCGGTCACGAATTCGTGCATACGGTACATCGGCTGCATATGCATCGGCTTCCATATCGGTCTGCCCTCGGCATTAAGCCCGGCTATTTTTTCGAGTATTTCGGTCGGGCAGGTCTTGCCTTTTTCGGTTGTGTAAAACGCCTTCGAATCGTCACGAACCTGGCGGCACATATAATCCTTGTCGATGATCATACATGAAAGCCAATAGTTCGGCTCGGTGCCGTCGGTTATGGGATTCATCTTCACGGGAAGTCCCTCAAAGCCGTCGCGGTAGCGCTCGTATATTGCCTTTTTCTGTGCGATATGCTTTTCCAAATACGGATACTGACCGCGGATAACACCTGCAACGACGTTGCTCATTCGGTAGTTGTAGCCGACCTCTTCGTGGCTGTACCACGGAGCATTTTCTCTTGCCTGTGTAGACCACTTGCGAACCTTATCCGCAATCTCAATATCGTTTGTAAGCAGACAACCGCCGGCAGAGCCGGTGATGATCTTATTACCGTTGTAGCTGATAGCGCCGTAGTCGCCGAACGAACCGCACTGACGGCCGTTAAGAGTGGCACCCATTGCCTCGGCGGCATCCTCGATAAGCAATGCACCGTGTTTCTCACATATTTCCTTGATCAAATCGATACGTCCCGGGAAGCCGTAAAGCTCGGCACAAACGACAAGCTTGACCTCAGGATACAGCTCGAATGCCTTTTCGAGCGCCGTGGGATCCATATTCCAGCTTTCGGCCTCGGTGTCGATAAATACAGGCTCACCGCCCTCATAAACAACGGGATTCAAGGTTGCGGCAAAGGTCATATCAGAGCAGAAAACCTTCTTGCCCTCAAGCGCTCCGTGACCTATCTGCGGTTTGCCGTAAAGAGTTTCGCCGGCGTGCTTCGCACAAAGATGCAATGCCGCCGTACAGCTTGAGAGACCGACGGCATACTTCATTTCGGTTTTATTTGCGGCAATGCGCTCGACCTCGTTGATATTTTCTCCCACGGTCGACATCCAATTGGTTTCGTATGCTTCGGTCACATACTCAAGTTCCTCTCCGTGCATAGTCGGCGAAGCAAGCCAGACTTTTCTTTCAAACCGTTCCATTTGTTACCCTCTTTACTGTAATTTATTGCGTTCTTGAAATCGCCTCTTGAATTCACCGCTTATACTGCATTTCAGGCGAACCGAACTGTATATAATGTGTAAACATTATAAAAACTTTTTTGTAGTGTTTGTTTAGAATTGTAACACGAAACCGCGGTCTTGTCAACCAAAGCAGGTGATTTTAAACTCCTTAAAGCGATAAAAAGTTATGATGTTACGTTTCACACGACATTACTTTATTTTATTATGAAAGCTTTCGACAAAATATTGCAAATATGTGCAACTTTGAGGGCAAATACAAAAAAACACCGGAGCCCACCTGCGGTTTATACCGTAAGCGGGCTCTGGTGTTTTCAGTTTTGACTTTAAACTCTCGAAACTCTGAAGCTTCCGCTTTCAAGCTTTACCGAAGCGGTACCGTCGGCAAAATGCCAACCGTCGGGCAGTGAGACTGTTCCCTGCATTTTGTAGGTTGCGGTTACCGAGAGGATTATATCACCGCCGCTGAGGCGCTCCCACTTCGACGAAACTCGGCCGACAGCGGAGTCATGCCAAGCCGAGGCGTGATCGAGCTTTTCAATGAAATTCGGTCGGATATCAATACGGTCGGCACTTTCGACCTCGGGGTTGACAACGATACCTGCGACGGCCGATATAAACCAATGGCTGATATCACCCCAGAAATGGTGGTTGAGCGAATCAACACGCTCATCAGGATTTTGGTAGAAGCCCTCCCAAAGGGTCGTGGCACCCTTTTCGACCCAATATCCATAGGACGGATGATCGGGACGGGTGATCATATTATACGCCAAATCGGCCTTTCCGTTTTCGGAGAGAACGTGGAAAAGCACACGTCCGCCGAGAACGCCGACTGCCAAATGGCCTTCGGTGGCATCGATCTGACTGAGCAAGACCTCAAACGCTTTGGCCTTTTCGGAAGGCTCGAAAACGCCGTAGTATATTCCCATTGCCTGTGAGGTCTGACAACTGCCGAACACGGTCATTGTGTCAAAATCAACAAGCTCACGGCGAATGCTCTCACGCATTTCGGCATAAAGCTTTTCTGCGGTCTCAAGTCCGTTTCGGTCGCCTATTGCCTTAAACATAACGGCGGCTCGGCGGAAAATATCCATTGATGTTATGCTGACGTCGGTCACATTCGGAGCCTTAGGTGAGCCGTTATAAACGACCGGCACCCAATCGCCGAGACCCATTTCGATAAGACCGCGGTCATCACGGCAGGATGCGATGTAAAGAATATATTTAAGTATCGCAGGTGCGGCGATTTTTATAGCCTCGGTCGTGCCTCTGTACTGATAAATGCGGTACGGTATCTCTAAAAGCACCTGATCCCAGTTCGGGCCGTTGCCCCATGCGAAGCCCCAATCGCCTGTCGGAACGATGCCGGGAAGCGCTCCCCTGTCGTCCTGAGCGTAAACTATATTTCGGAGCCACTCGGTAAGGCTTTCTTCAACGCCGAAATTGAGCAGCATATGCTCGCAGGAAAGTGCGGCATCGGCAGTCCAGCCGTTTTTCTCTCTTTGCGGACAGTCGTTTGGGAAATAAACGAAGCAGGAGCGGTCGGAACGCCTTGTTATCTCCTGCAATTTAACGGCCATCGGATCGGAGCACTCGAAATCGCCTCTTTCGCCGAAATCGGAGCCCAAAACCATATATGTCAAGAGTTCAGGCGTAGCCTGCTCATCGGTTATGCCCTCAACATAAGCATATCTGAAGCCGTTGTAAACAAAGCTCGGGACGTGGGTCTGCTTGCCGTTTTTGCATATGTAAACGGTTTTCTGAACAAGCTCCTTTTCCAAATCGTTCGACTGCGGAAACACAATATTCTGCCGCGTAAATTCGCCGTTTTTTATCCACTCGCCGTGATAAACCGAGACGGTCTGCCCTTCCTTCGCATCAATGGAAAGTCGGCAGACACCGCTGTTGTTTTCGCCGAAGTCGTAAAGCCAACCGTTCTGATGCTTTGTGACCGACTTCGGAGCGATCTCTCGGTAGCAGCGCACGGGATCGGCCTCGCAGAAGCGCTTTTCTCCGACAGGCTCTGCGACGGCAAGAGGTTCTTTCCAGCCGTCCTTCGATTCGGAAGTGAAAATATCGTCACGCTCAAGTCGTGCATCATAGTGCTCACCGCAGCGGTAGTCATCGAAAATAATCGGTGACGAAACGGTCATAAAGCCGTCGGTATCTATGCTTTGTGTGGCGCCGTTTTCGTAGGTTATGTCAAGGCTGAACGCGAACTTCGGTGCCGCGCGGAAGGGTGCCTTTTGGAAGTCCCATATAGCACCGCCCGAGTTGTTTGCAAAGCCGTTTCCGAGCAAAACGGTAACGACGTTTTCGCCGTCCTTCAAAAGCTGTCCGACCTCATAACGGTCGTAATAGACCGTATCGTCGGGATTGTTGATATAAGGTGCCATTTCGCCCTTGGTAACATCGGTGCCGTTTATAAAGAGCTTATAAAAGCCGACCGCCGAGATCACCGCAGTAGCGCAAAAAGGCTTTTCGGATTTGAAAGCCTTCTTAAAAAAAGGAGCGGAAACAAAGCTTGTGCGATCTGCAAAAGCCGTTCCCGCCGATAAAAATTTATTCGGAAATTTCATTTCTGGTTGCCCCTTTCTTTTTGTTGTTTATGTCTATATTTTATCTGTTGCAGGTGCAAAAGTCAATGCAAACAACACAAAAAGTTAGGAGAACACAAAGGAATTTACATATATTTATACTTTTTCCTGAGTCCGAAAACAAATGCCGCGGTAACTGACGCAGCCATAAGCTCGGCGGCCACTATCGAGACCCAAATACCGTCGGTTCCCCATATCAGAGGCAATATCAAAACGGCGGCTATTTGGAATACAAGCGTTCTCAAAAACGAAATGAGGGCCGATACAAGCCCGTTGTTGAGCGCCGTGAAAAACGATGAGCCGAAGATGGCCGTTCCGCTGAAAAGGAAGCCGAACGAGAAAAATCTGAAGCCGCGGACAGTGAGGTTCAAAAGCTCGGGCTCACTGTTGGCGAAAATGTATGCCAACGATCCTGCCAAAAGCTCACCGAGCAAGAGCATTGCCACGGAGCAGGAGAAAATTATCACCGTGCTTTTTTTCAAAAGACTTTTCAGCTCAAAGTGGTTTGCGGCACCGTAATTATAGCTGATGATCGGAGCGGTTCCGATAGAATAGCCGATGAAGATCGCAATGAAGATCATATTGACATACATCAGCACACCGTAAGCCGCAACTCCGTCCTCGCCCGCATATTTAAGAAGCTGCACATTATAAAGCATACCGACAAGCGACATCGAAATGTTGCTCATAAGCTCGGACGAGCCGTTGGTGCAGGCCTTGAGCAGGGAATGACCGTCGAATTTACAGCGTGTGAGCCTTAACGGACTTGTGTTGGGCCGTACAAAATAGATGAGCGGAATAATTCCGCCGACGGCCTGGCTTATTGCGGTAGCGGCCGCGGCACCCTTTATGCCCCACGGCAGAACACCGACAAAAAGAGCATCGAGCACAATATTGGTCAAGCCCGAGGCAACCGTCACGGCAAGACCCGTATGCGGCTTTTCGGCGGTTACGAAAAAGGTCTGAAACTCCATTTGAACGGTATAGAGCGGAAGTCCCAAAAGATATATCCTGCCGTACTGCGTGGCATAGGTCAGCATTTCGCCCTCGGCTCCGAGCAAGGCGGCGACCTGCTCAACAAAAACGATACCGAGCACCGTCAAGCCTAAGCTTATTGCGATCGAAACATAGACAAACAGTGAGAACAGTCGGTTGGCCTTTTCGTGCTTGCCCTCGCCGAAGAATTTTGCGATCAGAGCACTGCCGCCAGTGCCGAACATAAATCCGACCGTGCCGAGTATCATCAAAAACGGCATTATGAAATTAACGGCGGCAAACTCAGTCTTTCCGGCAAAGTTCGAGACAAATACACCGTCGACCACGCCGTATATCGAGGTGAATATCATCATCACTATCGACGGAACGGTGAATTTGAACAGCCTTTTATAAGTAAAATGATCGGACAGCTTGATTTCCATAGTTGCTCCTTAAGTTATATTTTTTTAAGTCTTTCCGCAAAATCGGTCTTTACAAGCAACAGCCAGAGCACAACGGTTTCGACGACGGTCATCACCGCCGCCTGCATAATCCGCCAATAAACGGTGGGAAATATCGGCATACCGTATTGAATGTAGAGTGCAAGCGTATTAAGCACAACACTGCCGAGGCCTTGGGTCAAAAGCACCGATAAGACAACTCTGCCGAGGCTTCTGCCGTTTTTTAGTATAAGTCCAAAGCAAAGTCCGGTTAGCACATTAACGCACAGAATAAGCGGAGAAAAGCCGAGTCCCGACAGAAGCGACTGCAAAACGTCGCCGATGAAGGCAACCGTCGCACCGCCCACGGGACCGTAAAGAAATCCGGCCAGAGCCACCGCCAGAAAGACCGGAGAAATCTTTATAAAGGTGCCGATTCTGACCGTCAGCCACATTGCGAAAACGGCCGCCAATGCCGATAAAATACCGAGCATAGCAATGCTTTTAACATTTGATTTACGGGGTTGTTCCTGCATAAAAAGTACCTCCTATTACATCTTCGTTGAAATAATAAGAGGATTCTCATATTATTACAGCGGGATGCGAAACCGTTACCGCGGATTGCTCCTTCGTCCGACAGACAACTCCCCGTCCTGTCGGCACTTCACGCATCGGTTTCTACTCTGTTTAAAATTTAACAGAGACATTTTAGCACAGACCTGCTATTTTGTCTACTGTTTTTTGTTATTTTCCTTAATTTTACGCCAATATTCCTTATAAGCCTGCTCGTTTTTGTTTTCGCCTGGAACATAGTAAACCTTATCCTTTATCGCATCGGGCAAATACTGCTGTTCGACATAGTGGTTCGGGAATATATGCGGATAAAGATAGTGCTGACCCTTTACTTCGGCATCCTCACCGTCGAAATGCTTGTTTTGAAGATTTCGCGGCACGGGTCCCGAGTTGCCCTTTGCGATATCGTCCATTGCGGCAACTATCGCATCGTGCGCCGAGTTGGATTTGGGACTCATTGCCACCAAAATAACTGCATTTGCAAGCGGTAACCGAGCCTCGGGAAGGCCGACCGCCTGTGCCGTATCGACCGCCGCCTTGACTATCGGGATTATCTGCGGATTGGCAAGCCCCACGTCCTCGTTGGCACAGACAAGCAGTCTGCGGCAGGCCGACGGCAGGTCTCCCGACTCGAGCAGTCTGCCCAAATAGTGCAGAGCGGCATCGGGGTCACTTCCTCTCATCGATTTCTGATATGCCGAAATAATGTCGTAATGCTCGTCGCCCTCGCGGTCATAGCGCATGGCACTGCGCTGAGTCAGCTCACGTGCGGTCTCGGTCTTGACGGTAAGGTGACCGTCCTCAAGGTCGCTTGACAAAACACAAAGCTCAACGGCGTTCATCGCCTTTCTGACATCTCCGCCGCAGCCGCTGCATATAACATCAAGCACCTCGTCCGATTCAAAATCGACCTCTATGCCCTGCTCTCTGCCGATGATATCGGCGGCACGAATAACCGACGGGCGTATGTCACTCGGCGTTATCTGTTTGAACTCGAACACCGTCGAACGGCTGAGTATGGCGTTGTAAACATAAAAATAGGGATTTTCGGTCGTCGAAGCGACAAGCGTGATATTGCCGTTTTCAATACTTTCCAAAAGGGTCTGCTGCTGCTTTTTGTTGAAATACTGTATCTCGTCGAGATACAGCAAAATGCCGTTATCTCCGCCTATCATCTCGGCCGAGGCCAGCATTTCCCTTATATCTGCGGTCGAAGCCGTTGTGGCATTGAGCTTATAAAGCCGTTTGTTGCTCCTTTTTGCGATAATGCTCGCAACGGTCGTTTTCCCGACCCCCGATGGGCCGTAAAAAATAAGATTCGGTATATTTCCCGATTCGATAATGCGGCGAAGCGGCTTACCCTCGCCCAAAAGATGCCTTTGCCCGACAACGTCACTGAGTGTTTCGGGTCTTATTCGGTCTGCCAACGGTGCGTTCATAAGCCGCCTCTCCTTTTAAAAATCACTTCTTGAATTCCGAAAGAGAATACGGGTCTTCGACCTCGCAAAGATTTTTATTCTCATCCACGTGATAAAGCTTTCCGTCCTCGTTTTGATAAAGGCGGATATAGTCAACGATATACTCGATAGGCTCGGTGCGGTTTTCGTCGGGCTGCGACGTAAAGGGCAAGCCGAAGGCCATCGATATTATAAAGTATATCGGCTCTTGGAATACCTCCATAACGGGATTGTCGATTCTCACCGTGCAGTAAGACTCACCGTCGACATAGAACGCGACAAGCTCGGGTGTCCATTCATAGCCTATTGTATGGAAACCGTCGGAGAACTTTTCGCCGTTCGGCAAGGATATCTTTTTAGGGTATCCCTGACCGTCGAGATAATTGATGTGTCCCGTGTTCCACCAGCTATGAAGGTTACAGGCAATATACGAATCATCACCGAACATTTCGAAAACATCGATCTCGGGGCCGCCTCTTACGGCACCGTTAAACTCGGGACGGCACATCCAAAAGCCCGGCCAAATTCCGGGGCCGCCCTTCGGCAGCTTGGCGCGTATCTCGGCATAGCCGTATTTATACGCGAAGTGGCCGTTGCCGCGGAGCATTCCGCTGGCATAATCGCCGTTTTCCTCGATAGTTGCCTTAATGGTAAGCATACTGTCCTTTACGGAGCAGTTGTCGCGCTTTCTCCACGCCGGACGCTCCTCGTGGCCGGGAACGTGATAGTGCATAATATCCCAATATCCCTCGTCTATCTTTGAGCAGTCAAAGTGATCCTCCCAAACAAGCTTGTAATTTTTGCCGTACAAATTCATATTACACACCTCTTATCTTTTAATGAGCATATCGCCGCTGTTCTGATAAAGCTTTATATTGCGAATTTTAAACTCGGTCGGGAAATCGTTATCGGCGTCAGGTGCATCAAGATTCGGGAGTCCCGCGGAAAGCTCGGCCGTGAACTTCATAAGTATTTTTTTGCCGAAAACGTGGTACGGCAGGGGCGAAATGTCGATACGGTTGCACTCATTTCCGTCCAGATAGAAGATTACGAAATCCTCGGTCAGCTCAAGTCCAACCTTGTGGTAGCCGGGAGTAAGCTTTTCGTCACCCTCGGGGAAGAAACGCTTGGGTCGGCCGTAAAGCATATTGATATTGTGCTCGGTCTCATAGACCTCGTCGGTCCATTTCAAGTACATATTAAAGGCGTTCTGTCCCTTTTCGCCGTGGACAGCGGCAATATCGTAAGGCGTCAGGTGCATCAAGATTCGGGAGTCCCGCGGAAAGCTCGGCCGTGAACTTC
>CAZWLH010000034.1:0-14849 GCA_964634675.1 uncultured Eubacteriales bacterium
CTTTCATCTTATTTTTTTGAGAAAAGTGTTACCTATCATTGATTTATCTACAGTGCTCTTTTGCGTTTTCAGGCAAATAATCATTGACTTTCGGTGCCGATTTTGGTAAAATAAATAAAATATTAAAGCGTGTAATTATGTTTACATACTGAAATTTGGAGATGAAATTATGGTCAGAAGTATGACCGGCTACGGCAGAGGTGAGGCCGCCGACGGGCAAATGTCGGTAACGGTCGAGTTGAAATCGGTCAATCACCGCTTTTTCGAGGCTTTGATTCGTGCACCCCGTCAGTTTGCTTTTTTAGAGGATAAGCTGAAATCATATGTTCAGTCGCGTGTTTCGAGAGGTAAGATAGATATTTCGGTTTCCTGTGATTTCGGTGCCGCCGCATCGGATAAAATCGAGGTCAACGAGGTATTTGCCGATAGTTATATAAAGGCTCTTCGCTCGCTTTCCGAAAAATACGGAATAAAGGACGATATCGCCGTTTCAAACGTTGCCGCAAATTCCGAGGTCTTCACCGTAACAAAGCAGAAGCTCGATGAGGAAGCCGCTTGGAGCTTGGTCAGTACTGCCGCAAGTGAAGCGGTCGACAACTTCATAAAAGAGCGTGAGGCTGAGGGCAAGCGCTTGGCCGACGATGTTCTTTCAAGAACCGAGACTATTCTCAAAATGGTCGAAAGGGTGGAAGAGCGTTCTCCCAAGACCGTTGAGGAATACCGCAGAAGGATCGAAGGAAAGGTAAGAGAGCTGCTTTGTGACACAAGTGTCGATGAACAGCGCCTGCTTACCGAAACCGCGATTTTCGCCGATAAGGTTGCCGTTAACGAGGAAACCGTAAGGCTTCGCAGTCATATCGCGCATTTTGCGGAAATGTGCGAAACCGGCGGTGTGATCGGCAAAAAGCTTGATTTTACCGTGCAGGAAATGAACCGTGAGACCAATACGGTCGGTTCAAAGTGTCAGGATATAGAGATATCTCATATAGTTGTCGATATAAAATCCGAGATTGAAAAAATCAGAGAGCAAATTCAAAATATCGAATAACAAACCGTAAGGAAGATGAAGTTATGAAGCTTATTAACATCGGTTTCGGAAATATGGTTTCGGCATCACGCCTTGTTGCGATAGTCAGCCCCGATTCGGCGCCTATCAAGAGAATCGTGCAGGATGCCAAGGAAAAGGGCACACTTATCGATGCGACCCACGGCCGCCGCACAAGAGCTGTGATCATTACCGACAGTGACCTTATCATTCTTACATATCTGCAATCCGAAACGGTTGCCGCCCGTCTTGACGAAACCGACACAGAAACCGAAACGGAGGATATAGAGGATGAATAAAGGCTCACTTATCATAATTTCCGGTCCCTCGGGCTCGGGCAAGGACACTGTTTTAAAAGAGCTTTTGAAACTTATGCCCGATATCGAGTTTTCGATCTCAAGCGTTTCACGTGCAATGCGTGAGGGTGAGGTTCAGGGCGAAAAATATAATTTTATTTCACGTGATGAGTTCGAAGCGTTAATAAAAAACGATGCTTTGCTCGAATATAATGTCTATTGCGGTAACTATTACGGAACACCCAAGGCTCCAGTTGAGCGCTGTGTCGCAAACGGCGGTGAGATAATCCTTGAGGTTGACGTAAACGGTGCCGCCAATGTCCGCAAGAATACCGATGACTGCTTCAGCGTTTTTATAGCTCCTCCCTCATTCGAAGCACTGCGTGACCGACTGAAGGGACGCGGAACCGAGAGCGATGAGGTCATTGAAAAAAGACTTTCGGAAGCCGGTTCGGAGCTTGCACGTATCGGCGAATACGATTATGTCGTTGTCAACGACGTTTTGAGCGAGGCGGTTTCCGAGCTTGCCGATATCATAAGGGCAGAACGCCGCCGTGTCGGACGTAATGCCGATTTTTTGAATTCGTTTAAATAATTTGGCCTTGTGCCGGAATGGAGAAATATTTATGCTTAACCCTTCTATAGGAATACTTATTCAGAACACCGACAGCCGTTATAAGCTTGTTCTCGACGTTGCGAAAAAGGCACGTGAGATAGCTCAGGAGGCTCAGGCCAATCAGGAGATCATTATCGAAAAGCCGGTCACTCTTGCTATGGACGAAATGGCTGCCGAGATAATCGGTAATGAAGAAGAGGAAGAAAAGTCGGAAGTCGAAGAACCGACCGAGGAATAAAATATCTGAAAGGATGTGGCTTGCCGTGGATAAACCGTTGACTGTAAGTGTTATAGTGGAACAGTCGGTTTATCAGACCGACAGGCCATATGATTATTCTGTACCCGAATCACTCAGAGTTTCGGTTGCACCCGGGAAGCGTGTGCTTGTTCCGTTCGGTAACGGCAATGTCAGAAAAACGGGCGTTATTCTGAGCGTTTTCGAAGCTCGGGAGTCAAAGCGGCTCAAATCCGTGCTTTCGGTTCTCGATGCGGAGCCGGTCTTGAATGCCGAAATGCTGAAGCTTGCCGAATTCTTGCGTGAGCAGACCTTTTGTACGTGGTATAATGCGGTAAGGGTGTTGCTGCCGCCCGGTATAAACTACCGTGTTAAGACCGAGTACGAGCTGAGTACCGAGGCCGAGTCACGTTTGGCCGAGCTTGACGATGTGCAGAGCGAGGTCGCGGAATATATGAGAAAAGCTGGAATACCGGTTTCAAAGGAAAGCGCCTTTGCTGCCTTGAATATTCCGAGCGATTCCGATGTTTTCGAAAAGCTTATCGCAAAGGGAGTTGCGATCAGAGCCGGCTCGGCGGTGCGTGCCGTCGGCGATGCGACACTGAAAATGGTGCGTGCCACCGATGCGGCGTGCGATATATCGGGAACGAAACTCACTCCCAAGCAGAAGCAGGCAATGGCGGTGCTGAGCGATCTCGGCTGCTGCTCCGTTAAAGAAATATGCTATTTTACGGGACTGACTCCGGTCGTTATCAACGGACTTGTCAAAAAGGGACTTGCCGAGATATTCGAACAGGAGTATTACAGAAATCCGTATTCCGAAAAGGAAACCGAAAAGTCTCCCGAGATAGTGCTGAACGGCGGTCAGTCCGAGGCCTTGACCGAGCTTCGCCGTGCCTACCAAGAGCCTAAGGGTGTCACTTCACTGCTTTACGGTGTGACCGGCTCGGGCAAGACACAGGTCTTCCTCAAAATGTGTGAGGAGGTTGCAAGCGAGGGCAGGGGCGTTATCGTTATGGTGCCCGAGATAGCCCTCACTCCGCAAACCTTGGGTGTGTTCCACCGCCGCTTCGGCAACAAGGTCGCCGTTTTCCACAGTGCTATGTCACAGGGACAGCGACTTGATGAGTGGAAGCGTGTCAAAAACGGTGACGCTTTGATCGCCGTCGGTACCCGCTCGGCGGTTTTTGCTCCTTTTTCCGATGTCGGCCTGATAATAATGGACGAGGAGCAGGAGCATACCTATAAATCCGAAATGTCACCCTTTTTCCACGCAAGGGACATTGCAAGGTGGCGTGTCGGCTACTCTAACGGACTTTTGATTTTGTCATCGGCGACGCCGTCGATAGAATCTTACAGTATGGCACTTTCGGGCAAATACCGCCTTTGCAGGCTTTTTCAACGCTTCGGCGCTGCGGTGCTTCCCGAGGTCGAAACCGTCGATATGCGTGAGGAGCTGGCATCCGGAAACGGCGGAATTATAAGCAATCTTCTGTATTCGAGAATAACCGAGGTGTTGCAGTCGGGTCATCAGTCGATACTGCTGCTCAACCGTCGGGGTTTTAACACTTACGTTTCCTGTCCTCAGTGCGGATATGTACTCAACTGCGAAAATTGCAGCATTTCAATGACATATCACAGTGCAAACAACCGCTTGATGTGTCATTATTGCGGAAAATCTCTGCCTTATGCCGAAAAATGTCCGAATTGCGGAAGCGACCGAATGAAATATTCGGGAATCGGCACTCAGAAGGCCGAGGCCGAGCTTGCGGCGCTTTTCCCCGAGGCTCGGATATTGCGTATGGATGCCGACAGTACGTCGACGAGAAATGCTTACGAAAACAAGCTCAAGGCCTTTGCCGACGGCGAGTATGATATAATGCTCGGAACTCAGATGGTCGCTAAGGGTCTTGATTTTCCCAAGGTGACGGTGGTCGGCGTGCTCAATGCCGATGTTGCGCTTCACAGCAGTGACTTCAGAAGCTATGAACGAACCTTTTCACTGCTGACTCAGGTCGTCGGGCGCTCGGGAAGAGGAAGTGACAGGGGTACGGCAGTTATACAGACGGTTGAGCCCGATAACAGAATTTTAGAGCTTGCCGCCGCACAGGATTACGATACCTTTTATTCGTCCGAAATAATGACGAGAAAGCTTATGATATATCCGCCTTATTGCGATATTGCAACGGTCTCTTTCGTCGGAAGTGAGCGTGCGGTGACCGAAAATGCGGCAAAATATTATTTTGAAGCCTTAAAGGCCAAAGCCTCGGGCAATTTCGGCGATGTCAAGCTGATAACCTTGGGACCGACGGTTGCCGCAGTTGCCAAGGTGAATAATAACTACCGTTATAAACTTATAATAAAATATAAAAACTCGAACCGTTTTCGTGAAATGATGCGTGAGGTTTCGGCCGAATACTATAAGACGGCCTTTTCAAAAACCGTTACCGCTACCGTGAACGTTAACCCCGACAGTATTATTTGATTTCAGGTGATAATTATGGCTATAAGAAACATTGTAAAAGAAGGAGATCCCGTTCTTCGCAAGGTGTGCCGAAGCGTTTTGGCATTTGACGAAAAGCTTGCCACTCTGCTCGACGATATGAAGGAAACCATGTATATGGCCGAGGGTGTCGGTCTTGCGGCACCGCAGGTCGGTATCCTTCGCAGAATTTGCGTTATTGACATCGGCGAAGGTCCGATTGAACTTATAAATCCCGTTATAACCGAGGAAAGCGGTGTTCAGGAGGGCTCGGAGGGCTGTCTTTCCTGCCCTGGCGAAAGCGGAGTTGTGAAGAGAGCGATGAATGTCACTGTTAAGGCGCAGGATCGCAACGGAAAAACCTTTGAAATAAGCGGAGAAGGTCTGCTTGCTCGTGCGTTTCAGCATGAAATCGACCATTTGAACGGCATACTCTATAAGGATAAGGTTATAGGACGGATAATAAAATGAACATAGTTTTTATGGGCACTCCCGATTTTGCGGTCGGCTGTCTTGAGTCACTTATCGCCGCAGGACATAACGTTACCGGCGTCTTTACCCAGCCCGATAAGCCGCAGGGACGAAAAATGATTATGACACCGCCGCCTGTCAAGGTGGCCGCCGAGGGTCACGGTATAAAGGTGTTTCAGCCGCAGTCGGTCAGAACTCCCGAGGTTTATGAGCTTCTCAAAAGCCTTGAGCCCGACCTTATTGCGGTAGTCGCCTACGGCAAGATAATTCCCGAAAATATACTTTCGCTTCCGAAATACGGATGTGTCAATGTTCACGCCTCCTTGCTTCCGAGACACAGAGGAGCATCACCGATTCAGACGGCTATACTTTGCGGTGACACTGAAACGGGCGTTACAACTCAGCTTATGGATATCGGTGTAGATACGGGAGATATTCTTCTTACCGATAAAACCGATATACTGAAAAACGATAATTTCGAAACGCTCCACGACCGCTTGGCGGTAATGGGTGCAAAGCTGCTTGCCGACACGGTGACGGCACTTGAAAACGGTACTGTTACACCGATGAAGCAACCCGAGGAAGGTGTGACTCACGCGGTGATAATCACCAAGGAAATGGGACTTATAAGCTTTTCGGACGATGCAGCCGCTATCGATTGCAGGATACGTGCCTTCACACCGTGGCCGTCGGCTTACTTCTTTGCATCGGGCAAGCGCATAAAGGCGATAAAGGCCGAGGTCGGCGGTACTCTCGATTCTGAGCCCGGCACGGTCGTTGAAGCCAAGGAACGACTCACTGTTGCCTGCAAGAACGGCACTTCGATAGTGTTTACCGAGCTTCAGCCGGAAGGCAAGGCAAAAATGACCGCAAAGGCTTTGCTTAACGGCTTTCCCATAAAGGTCGGTACAAGGCTTTGAGTAACGCAAGAACAGTTGCGGCAAGGGTCATTTCCGATATCGAGCGTAACGGAAGCTATTCAAACATCGCACTTGATGCAGAGCTTGCCAAGGCCGAGCTTTCGCGTGTCGATTCGGCGCTCGCAAGCCGAATAATCTACGGAGTGCTTTCACGGAAGCTTACCATTGACCGCATTTTGACCGAGGCTTCGGGCAAAGGCCTTAATAAAACTCATCCGTTTGTGCTCTCGGTGCTCAGAACGGCGGTTTATCAGATACTGTTTACCGATAAAATTCCGCCTTCGGCCGCAGTTAACGAATCGGTGAAAATAATAAACAAAAGCCGTCAGCGCTTTGCCGCAGGCTTTGTAAATGCCGTTTTACGCAAAATCAGTCTTGAAAAGGCGGATATTCTCAAAAGAATCGAAGAAAGCGACGATCTTTCGTTCAAGTACTCCTGTACAAATGAGCTTGCAGAGGAGCTTTCAAGTGATTACAGTCTTGAAACCGCCGAGCAATTTTTGGAAAGCACACTTCATACCCCGAAGCTTTACTGCCGTGTTAACCGATTTTCGAATACCCAATCGGCCGAGCTTAAGACCATGCTTGAAAAAAAGGGCATAGAGCTTGAGATGTGCGATACCGACGGTGCATTTTCGGTCGAAAACGTCGGCAATATCGAAAAGCTTCCCGAGTTTGCAAGCGGTTGCTTTTTCGTACAGGACTTGGCTTCGCAAAAGGCGGTCGGCGCACTTGATATAGCCGAGGGAATGTGTGTTCTCGACGTTTGTGCCGCACCGGGTGGTAAAAGTTTTACCGCCGCGCAGTTTGTCGGAAGTACGGGTCATATAACCTCCTGCGACATTTATGAAAAGCGTGTCGGACTGATACTCAGCGGTGCCAAGCGTTTGAAAATAGATAATCTCACCGCAACGGTCAACGATGCCGAACGCTTTAATCCGAGCCTCGGCTTATTCGACCGCGTGATCTGCGATGTTCCGTGCTCCGGCTTCGGTGTCATAAGACGTAAGCCGGAAATCAAATACAAAAGACCCGAAGAATTCGAAGCATTGCCGAGCTTGCAGTTGAAAATACTTGAGACCTCGGTCGGTTATCTGAAAAATGACGGTATGATAATGTACTCGACCTGCACGGTTCGCCGCAAGGAAAATGATGGTGTCGTGCAAGAGTTTTTGAAGCGCAACCAAGGCTTTTCCAAGCTTTGTGAGCGGACACTTATGCCGCACACGGACGGCACTGACGGCTTCTATTTTTGCATACTGAAGAGGAATTGAAATTGAGCAAAATCGATATTAGATCAATGTACCTGTCAGAGCTTGAGACCCTGATGTCAGAGCTTGGTGAGCCTAAGTTCAGAGCGGGACAAATCTTCGGCTGGTTACAGCGTGGAGTAACAAATTTCGGCGAAATGACGAATATTCCGGCAAAATTATGTGCAAAGTTACAAGAAGGTTACTATATTGTAACCGCAAATATCAAAAAAAGACTTGAATCCGACATAGATGATACTGTAAAATACTTATATGAAATGCACGATGGGGAATTGGTGGAATCTGTGCTTATGAAGTACAACCACGGCTACTCCGTATGTATTTCCACGCAGGTTGGCTGCCGTATGGGCTGCAGCTTCTGTGCATCGGGTCTTAACGGTCTTAAAAGAAGCCTTACCGCTTCCGAAATGCTGGCACAGATAACCGCCGCCGAGCGTGACAGGGGAATAAGAATTTCCAATGTCGTTCTTATGGGTATGGGCGAGCCTATGGATAACCTTGATAATGTCATCCGCTTTTTAAGGCTTGTTTCCGACGATAAAGGTCTTAACATAGGTTTAAGGCATATATCGGTCTCGACCTCGGGTGTTGTGCCGGGTATTTACCGTCTCTCGGAGGAAGGCTTCCCGATAACACTTTCGATATCGCTCCACGCTCCGAACGATGCTATCAGAAGCTCGATGATGCGTGTCAATATAAAGTGGAATATCGAGGTGCTTATAAAGGCTTGTAAGGATTACATTAAGGCGACCGGCCGCAGGATTTCCTTTGAATACGCAGTGGTCGACGGTGTGAACAACAGTGATGCCAACGCAAAGGAGCTGGCACAGCTGCTTAGAGGTATGCTTTGCCACGTTAATTTGATACCCGTGAATCCCGTTAAGGAAAACAGCTATAAAAAACCCGACCGTAAAAAAATCGAACATTTTTGTGAGCTTTTGAACGGTTACGGCATAAATACTACCATAAGAAGAACCTTGGGCTCGGATATCGATGCCTCCTGCGGACAGCTGAGAGGTAAGGCGATAGAAGAGGCCGAAAATTAAAACAATTAAAGTAAGGGGGTGCGGAAAATGAATATCTATACCTGTTCGGATAAGGGAATGCTTCGTGAAAGCAATCAGGATGCCGTTATGACCGGCAGCTTTGACGACGGTGCAGTTTGGGCGGTAGTCTGTGACGGTATGGGCGGTACAAGCGGCGGCAACATCGCAAGCCGTTTGGGTGTTGAGCATTTTTCCGCATCGCTTAAATCGGGCTACCGCTCGGGTATGTCCGAGATTTCGGTGAGAAATCTGCTTGTTTCGTCGGTGAATGCCGCAAACATCCGTGTTTTCGACAAATCGCGTGAGAGCAAGGAGCTCAGCGGTATGGGAACGACGATCGTTGCAGTCATTATAAGAAGAGCTACCGCATATTTTATTCATGCGGGGGACAGCAGAGGCTATGTTTTCTCGGAAGGCAAGCTTTCACAGATAACAAGAGACCATTCTATCGTACAGTCGATGATAGAAAGCGGACGTATTTCTCCGGAGGAGGCTCGCTTCCACCCCAGAAAGAACGTTATTACAAGGGCGCTCGGCGTTGAGGAATCGGTCACTCCCGATTATAATATATACGATTTAAAGCAGGGTGACAGGGTGTTGCTTTGTACCGACGGCTTGACGAATTTTGTCGATTCGGCCGTTGTTTCGGATATTTTGAAGCAGGACGGCGATAAAAGCCTTATGCTTATTGAAGAAGCCAACAAAAACGGCGGCGGAGATAACATCACAGCCGTTGTTATTGAAGATATAAACATTTAAATTTAGGATTGGATGTTGATTATGGACAAATTTGTCGGAAAAAGACTTGACGGAAGGTATGAGATACGCGAGATAATCGGTGTCGGCGGTATGGCCGTTGTGTATAAGGCATACGACTGCATCGAGGACAGGATCGTTGCGGTAAAAATTCTCAAAGAGGAATTTATTTCCAATGAAGAATTCATTACTCGCTTTAAGAACGAGTCTAAGGCCATTGCGGTTCTCAATCATCCCAACATCGTCAAGGTTTACGATGTCAGCTTCGGCGACCTGATTCAGTATATCGTTATGGAATATGTTGACGGTATCACCTTGAAGCAGTACATCGAAAAGCAAAAATGCCTTAGATGGAAGGATGCGGTCTATCTCACCATTCAGGTGCTCCGTGCCCTTCAGCACGCCCACGATAAGGGCATAGTTCACCGCGATGTCAAGCCGCAGAATATTATGCTTTTGGCCGACGGTACAATAAAGGTCACCGACTTCGGTATTGCACGCTTTGCACGCAGTGAGCACAAGACCATGACCGATAAGGCTATCGGCTCGGTTCACTATATCAGCCCCGAACAGGCAAGGGGGGAGCTGACCGACGAAAAGGCCGATATTTATTCGGTCGGTGTTATGCTTTATGAAATGCTTACCGGTCGCTTGCCCTTCGAGGCCGACAGTGCGGTTTCGGTTGCTATTATGCAGCTTCAGCAGGATCCCGTTTTGCCACGTGATATTAACGAGAATATCCCCGTCGGACTTGAGCAGATTACCATGCACGCCATGCAGAAGGATGTCTCCAAGAGATACCGTTCCGCAGCCGAGATGCTCCGTGATCTTGAGGAATTCCGCAGAAGCCCCGATATGGTCTTCGAGTATACCTATTTTGTCGATAACGAGCCGACACGCTTTGTCGATGCCGTTACCGATTCCGATATTTTCGGGGTACAGGCACCCGACAGGTCACAGCCCCGGGATGAGCTTGACGACGGCGAATACGATGACGACGAGGAGGACGAAAAGTCCCCCGTTATTCCGATACTCGCAGGTGTTGCCATTGCATTTATCATCGCTGCTATCGTTGTCGGAATAATAGTATTCAAAATGTGGAATAAGCAGGGAACCGAAAGTGTTACCGTGCCTCAGTTTGTCGGTATGACCGTTTCCGAAATCGACAGTCAGTACTCCGATTTCAAATTTGAGGTCGAGTATGTCGAAAGTGTTGATGTTCCCGCAGGAACCGTTATTGCTCAGGATAAGGCCGAGGGACGTGTGATAAAGGTCACTCAGGTCATCAAGCTTACCGTCAGCCGCGGTACCGAGCTTATCGAGATACCGAGGATCTATAACCTCAGTATGACCGAGGCTCAGATACTTTTGAAACCAAAGGGTCTTGAGTGCAACTTTATAAAGAAGCACGATGCGAGCATCGCTCTCGATCACGTTATTTCGACCGATCCGGCTGAGGGCGGAAAGGTATATTACGGTACCATTATAGATGTATATGTAAGTATGGGACCCGAGGTCAAGTATGTCGATAACGTTGACTGTGTCGGATATTCGGTTGATGTTGCGGTAAGAGAGCTTGAAGCTGCCGGACTCAAGGCCAAGATCACCTATGAGGATGGCGGAAAGCAGAAGGATGTTGTTTTGAGACAGTCGCCTGCACGCTCCGAAATGCTCACTCTTCCTCAGGGAACCGAGGTTGAGCTTTTTGTCAGCACCGGCAAAACAAGCTATTCCTACACCGTTACCGTTGACGATCTGCCAAAGAATTTTAAGGAAAACTACACCGTCACCTTAGAAGCACAGATCGGCGGCAAGATCATTGATACTCTCAAGGTCAAGATCAACGATTACGACGGTTCTTGGACGGTCGATATCACCGGTGTTACCGATAAAACCGCTACCGTCTATATCAATATCACATCGGATAAGATCAATATCGATAAGGCTCTGACCTATAAAATAGATATGGTCAACCGCAAGGATTCGGCTTCTGTATCTGCTAAGGTTGAGGATTATCTTGCCGATGATACTTCGAGCGGTTCATCGTCCTCCGACGATACCTCATCCAATGAGGGTACAACCTCGAGCGGAACCTCGTCCGCCATATCAAATCCTTCACAGAGCGGTAATTTATGAGCTCGGAAAAAATTCAGACAAAGGGTATAATCCTTAAATCCATCGCCGGCTTCTGCTATGTTGAAGCCGGCGGCAAAGTATATGAATGTAAGCCGCGCGGAGCATTTCGCAAGCAAATGATATCACCCTCGGCCGGTGACCGTGTAACGGTTACCCTGAATGGTGACAAGGGTGTGGTCGAAAGTGTCCTCGAACGCAAAAACTTTCTTATAAGACCGCCGCTTGCAAATCTCGATAAGCTTTTTATCGTTTCATCATTTTCGGTTCCGAGCGTGAACACCTTGCTCATTGACCGAATGACGGCGATCTGCGAGCATATCGGCGTTGAGCCTGTGATAGTCTTCAATAAGGCCGATCTCGGCGATTTCGGAAGACTGCCTTCCGTATATAAAGCCGCTGGCTATAAAACATTTGTCGTTTCGGCCTCATCGGGCAACGGAACCGACGAGCTTTTGCCTCAGCTCTCGGGGTGTGTTTCAGCCTTTTGCGGCAATTCGGGTGTCGGAAAATCGAGCATACTCAACCGCATATTGGAGGATGTGACCCTTTCGACGGGAGAGGTCAGCGAAAAGCTCGGCAGAGGACGTCACACGACACGGCAGGTCGAGCTGTTTCCGTTCGGGGGCGGCTATGTTGCCGATACTCCCGGCTTCTCGACACTTGAGCTTACCGATTTTATGCTTAACGACAAGGACGAGCTGAAGCATTGCTTCCCGGAATTTGAGCAGTATTTCGGTCAATGTCGTTTTTCTTCCTGCACGCATACAAATGAGCCGGGTTGTGCCGTTATAGATGCGGTAAAGCGCGGAGAGATTGCCGAAGAAAGGCTTCAAAGCTATATTTCTATGTACGACGACCTTAAAAAAATCAAATCATGGGAGATAAAAAAGTGAATACCACTTGTGTGATAGTTGCGGGCGGTGCTTGCGACGCCGAAGCCTTAGGAGCCGCCTGCCGCAATGCTTTTGTTATCGCCGCCGACAGCGGACTTTACCATTGTCAGGCCGCGGAGATCGAACCCGATCTCTTGGTCGGCGATTTTGATTCCTATTCGGATGATATTCCCGATTTAAAGGAGATTATTCGACTTCCAACTCATAAGGATGATACCGATCTGCTTTTTGCCGCACGTTGCGGAAAGGAACGCGGTTATTCCGAGTTTTTGATATTCGGCGGTTACGGTTCACGCCCCGATCAAAACTTTGCTATGCTCCAAACCTTGAAGTGGCTGAACGAGAATGTTGAAAACGCTCGGGTTGAGGCTCGGTGTGTCGGATTTTCGGCCTATATTTTGAAAAACGGCAGTATCAGCTTTAAGGCCGACACTGTATGCTATCTCTCGGTTTTCGCCTTTTCCGGCGAGGCACACGGCGTGAATATCACGGGTGCCGGCTATCCGCTTTCAAATGCTGTATTGACCGATACTTTCCCCATCGGTGTCAGCAATACCCTCGATTTTGACACCACCGTTTCGGTAGCCGACGGAACGCTTCTTATTATGACCGTTAAAAAAGATATTTAAACTGTCACCGCTCTCGTTCTATTGCGTATAATGGCGTAAGAGAATTGAAGGTGGTGTTTTTTATGCGACACAGACGTGGCTGCAGCGGCTTCGGAGCCGTTGCTATTGCATTCGGTGTGGGTTTGATAATATCACATTTTTGCACATCGGGGTTTATAATCGCATTATTGACGGTTGCCTTGATAGTTCTCGGAATTCTTTGCAAATGCTGATAAGGAGAGATCGGTTTGAAGATTGTTGTCATCAAGAGTCCCAAGCTTTTAGGCGGTATTTTAAGAGCGGTTTTCAAAATAAAAAAAGAAAATACATAAAATGAAGGATTTTTAACGGTACCGTTCATATTTTTTGCTTTCTCTGAATATTTATAATTAAAAATATTCAAACGGGAGAGAAAAATATGGAATATAAATCCGAAAACGCATTGCCCTTGATGAAAACGGTGTTCGAGACCTCGTGCGAGCAAAGCATAGACACCGATTTCACACTGCCCGATTACTATCCCGAGGTCGACAAGGTGCTCAAATGTATATCCGAAATAAGCATTATGTCGGCACAGTGCAACGATCGCACGGTCGGGATAGGTGGCCAGGTTACGTTTACTTTGCTTTACACAGGCTCGGACGGACGGCCGAACAGCTTTACTCATATTTTTCCGTTTTCACGGTCAATAGAGCCTAAGGAATCGGTTGACGGCTTTGTTGAGGCAACTCCGAAGATCGGATACGTCAACACAAAGGCAGTCGGACCGAGAAAGATAGAAATACACGGATCACTGTCGCTCGGCGTAAAGGTGACAGCCATAGACTGTGTCACATTGCCCGATTCCGAGGTCGCCGAGGGAATATTTATGAAAACCGA
This sequence comes from uncultured Eubacteriales bacterium, assembly GCA_964634675.1. Lineage (GTDB taxonomy): Bacteria > Bacillota > Clostridia > Oscillospirales > Acutalibacteraceae > UMGS172. Next base: position 13,655 of record CAZWLH010000034.1, read on the forward strand.
AGCGAGTGATTTCGCTTTTCCGCTTCCCACCGTTAAAAAGTCGGTGTTTGTTGATGATGAAATAGCAGTTCCTCAAACAAAACCGCCCGTCGGCAGGATATTGCGATACGAAGCGGCGTCTTCGGCTTCGGAATGTAAGTATGTCGGAGGAAAAGCGGTTGTTAAGGGAAATGTCGATATTTCGGTGCTTTATTCACCCGATGACGGCGGCATTCCCGTAAAGCTTTTCGAAACAAAAGGCTTTTCACAGATAATCGACATCGAGTCGGGCTTTGACGATGTTAAATTAAACGTTAAAACCTACGTCGAATCCTTTGAGCTTCATCCCAAAACCGGACTCGACGGTAATGTTCGTTCGCTTGGCTTTGAGGCTAAGACCGCACTGCTGATAATGCCGTTTACCGAGCAAAACAGAACCGTTGCGGTCGATGCTTTTTCGGGAAAATATGCCGCAGATATTGAGTTCTCCGATATATGCGCCGAAAGCTTTTGCGATAAAGTCAGCGACAAGTGTGTCTGCAAAAAGACCTTTGATTTCGGTGAGTCACTGAGCGAGGTCTACGATGTCTGGTGCAGGGCAGAGGTCGGTCACTTAGGCACTTCGGAAAATGAAATCTTTATAAACGGGACCGTTACATTGAATATTTTAGGACTCGGAGCAGATTCGTCGCCTGTATTCTTCGAGCGACCGATCGAGTTTGAATACCTTTATGATATAGGCTCGGTGGCAGACGGTGCTTCATTTGAACCGACGGTATCGGTCAAGGCGGTAAGCTATTCGCTTTTGCAGGACGGAAAGCTTGAGACGGCGGTCGAGCTTATGATAGATTCGGTTGTTTTCCTTTCAAAGAAGCTTTCGATAGTGTCGGGAATAAAGGTCGACACCGAAAATACGCTTCCTAAGTCCGATAAAGCGGCCCTGACACTCTATTTTCCTGAAAACGAAACCGTTTGGAGCATTGCAAAAAGGTATAAGACATCACCTGTGAAAATATGCGAGGCGAACGGCATTGATAGTATAGATACGGTCTGTAACGAAAAATTGCTTGTTCCCGGAATAAGCTGAGCTTGGCACCTTCCGTTTTCGGAAGGTGCTTGATTTTTGGTGAAATTCTACTAATAGTTCACATATCTGTCATATTGTAGATAATGCAATACTATTCTCAATCACACAGGGGTATATTACATTGCGAAA
>CAZWLH010000035.1:0-14749 GCA_964634675.1 uncultured Eubacteriales bacterium
TCCAAGGTGACGATAATACAAATTTAAGTCACATATCCTACAAGTAATTATATATATAAGATACTATAATTATAATCGGAAGTCAATAAAAAGGAGAGATATTTATGAATAACAACAGATATGTCGGAGAATACCCCGTTATAGGTATCCGCCCCACCATCGACGGCCGCCGAGGAGCATTAAAGGTCAGAGAGTCGCTCGAGGAGCAGACTATGAATATGGCCGAAAGCGCCGCCGAGCTGTTCAGACAAAATCTTAAATATTCAAACGGTGAGCCGGTAAAGGTAATAATCGCCGATACGACCATTGGCCGTGTTGCCGAGGCCGCCGCCTGTGCCGAAAAGTTCAGAAGAGAGGGTGTTGCCATCACACTTACGGTCACCCCCTGCTGGTGCTACGGTGCCGAAACCATGGATATGGAGCGCGACACGATAAAGGGTGTTTGGGGCTTTAACGGAACCGAGCGTCCGGGTGCTGTCTATCTCGCCTCGGTGCTTGCCACCCACGCGCAAAAGGGTCTCCTCGCCTTCGGAATCTACGGCCGTGAGGTCTGCGATGCCGACGATACCGCTATCCTCGAGGATGTTAAGGAAAAGCTGCTCCGCTTCGGCCGTGCCGCAGTCGCCGCCGCAACCATGCGAGGAAAATCGTACTTGCAGATAGGCTCTATTTGTATGGGCATCGGCGGTTCGATAATCGATGCGTCCTTTATCGAGGAATACCTCGGAATGCGTGTCGAATCGGTCGATGAGGTCGAGATAATCCGTCGAATGACCGAGGGTATTTACGATCACGACGAATACGAAAAGGCTTTGAAATGGGCAAAGGAAAAATGCAAAGAGGGCTTTGACAAAAATACCGAGAATATGCAGAGAACCGCCGAAGAAAAGGCGGCAGACTGGGAATTTGTCGTAAAAATGGCGGTCATAATCAAGGAGCTTATGAACGGCTGTGACAATCTGCCCGAGGGCTGTGAGGAAGAAGCGGTCGGACATAACGCCATAGCCGCAGGCTTCCAAGGCCAGCGTCAGTGGACCGATTTTTATCCCAACGGCGACTTCGCCGAGGCAGTGCTCAACACCTCATTCGATTGGAACGGCGCAAGAGAACCGTATATTCTGGCTACCGAAAACGATGTCCTCAACGGACTCGGAATGCTTTTCGGCAAGCTTCTTACCAACCGTGCACAGATGTTTGCCGATGTCAGAACCTATTGGAGTGCCGCCTCGGTCAAGCGTGTCACCGGCTATGAGCTTTGCGGTCACACTGCCGAGTCCGACGGTATAATTCACCTTATAAATTCGGGTGCCTGCTGTCTCGATGCTTCGGGCGCCGCAAAGGATGACGACGGAAACGGCACTATGAAGTGCTGGTACGATATGACCGAAAAGGATATTGATGCCGTTTTGGCAGACACGACCTGGAACTATGCCGACCTCGGCTATTTCAGAGGCGGCGGATATTCCTCACGCTTTTTGACCGATGCGGAAATGCCTGCAACGATGATAAGCTTGAACTTGGTCAAGGGTCTCGGCCCCGTTATCCAAATCGCCGAGGGCTGGACCGTTAAGCTCCCCGAAGAGGTTTCCGATACTCTTTGGAAGCGTACCGACTATACTTGGCCCTGCACTTGGTTTGCTCCGAGAACCACGGGTGAGGGCGCCTTTAAGACGGCATATGACGTTATGAACAATTGGGGTGCCAACCACGGTGCGATTTCCTACGGACACATTGGCGCCGACCTCATAACCCTTTGCTCGATGCTCCGTATTCCCGTTTCGATGCACAATGTTCCCGAGGACAAGATATTCCGTCCCGCCGCCTGGAACGCATTCGGAATGGATAAAGAGTCGGCCGACTACCGGGCTTGCAAAAATTTCGGACCCTTCTATAAGAAATAATAAGAGGAACAAAAAATGAACAGTGATAACTGCCGACACGTACACCTTGATTTCCACACCTCGCCGCTTATTAAGGGGATAGGTTCAAAATTCGATAAAAAGCAGTTTCAAAGTACTTTAAAGGAGGGCAACCTCACAAGTATAACCGTTTTTGCAAAGTGTCACCACGGTCTATGCTACTACCCGACCGAAATAGGAACCGTGCACCCGGGACTTGATTTTGACCTCACGGGTGCTATGGTCGAGGCGGCGCACGAGATCGGCGTGAAGGCGCCTATCTACATCACCGCAGGTTGGTCCGAGACCGATGCCAACGCACACCCCGAATGGCTGTCAAGGGAATATGACGGCTCGGTGCATACCAACAACGGCAAGTACGACTTCGACCACTCGGACAGTGATGCTTTGCCGTTCTGCACTTGGCGAAATCTGTGCCTTAACGATGGCGAATACTGCCGACATATCTATGCTCAGACCGAGGAAATATGCAAGCGCTGTAAAACGGTCGACGGATTGTTTTATGACATCTGCTTTATTGATCCGTACTGTGTTTGCGACGAGTGCCGCAAGGGAATGAAGGCTTCGGGACTAAATCCCGATTCGGTCGAGGATGCAAAGCAATATTATCGCATTAAGCACATTGATTTTATGAAAAAGTGCGGCGAAATATTGCATAAATACCACCCTAACGCTTCGATATTCTTCAATTCGGGCGGTGCCGAGATAGGCAAGCCCGAGTACCACCTGTATGAGACCCACTATGAGATGGAGGATCTTCCGACGGCTTGGGGCGGTTATGATAAAATGGCACTTAACGCGTCATTCTTCTCTCAGCTCGGCAAGCCGTTTCTCGGAATGACGGGAAAATTCCACCTCGATTGGGGCGAATTCGGCGGTTTCAAGTGCAAAGAAGCCTTGAAATATGAGGTTGCGACCATGGCGGTTTACGGAGCAGCCTGCTCTATCGGTGACCATATGTTTCCCGACGGCGAGCAGAATATGCAGACCTATAAAAACATAGGCTATGCTTACAGATATTACGAAAGCTTGGAACCCTATATTTTCGGTGAAAGCACCGCCGATATCGGAATTCACCTCTCGACCGACGAAGCCGCCGACTCGGGAATTTCAAAAATACTGACAGAAAGCCAAATCGACTATTCGATCGTCTTAAACGGCAATTTCAAGCGCTTCGATACGGTAATTTTCCCGGAAATCTGCAATTTGTCGGACAGCGACGGCGAAAAGCTCAAAGCATATGTTGCCGACGGCGGCAAGGTGCTGTTCTGTAACGGTGCTTTGATCGAAAACGGCGAATTTGTGCTCGATTGCGGACTTTGTGAGCCCGTGTTCTCAAAGGACGACTGCGCTTATATCGTTCCGACGGTCGACTTTTCGGAGGAGGTTCCGCAATCTCCCTGCCTGTCGTACGAAGCCGGAACCGTTGCAAAACCGAACGGTGCTGCGGTCAAAGCCGAAATGCTTTCGCCACGGTTCAACCGCACATACGGACACTTCTGCGGCCACAAAAACACGCCGTATGACAAGCAAGGCGAGCGATATCCGGCAGTTTCGCAAAAGGGCAATATCGTATATTCGGCGCTTCCCCTGCCCCGACTTTATCATAAGTACGGAAGCATTTATTACAAGCGATATATTCTTGAAGCATTGAGACTGCTGAAGCCGCAGTTGAAGCTTCGAACCGATATCTATTCGCAAGGCCGTTGCCGAATGATAAAGCAGAGCGACAAAAATCGCTATTGCATAAATATGACCTATGCCGCACCTGTAAAACGCGGCTGTGCCGAAATCATCGAGGATATCGTCCCGATATACGATATTCCGTTTGCGGTTAAGGTAGAAGAAACCGTGAAATCGGTCTATTTGCCGCTTAAAGAGACATATTTGGATTTTTCGACCGAGGGCGGCACGGTAAAATTCACCCTTCCGAAGCTTCTCTGCCACGAAACCGTGGTGCTGAACTATTAAAAAATTCCCGACTGTTAAAAGCTAACGGTCGGGAATTTTTGATTTTCGGTCGAAAGATTAAAAGCTACTTCTGCTCGTCTATCGGCAGAGAAAAGCTTGCGGCGAATTCCCGCAAAAAACAGTCGGCGGCAGGCATATTCATATCGGCAATGGCCTTTAAGGTCTGCTGCTCGGCGGCGGCGAAATCACGGTTGCCGAGCGAAAGCTCATCACGGCACTTCAAAAGCGCCGAAATTTTGTCGGCCGCTTTCACAAAGCGTTTGATCTCTGGGTCGGTCATTTTAAACGGCTCGGCAATATCGGGACGCAGATCGTCGGGTAAAAGCTCCAAAAGGCGGTTCTCGGCCGAACGCTCGATTTCTTTATAGGTATCTCTGATTTGTTCGTTATAGTATTTCACGGGGGTGGGCAGGTCGCCGGTGATGATCTCGGGTGCATCGTGAAAAAGTGCCGCCACCGCCACCTTTTCGGGGTCGATGCTTCCGCCGAAGCGGCGGTTTTGAATAACGGCCAAGGCGTGAGCGATAAAGGCGGTCTCAAGCGTGTGCTCGGCAAGGCTCTCCTTGCGTGTGTTGCGCATAAGTGCCCAACGGTCGATGTATTTCATTCTGAAAAGCATTGCATAAAAATGACTCATAGCGGCTCCTTAAAATTCTGTGTTTTTGCTTTAATTATACAGTTTGACGATTTGCATTTCAAGAGGTTTGTCGTTTTTCGAATAACTTTAAGCTTTCGGGCAAAAATAATTCCGAAAGGAAGAAGAATATGAACGGAATGTCGAAAACCGAATATCTGCAAGCCGTCGCCGAGCAGTCGAAACGCTCACCGCTTATAAAGGACTGTGCGGCCGCCTTTACGGTCGGTGGCTTAATATGCGTGATCGGTCAGCTTTTACTTGAGTTTTATCAAAGCACCGAGTTGGATCTTTTGTCGGCCAAGGCGATGGTCTCGGTGTCGCTGATTTTTCTGTCGGCATTTTTCACCGCGCTCGGTATTTTTGACCGCCTGGCAAAGTTTGCGGGTGCCGGTACGCTTGTGCCAATCACCGGCTTCGCAAATTCGGTCGTGTCTCCGGCCATCGAATATAAGGCGGAGGGCTTTATTTTGGGACTTGGGGCGAATATGTTCAAAATAGCCGGTCCCGTTATCGTTTACGGAACGGCGGCAAGCGTTCTGTACGGCGTTATATATTGGGTAATTCAAATGTTGTAAAGTCGGTTTTGTTCATACTGCGGAACAAGATTTCGACAAAATTCGTGAAAATTTTACTTTAAAAGTTGTAAAAAATGTTAAAAGCGATATTGAACTGTGGATATTTCTGTGCTATACTGTTAACAGTAGCCAAAGTGAGGAGAATAAATATGGAATTTTATTCCCATTTTCGTCAAACCGATTCGGATGAAAAATTGATGCAAACGGTTACAGAGCATTGCCGTGCGGCGGCAGCTTATGCAGAAAACGCTTTACGGTCGGTAAATCTCGGCAATGCAGGGTATCTTGCCGGTTTGCTGCACGATATGGGCAAGATGAAAAAAGAGTTTCAGGAGTACCTCTTAGACGGTAAAGGAACCCGAGGCACGGTCAACCATACATTTGCGGCGTGCAGATTTTTGCTGAACACGTTTCACGCAAACGGTGCCGCCGACTCGGCCGATTGCGGTGCTCTTACTGCCGAGCTGTTGGCTTTTGCCGTGGGAGCGCACCACGGTCTGTTTGACTGTATTGATAATGAAGGCAAATCGGGCTTTGCTCACAGACTCGAAGCTCCGAATATCGGTTACGGCGAAAGTTCGGATAATTATTTAAAGCAATGTGCCGATTTGAACGAAATAACCGAGCGGTTCGGCCTTGCAAACGGTGAACTTACCCCGATATATGAAAAAATGAGCATAGCAGCCAAAGACAGCGATGACGATTTTTATTTTTACATAGGACTGCTTGCAAGGCTCTTACTGTCGGCGGTCATAGAGGGAGACCGACGTGATACGACCGAATTTATGACAGGAGCGGCAATTCCCGCCGAACCTTCGGATTACTCGGAATTTTGGAAGCCTTATGTGGCAGCATCAGAAGAAAAATTGAACCGTTTTTCAAATGACACGCCGATAAATTCGGCAAGAGCTGCCATTTCAAAACAATGTCGCGATTTCAGCGGTTGTAAAGACAATATTATCCGTCTCAATGTTCCGACGGGCGGCGGAAAGACCTTAAGTTCTTTACGCTTTGCGCTTAATCACGCGCAAAAGCTGAAAAAACACAGAATTATTTTCGTTTCGCCGTTGCTTACCATACTTGAACAAAATGCCGCCGTTATCCGAAAATTTGTCGGCGACGACAGCATGGTCACCGAGCATCACAGCAACGTCGCCGAGCCCACTAAAACCGATGAGCTTGATATGCACGAATTGGCGGTGGAAAATTGGCAGTCTCCGATAATCATTACTACACTTGTGCAGTTTCTCAATACTTTATTCGACTCCAAGACCACTGCGATTCGCCGCTTTCAAAGCCTGTGCAACAGCATAATAATCATTGACGAAGTTCAAACGGTGCCGACGAAAATGCTGAGCTTATTTAATTTGAGCGTCAACTTTCTTGCCGATGTTTGCGGCGCAACGGTGGTGTTTTGCTCGGCTACTCAGCCATGCCTGGAGCAAACGGCACATCCGCTAAAATCACCTTTGCGCCAAATGGTGCCGTATGATGCAACACTGTGGAAGGTCTTTCGGCGAACCGAAATATCCGACGGCGGCAGGGTGACAATGCCGCAGGCAGCTGAGTTCATAAGAACATCGGCCGAGCAGGTCAACCGTTTGCTTGTGGTATGCAATAAAAAAGAACAGGCGGAATATCTTTCACGGGAACTTTCGGGTGCGGCCGAGGTGTGCTGCCATTTGTCGGCGGCGATGTGTCCGGCTCACCGCAAGCAGGTTCTTGACGGGATATACCGCGCGTTGGACAGTAAAACAAGCTGCCTCTGCATAGCCACCCAGGTCATAGAGGCCGGTGTTGATATTTCGTTTGACCGTGTGATAAGACTGACTGCCGGTATGGACAATATAGTTCAAGCTGCGGGAAGGTGCAACCGAAACGGTGAAAACGAAGTGTCTTCGGTTTATGTTTTAACACTTGTTGACGAAAATCTCGGATGCTTAAAAGATATAGAACACGCAAAACAGGCAACCTTGAGCCTGCTGGACGAATTCGGCAGAAATCCCGATAAATTCGCCCATAACCTGTCTTCCGACAGTTCGGTCGGGTATTATTATAAACGGCTTTACGGTGCTATGCCGAAAGAAGCGCAGGATTATATGCTTCAAAAAGAACGCGTCAGCATTCTTTCACTGTTGTCTCAAAACGGCAAATACGCCAACAACTGTGAGCCGTCAGCGACAAATTTTGTGGTTCGTCAGGCGTTTCGCACGGCCGGCAATGCCTTTACGGTATTCGATGAAGACACGGCCGATGTCGTCGTTCCGTTCGAAGCCGGAGAACAACTCATTGAAGAGCTGTCCTCGCACGGAAGCGGAGATATAGCATTTTTAAAGCAGTGGATATCACGTGCAAAGCCGTATACGGTATCGCTTTACTCTTATCAGTTCCGTGAACTGTCGGATGTAATAAAAGATTACGGCGGCATCAAGGTTTTGCCGAGCGGATATTATGACAATACGATAGGCTTTACTTTAAAGCCCGAGGAATACGATTTTTTGGAGGTGTGATATGAAAACGGTATATCCCAACGTTATCGAGTTTCAGGTCAGCGGCGATTATGCGCTGTTTTCGGATCCTATTATGCGCTTGGGCGGCGAAAAGCACAGCTATCAGCTTCCCACTTACGAAGCCCTGAAGGGCGTTTTGTCGTCGGTGTATTGGAAACCGACCATTATATGGGTGATTGACGAAGTGCGAATAATGGAGCCGATTGCAATGGAGGTCAAGGGCATACGGCCGCTGAAATACAACGGCGGAAACGACCTTGCGTATTACACCTATTTGAAAAAATGCCGCTATCAGGTAAAAGCGCATTTTGAATGGAACGAAAACCGCCCCGAATTGGCCTGTGACCGAAATGAAAACAAGCATCATCAGATAGCTTTGAAAATGATACGTAAAGGCGGTCGCAGAGATATATTCCTGGGAACACGTGAGTGCCAAGCTTATGTTGAGCCCTGCGTATTCGGTGAAGGAAATGGTGCTTATGACGAAATCGACAGGCTTGATTTCGGTTTGATGTACCACGGTATGACCTATGCCGATGAGGCATACTCGCCCGAAACCGCCGGGAATATGACCGCTCGCTTTTGGCAACCGGTTATGGAACACGGCATAGTGCGTTTTCTGCGCCCCGAAGAATGTCCGCATACTAAGACACTGAAAAAAATGGAAATCAAACCGTTCGGAAAAGAATTGAATAATTTCTCCGGCCTCAGGGAATTTGAGGAGGTGAGGTAATGGGACTGTTTCAACGTGCGATAGAGACCTATGACAGCCATATCGGATACACCGGAAACCGTGAAGGTATGTCACCGATGGCGCCTGTCGGACATTCTGTTGTCAGCGCAAGCTTGGAAATCACATTAGACCGTGACGGCCGCTTCGTTTCGGCCGCAGCGGTGGCTAAGGACGAGCCCAAGATTGTAATCCCCGTGACCGAAAACTCCGCAGGCCGCACAAGTGCTCCCTGTCCTCATCCTCTTTGTGAGCAGTTCGGATATTTATTGCCGAAAAATAAAGTGAAATACGAAATGTACGTCGAGCAGTTGAAGGAATGGGCAGAGTCGGAGTATTCACACCCGAAGCTTCGCCCAATACTGCAATATGTTCTCGGCGGTACAGTGGAAAAAGATCTTGAAAATTTTTCAAAAGATGACAAGTCACTGATTCGGTGGCGTGTTTTGGGCGAGCAGCCCGAGGATTGTTGGCGTGATGATTCCTTGCTCGAAGCCTATACGCGGTACAGCATAAACAATTTCGAGCGTGATAAAGGCCTATGCCTTGTGACGGGCACCGAAACCGGCATCGCAAAGCAGCATCCGAAAGGAGTGTTTGCGCTGAACGGCAACGCAAAGCTCATATCCGCAAACGACAGCAGCGGATTTACATATCGCGGTCGCTTGGCCGAGGAATGGCAGTCGGCACAGGTGGGATATATAGCTTCTCAAAAGGCACACAACGCATTGCGTTGGCTGATTCAAGAAGAAGGAAAAATTTACGGCGGCCGAGCTTTTCTTTGTTGGAATCCTCAGGGGAAAACCGTGGAGTCACCGACATTGCCGTTCCGCAGGTCAACTCCCGTTTGGCAACCCGACAGCTACCGTGAAGAACTGTCCCGTACGCTTGTCGGCAAAAAGCAGGACTTTACGGTGAATGACGGAATAGTTGTTGCGGTATTCGACGCCTCCACAAAAGGTCGATTGGCGCTGACCTATTATAACGAATTTCGGGCACACGACTTTTTGGAACGGCTTTATGATTGGGACAGTGTTTGCTGTTGGCCGGACCGTGATTTCGGCATAAGGTCGCCGGATTTAAGGCAGATAGTAAACTGTGCATTCGGTATGCAAACGACCGAAAAAAATGCCGTCAGGATAACCGCCGACGATCAGATAATGCGTCAGCAACTGCAGCGTATGCTGGCTTGCCGCATAGAAAAAGTACCTATCGGCACCGACGTGGTCAGAGCGTTGGCCGACAAGGCCTCTTGTCCGCAATCCTTTGACCGCAGCGTTTGGGAATATATATTATTCACTGCCTGTGCAGTGATCAGAAAATACCGATATGACCGATTTAAGGAGGAATGGGATATGGCTTTAGAGCCTGAAAAGCAAGACCGCAGTTATCAATTCGGAAGACTGCTGGCGGTAATGGAAAAAGCGGAAGCAGATACTTACGGCAGAGAAGAGGCGCGTGAGACCAACGCTATCCGTATGCAGTCGGTATTCTGCCGCCGACCGATGTATGCTGCCGGAATAATCGAACAACAGCTGGAGCAGGCATATTTTCCGCAGCTTTCCGTCGGTATTCGCAGGTGGTATAAAGGAATTATTTCTCAAATAATGGAGCAGATAAGCGCATATCCGCAGGAAAGTTGGAATTTGCCGCTTGAGGACAGCTATTTAATGGGCTACTATTTACAAAGGAACGCTTTGTATTCTAAAAATCACACCAAGACGGAGGAAAACAATAATGAGCACGCTGAATAATAAAATCGATTTTGTGGCTTTGGTTTCCGTTGACAGAGCAAATGCCAACGGCGATCCCCTTAACGGCAACCGTCCCCGTACCGACTATGAAGGTTACGGTGAGATGAGTGACGTTTGCATAAAACGAAAGATACGTAACAGAATGCAGGATATGGGATATTCTGTTTTTGTTCAGTCGGAAGACCGTTGCAGTGACGGACTCGGAAGCTTGGCCGAGCGCGCAAATCACGTTATGGCAGGCGAAAAGGACGGCGATAAATACGCCGAAAAAGCCTGTGAGACATGGCTTGATGTTCGCAGCTTCGGACAGGTGTTCGCCTTTAAAGACGGCAAGGGAAACAAAGGTGTTTCTGTGGGTGTTCGAGGCCCCGTGTCTATTCACCAAGCGGTGAGTGTTACGCCGGTCGAGGTTGAAACTATGCAGATCACCAAAAGCGTGAACGGAGAAAAGAGCGATACCGGCCGTTCTTCCGACACAATGGGTAAAAAGCACTATGTCCGTTTCGGACTTTATATGATAAAAGGCTCGGTCAATGTTCAGCTTGCCGAAAAAACCGGCTTTACAAATGACGATGCTGCGGTGCTTAAGGAAGCATTGCGAACATTATTCGAAGGCGATGCCTCCGCCGCCCGTCCCGAAGGCTCAATGGAGGTTGTTAAGTTATATTGGTTCGAGCACAACTGCCGCACGGGACAGTATTCTACGGCAAAGGTACACCGCAGCGTGAAGGTCGGGCTCAAGAACGGTGTCTCGCTTCCGCGCAGTGCCGACGATTTCGATATTACGTTAGAGGAACTCCCGGGTCTCACGCCGGAGGTTATAGATGGAATATAACGAAGACGAATATATTCAGCTTTCCGGTTTGCAGCACTTTGCTTTTTGCCGCCGTCAGTGGGCGCTGATACACATTGAGCAGCAATGGTCCGATAATCTTCTCACGGTTCAAGGCGATATTTTCCACGAAAAAGTTCACGATAACGACAGTCGGGAAACTCGGGGAGATATGATGATAACCCGAGGAATGAGTATACATTCTTCAAGTCTCGGGGTCAGCGGAGCCTGCGACGTGGTTGAGTTTACCCGTTCGGAGCATGGCATATTTTTAAACGGCCGCAACGGACTTTGGAAACCTTATCCAATAGAATATAAACGCGGTTCGCCGAAGTCGACCGATGCCGACAGGCTTCAGCTTTGTGCACAAGGTATGTGCTTGGAAGAAATGCTGTGTTGCGATATTCCGGAGGGTGCGCTTTTTTACGGAGAGACCCGCCGCCGTGAAAAGGTCGCGTTTACCGCCGAGCTGCGTGAGCAGGTGCGTTCTCTTTTGTCGGAAATGCACTCCCTCTACAAGCGCAAGTATACTCCGAAGGTCAAGCCCGATAAGCATTGCAATGCCTGCTCACTTAATGAAATATGTCTGCCAAGGATGTTTCGAAAGAAAAGCGTTGCGGAATATCTGTCGGCAGGAGCAAAGGAGGACGTATGAGACATCTTCTGAACACGCTGTTTGTCACGTCCGAAGATGCGTGGCTTAGTCTTGACGGAGAAAATGTCGTGGTAAACCGAGACAAAGAGGCGGTGGCAAGATTTCCGCTTCATAATTTGTGCTCGATAATATCGTTCTCATATGCCGGCGCATCACCTGCCCTGATGGGAGCCTGCGCCGAGCGTGATATCACACTTTCCTTCTGTTCGCCGAGGGGTCGCTTTTTGGCTCGAACGTCGGGAATAAGCCGTGGAAATGTTTTGCTGCGCCGAACGCAATACCGTTTTGCCGATGACCCTCTCGAAAGCTGTCGCATTGCACGGTGTATGATATTCGGAAAGGTCTATAATGCACGTTGGATTATCGAACGTACACGCCGTGACCATAAGGAACGAATTGATGACGAAAAGTTCCGCACGGCTTCCGAAAGTCTTAAATCGATGCTGTCTCAAATAACCGAGGTTCAAGACAGCGAGGCTCTTCGCGGCATTGAAGGAGCCGCCGCAAACGAATATTTTCGCATATTCGACGATATGATCTTGCGGCAAAAAGAGGAGTTCTTCTTTAATGGTCGCAATCGCCGTCCTCCGTTGGATAATGTCAATGCAATGCTTTCGTTTGCATACAGTTTGCTTGCAAACGATTGTGCCGGTGCGGCAGAAAGTGTCGGATTGGACGCTTATGTGGGATTTCTGCATAAAGATCGCCCTGGACGGACTTCATTGGCGGCAGATATTATGGAAGAACTGAGGCCGTGTATGGCAGACCGATTTGTTTTGACCGTTATAAATAACCGTGTTCTGTCACCCGAAGACTTTATTTGCGAGGATAGCGGAGCTGTTCGAATGACCGATACGGGACGGCAGAAATTCTTAAAGCAATGGCAGCAAAAAAAGCAAGAGACCATAACCCACCCGTTTTTGGAAGAAAAATTACCGTGGGGCTTGGTTCCGTTTGTGCAATCGCTGTTGCTCAGTCGGTATCTGCGCGGCGATTTGGACGCTTATCCGCCTTTTTTGTGGAAATGAGGAAGCAAATATGATGGTTTTGATAACTTATGATGTCAACACAGAAGACTCTGCCGGACGAAAACGGTTGCGCCAAATCGCAAAACAGTGCACGAATTACGGACAGCGAGTCCAAAATTCGGTGTTCGAATGTGTGCTTGATGCCGCTCAGTGCCGAGCACTTCAACACAAGCTTATCCAAACGATCGACTCCGAAAAAGACAGTTTGCGGTTTTACTATTTGGGAAACCGATACCAAACAAAGATCGAACACTTCGGGTGCAAGGAAACATATGAAGCCGAAGGGGTTCTGATGATTTAGTGCGAAAGTGTAGCGAACAAGGTTTCCCTAAAAGGTTCGCACTGCGATATGTGAAGCTAAGTTCAATACTTAGGGAAATGATTTCACTAGCACTGTCGCATTACTTTTAAAATTAACCTTTGGGTTAATATAAATAAAAGTGCCGAATTGATTTTTGTGCACTTTTACTGTCCCACCCCACACGGGCAATAATTATAATCGCCTTTATATGTGCTTTGTGAACCACTCCCTCGCTGTCCCACCCCACACGGGGTCCCACCCCACACGGGGTGGGTGGATTTAAATGGCGGTATCAAAGTATACGAGTATGAGGGCGGCGTCCCACCCCACACGGGGTGGGTGGATTTAAATACTCCTGCATCGGGCAAACGTCTGTACTTGCTTGGTCCCACCCCACACGGGGTGGGTGGATTTAAATACCGACGGCGTACTCGTCAAAGAGTACGGCAATAGTCCCACCCCACACGGGGTGGGTGGATTTAAATAGTGGCATCCCATGTGAACACAACAGTATTTGCAGTCCCACCCCACACGGGGTGGGTGGATTTAAATTCAGGGCGAGAGGTCACAAAGGGTTATCCCCCCCGTCCCACCCCACACGGGGTGGGTGGATTTAAATATGACGGTTGCCATTTCCGGCGTGATATTTCCGCCTTCGAGAATGGTTCGTACAAACCGTTCAACTTTGGTTCTTTGCTGATCTGTTTCGGTACCTTGTCGGTGAAATTTTCGTTACCCGTGATCGTTTCTCCCGGGCCTATGGTTCCGTATTCGTCACCGGCTTGAACGAAAAGCTTGTTAACCTCGGTTTTGAATGTCTCTCGGTCGATTTCTCCGTCATTTAACTGCCTGTTAAGCTCTGCCACGGCTTCGGAATAATCCGTCGTCAAATTTTCGCTTATGGAATAGCGATAGTCGGTACTGTCCGTCGGTGCTTTGTTGTTGATTGATTTTACTTGTTCCGAATTGAAGACAACATAAGAAAGACCTCTGCTTCGTACTTCGTCGCCATAACCGCCTGTGCCGCCCTCATCAAGAATGAGTCCGTCATAATCGTAGCCGTTTTCTTCCAAAAACTCTTGCAGATCTTGACCGTCCATCCAATCGGGCAAACCGCTTTCCATAAGGTCGGTTCCCGTACCCCATTGCCGATAATACTCGTTATAGAATATATCTCTTTCGGTTTTGTTTCTTGTATCGAACGGTTTTTCGATATCAAGATAAACCGCATAGGTGTCCGGATTGTTTGCGGTTTTTTATAACCTAAGCTGCTTGCGCTCTGGCTTTGGTAAACGTCGGCATACCATTTGTTTTCCGTGAAGTATGTGCCGCTTTTGAAGACGGTAAAATCAGCGTTGGGCGTTCCGTGGTACATAACCTTAAGATTGCCGTTTTCATCACGCACCTTGGAATTTGCAAAATAAGATTGCTGAGCTTTGGTTAACGTGTTGCCTAAGGTATCTTTGTCGGAGACTTCTGAGCTTACTTGCGTAAATTTAGTATTGACAACAGAATTTGAATGTGGTATTTTGTTGTTAGAGGCAGAATTGTTAACCGTATCTTCGCTGTTTTGCGAGCCGGTCATTGAAGACAATTCTGCTTCTATTATTTCCACCTCGTGTAAATAAAACTTGTTACTGCCGTTATTGTTATAACTGTTTATAACTACTCCGACAACAGCGGGCTTGCCGTCGATTATTCCTTTTGCTGCAATGACATATCTATCATAATAATCGGTATAATTTTCGGTATACGATATTATATCCCCGTTTTCAATTATCGTCTTGATTGCGGGAATGGCGGCTATTTTGTTTTTACCGTACCCGTGTAGCATTGT
>CAZWLH010000036.1:0-14639 GCA_964634675.1 uncultured Eubacteriales bacterium
GTGTAAAACACCAGATCCTAAGTCTGGCGTGTCTGCCAATTCCACCACACCCGCAAGCAGTTTAATTGCGACCCCGTTATTATATCATTTTGCACGAAATCTGTCAATGATATTTTACATATTGAACAGTAAATTTTCCTTTATTTTACATCAAAACAGTGGTATAATATCAATAGTGAAACCGTATTCTTACATTAAGAGGGGTGCTTTTTATGAAATCTATCATTACTATCGGAAGACAATTCGGATGCGGAGGCAGACAGATCTGCAAACGCCTGTCGGAGGAGCTTAACATACCGTTTTATGACCGTGAGCTTATCGAGTATGCCGCCGCCAAGAGCGGAGTAAATCCCGAGGTTCTTGAGCAATATGATGAGAAGGCTACCAACAGCTTGCTTTATTCGCTGTCGATCAGCGCTTATTCCTATGCCGGAACTGCCGTGAATGCTCCGCAGCTTCCTTTGAACGATCAGCTCTTTATATCTCAAAGTGAGGTTATAAAGCAGCTCGCCGAAAAGGGACCGTGCATACTTTTGGGACGCTGCTCGGACTATGTTCTTAAAGACCGCGATGATGTTCTCAACGTTTTTGTTCACTGTGATCTCGAAACAAGAATTTCCAATATCGAGAAGCGCCTCGGACTTCCGAGATCCAAGGCCGCCGATCTTATCAAAAAGACCGAAAAACGTCGCGCTTCCTATTATAACAACTACACCCATCAAAAGTGGGGCGACCTCGGTAATTTTGACCTTGCAATAAACAGTGCTCTCGGAATCGACAAGGTCGTCGATACAATAATCGGCTTCTATAAATCGAAATAATCCTTTAAACAAAACACACCTTCCGCAATATCGACGTATGATATTACGGGAGGTGCTTTTTTGCAATACAGAGTAAGCTTCAGACTGAAGGTCTTTGTCGGTCTGTCGGCACTTTTGATAATCGCGCTGTCAATAACTGTCGAAACCGATAGTCGACTTAGAGTGCTCGTAAATAACTATGCACATTCAAAAGCAAAAATACTTTCAAACAGTGTCATAAACGGTACGGTATATAATTATTTGAATGAGAGCGGACTGCTGTATTCCGACTTAATGAAAATAAATACCGCCGATGACGGAGCGGTGACCTCGGTCGAATTTGACACGGTACGGATTGCAAAGTTAAAATCCGGTATTGTATCGAGAATACAAAACGATATAAACGCACTTGACACGGTTGTAATGAACATACCGGTCGGAACACTTACCGGCAGTCAGCTGCTTAACAACAAGGGACCGACTGTCAGGATAGAGTTGAACATAAGCTCGGCGGTTTATTCAAAGATCGGAAGCAAATTTATATCTGCCGGAATCAACCAAACACTGCACCAAATCACAATGAGTGTAAGCAGTGACGTTTATTTTGTTATGCCGTGGTACCGCTCGTCGGGAAGCTATCAAACAGAATTTATTTTAGCCGAAACAGTCATAGTCGGCAAGGTTCCCGATGCATATACAAATGTTATCGAGTATCCGGGAAGCAGTGTAGCAGGGGAGATATTCGATTACGGAGCCGATGTCGGATAACTATATGACAAATCCGCCGTCAACACTCAAAACCTGCCCTGTGATAAATGAGGCATTGTCCGAAGCCAAAAACAAGACCGCATTTGCAACGTCCTCGGGTGTACCGAGACGGCAAAGGGGAATTTCATCGGCTAAGGCTGCTAAATCCGATTCCGAAAACGAATTCAGCATATCGGTCATTATTACACCCGGAGCTACTGCGTTGACACGTATTCCGCTCGGGCCGAGCTCCTTGGCAAGTGATTTTGTAAGTCCGATGACTCCGGCTTTAGCGGCAGAATAATGAACCTCGCAGGATGCACCGACAAGTCCCCACATTGATGTAATGTTGATGATCGAGCCGCTGTGGCGCCTTAGCATAAGCTCTGCGGCGGCTTGATCGCAGTTATAACAGCCTGTTAAATTTATATCGAGCATTCGCTTCCATTCATCATCGGTAATGTCTGTGAAGAGCTTTTGCTGAGCGATACCGGCGTTGGCAACAAGCAGATCGACTGCTCCGAATGTTGCAGAAGCAAAGTTGAACAGTTGACCGACTTCGGTTTTGTCAGTGATATCGGCCTTAAAGATAACGGCAGAAAAACCTTCAGCGCAAAGCTCTGACGCAAGCTCATTCGCAGATACAACCGATGTATTGTAATTTATAACAACGTTATATCCGTTTCGGCAGAGTAGGGAAGAGATCGCTCTTCCGATACCTTTCGCTCCGCCAGTAACTATTGCGGTTTTACTCATAACAACACTTCCTTTTTACTTATTCTAACATAAATCACAAAAAAAATAAATAGCTATTTTCATATATCTTGATTGACATAACACCGATGTGACACAATTTGTAGCGGTTGACATAACGTGTTTACATAAGCAGAAAAGGTGCTGAAAATTTTTGTTGACATAATTTAAAAATGGTGTATAATATAAATAGTACGCAAAATCAAGGCGTTCTTGTTGCGAAAACACATCGCTTTAATTTTCGATTTTTCGTGATTTGTGTCTATAGTAGGTTACATAATCTTATAATGTTTTATATATTTAGTGGTTTTTCAAGGCCCGATTACTACATCTTGTAAAATTCTTCGGTTCTTAAAAGCCTGCTTGTCTCATATCATTTGAATATGAGAGGTGTAACGATATGCAGGTTGTAATTTCAAAGCCGAATGAAAAGCTCAACGGTTATTTTGAGGCTGTAAAATCGCAAAAGTTTTTTCTGATTCTTTTGTTTTTCTTGATTTTGGGAATGCTTTGCGGTGCTGTTTCGGTCAAGCTTCTTCCGCAGGATGCCGAAGCATTCTTGGTAAAATGGTTTAGGTCCTTCGTTTCCGTGAGAGAAACATCGGGCTTTATGGGCAATTTTTTCAGCTCTTTTCTTAAAGGCATCCTTTGCTTTGCGGTCATTTTTGCGGCATCCTTCGGTGTCGGTGGCCTCGCTGTGCTTCCGCTTTTGCAGTTGCTGAGAGGTGTGGGGACCTGTGCCTTGGCAGGCCTGCTTTACCGAACCTGTTCTTTGGAGGGAATCGCTTTCGCAGATTTGATACTCCTGCCGTCTGCAGTTATTATTGATTTTTCATTGCTGTTGTGCTCGGCAAAGGGACTTGAGCTTTCGAAGAGCTTTCTTGACGGCATTAAAGCCGTATCGACCGCAGGTTTAAGCCTAAGACCAATGTGCTTGAGCTTCTTGAAAAGCTCGGTTAAGTGCGTTTTGCTTTATATGTCAGCATCGGTTTTAGAAGCGGCTTTCGCCGCCTGTTTTATAAGATATTTTAAATTTTAGAAAATTTTAACGAAACGAGAAGTCGAAAATGAACGCTTATATCAACGAATTTGAAATCTATTTAAAAGATGTCAAAAAAAGCTCCGGCAACACGCTGGAGTCTTATGTTCGTGATATAAATGCGTTTGCCGCTTACTGTGAGGGCTTAAAGCTTAAATCTCTTTCTTCCGTGAAACAGAACGATATCGGCGAATATATCGACAGCTTGTCGCGCTCCGGGAAATCCGCGGCCACCACAACACGTGTTTTGGCTTCATTGCGCTGCTATTTCGGTTTTTTGCAAAGCAGGGGAATAGTCGAGCATTCGCCTGTTGACGGCATAAAACGCGCAAAGAGTGAGCAAAAGCTGCCTGAAATTTTGACCCATCAGGAAATAAAAACCTTGCTTGCTCAGCCCGATTGCAATGAGCTGAAAGGCTGCCGTGATAAAGCTATGCTTGAGCTTCTTTATGCAACCGGCATTAAGGCTTCCGAGCTGATAACGCTTAAGGTACAGGACGTAAATCCGCAGATCGGCATTTTGCATTTGCATACCGATAAGAGCGAGCGTATCGTACCAATGTATCACGAAGCGGTAAAAGCACTGACGAATTACTGCGTAAATGTCAGAAGCATCGTCGTACTTGATAACAGTACTGCCGAGCTGTTCACTAATATGAACGGTCGACCGTTGACGCGTCAAGGACTTTGGAAAATAATTAAGTATTACGCCGAAAAAGCAGGTATAAAAAAAGATATCACGCCGCACACCATAAGACATTCGTTTGCGGCACATCTGCTTGAAAACGGCGCACCGCTCAAGGATATTCAAGAAATTTTGGGACATTCCGATGTTTCGTCAACGCAGATCTATGCGCAGCTGATGAAAAGTCGCTATGCCGAAAGCTATAAAAAATACCATCCGATGGCTCGCTAACCATCGGGTGGTATTTTAAAATTAAGAAAATTTTGATAATAGGGCAGATTACCGATTTTCACCTGTATTAAATTTAATTGGCAATTATACAAAATGCGTATTTTGTATAATTCGAAGTGTGGAAAAGAGTTTGATTTATGGTTTTTGCATCTTGTGATTTGTTTGGTCTGAACTTATATGGTGACCGATTGCAATATTTTGTCGGTAAATTATTCGTTACTCATAACTGATTTTTATACTTAATCCATCATCTATCAAATCTTTATTATAAAAACATCTTATCAATAGATTTTTTTGATAAGACTTTTAACAGTTTGATATCACTTTGAAATTTCATTACTGATATTTTTGTTCGATCGGATATACTGTGTTTAAAGAAATAACATAACATCATATCATATAAAACCGTTTGATTGCCGGTAAAGCCTGCTATATATAACTTTTGCCGATTAATCGTTACTGCAGACACGTATAAGCACATCCACGTGCATATTCTTTGAATTATCCTTGCGGTCGTGATTTAAATCTTTGATGATACAATCGCGAAAATTGATGTTAGAAGCAGAATTTTTTTACCGTATCTTCGCTCTTTTGCGAGCCGGTCATTAAAGAAAATTCTGCTTCTTTTATTACAACTTTCTTTTTAAGATATATAATAGCAATCTAACCACTTGAATTATACAAAACGTTGTGTTATACTATATTTAGTATCAAAAGTGATTGCGGAGGTCTTTATGAAACGTGAAATTTTGAATAGCTGCCCCCCTATTTTGTGCAATTACCTCATATATTCCGAAACTATTAAGGGTAAATCTTCAAAAACAGTTGAGCAGTATTATCTCGACCTTACCCTATTCTTCAAATATTTGAAGATTCAGCGTATGCTTGTCACCGAGGACACCGATTTTTCCGAAATAGACACCTTTGATATTGATGAGAAAATGTTGAGGTCTGTTACAATAACCGACCTCTACGGTTTTATCGTTTTTTGTAAGGAAGAACGCTCCAACGGCGCAGCCGCACGCGCACGGAAGGTATCGAGCTTGAGAATGTTTTTCAAATATTTGACTAATAATGTACACATTTTAAACGTCAATCCTGCCGCTGAGCTTGATGCACCTAAGGTCAGAAAATCGTTGCCGGCACATTTGACCTTGGAACAGTCGCTTGAGCTTTTGAAATCAATCGATGGGCCGAATAAGGAACGCGATTTTTGCATTATTACCCTGTTTTTGAACTGCGGAATGCGTTTATCCGAGCTTTGCTCGATAAATTATACCGATATCAAGGACGACGGCTCGCTCAAAATACTCGGT
Organism: uncultured Eubacteriales bacterium; assembly: GCA_964634675.1. Classification (GTDB taxonomy): domain Bacteria; phylum Bacillota; class Clostridia; order Oscillospirales; family Acutalibacteraceae; genus UMGS172. Next base: position 5,572 of record CAZWLH010000036.1, read on the forward strand.
AAAGGCAACAAAGAGCGAATGGTTTATCTAAACGATGCCTGCAAGGCGGCTATTGCCAACTATATGCGCGTTCGTCCTAACGATATTATCGATCCTAACGACAAATACGCTCTGTTCATCAGCCGAAACCGCCGACGTATCAGCAACAAAACGGTTCAACACATCGTTAACGTTTTTCTCCAAAAAGCAGGTCTCGACGGACAGGGCTTTTCGACCCACAAGCTCCGCCACACTGCCGCAACGCTTATGTACCAAATGGGAGGTGTCGATGTGCGTGTCCTTAAGGATATTTTGGGACACGTTAATCTCGGAACGACTCAAATATACACCCACGTTGCCAACCGTCAGGTTGAGGATGCCTTTAACCGCAATCCGCTGTCCAACGTAAAACCGATTGTCGACAAAACTCAAAAAACCGATACCGAAGAATAATTCGGTGTCGGTTTTGTCAATTTCGGGGTTTCAGAATAGAATATAAGGAATGATACTTAAGACAGGTGGTAATATGGCTTTCGGTGCAAGAGAATTATTGGCAAGGATCATTCAGTGTGAGGCCGGCGGTGAGGGCGTTACAGGTATGCAGGCGGTCGCCACAGTCGTGATGAACCGCGTACACGTATCGGGCGGTGAGTATTTGAGAATCGGGCAGGGCGATATTCAAAACGTGATATTTCAGCCGTATCAGTTCGACTGTGCGAGAACCGAGATCGGCGGAAGCTATAATCCGCAAAATATTTATAATATGTCGCCCGAACAGATCAACTACGAGATAGCGGATTGGGCACTTGCCGGCAACTCACTTGCGGCCGTCGGCGATTGCCTGTGGTATTTTAACCCGTTTTCCGAAACGTGCGAGCAGTATTTTCCACGCAACGGATCGGGGGTTTTTCACACGCGTATAAATCAACACTGTTTTTACCGTCCCACATCACTTTATTGGCAAACTTGAGGCTATTTTAAGGAGTTATTGTATGAATAATCATATTAGTAGTAACGAAAATGTTTCATGTCAAGGCGGATACGAGCCCGCAAGCGGAAAGATTACGGCTAATGATGCTTTCCATTCGGAAAATCGAATGGCTCTTCCCCTTTATCGGAACGGGCGCAATGCCTGCGAGAGAGATTCTTTGCCGATGCAAAGTTCGGTCGCATACGCTGCCAGCCGCAACGGGATACAAATGATACAGCATCAAAATTCGGCAGGATGCGGCACGGTCTCAAACGGCGTGTCAGCCGGGAACGGTATCAGCCTGAGACCCGAGGTATTGACCAACACCGACTATCTGCCGGCTTATTTGACGCAGTATATCGGGCATTGGATCCGTGCGGATTTCTTCATCGGAGATGCAATCGAACAGCGTGTCGGAATCCTCAAAGAGGTTGGTGCGAGCTATATTATAATCGATGCAATAGAGCCTGCAACGCTCATCGTTTGTGATATCTATTCTCTGAAATTCGCAACAGTGATACTTGATGACGATTTTACACGACTTATGAGGGTTTGAATTTTATCTCGGTCACCTGTTTTTGGATGACCGAGATATTTTTTGCCGATTTGTTGACTTTAATGCCGTTTTATGTTATCATCAATTTAATAACTTCTTTGGAGGAAAGATATGAAAAAAGCTTTGATCACTCTGCTTTCACTGACTTTTGTGCTCGGTATTTTCGTCGGCTGCGGCAAATCTGAAAAGACCGAGAATAATTCGCAGTCGTCTGTGAACAACAACTCTTCTGCGGCTTCTTCTTCGGGAATAAGCTCGGATGTTACTTCAGAGCCGTCGGCCGCCTTGCCCGGCTTTGACATTTCAAGTGTCAATTTTTCGACCGATGACGTGAGTTTTCTTGATACCGACAAAAGCTCGGTTTACACGATAGTCACCAACGGTGAGTCGCCTTATACCGATGCGGCCGATACTCTTGCCAAGGCTATGAAAAAAACACTCGGCGTTAACGTCAAGACCGTTAAGGACACCGATAAGGACGGCACCGATGTTTACGAGATACTTATCGGCAGTTCTAACCGTGCCGAAACCCAATCCGCACGAAGCTATCTTTTAGAGGTCGGAACCGCACGCTTAAACGACTTTTTGATAGCAACCATCGGTAAAAAGATAGTTATTACCGCAAATTCAGACCAGGCCTTGACCTCGGCCGTTGACCATTTCTTGAACAATATCGTCTCTGAGGACGGCGTCAAGGGCGGTATTAACTACATATCAAAGACCGATGTCGAAGCTGTCAATTATACGATAAACGGTGCCGCACTCGGTAAATTCAATGTCGTAAGACCGCATTACAATTCGTCCTACCTCACTCAGGTCGAAATGGAAAAGCTTTGCGATACCGCGGCAGTCGGCGGAAAGTATAATATCGGGATCGTTGAGGATATGTATGTTGACGAGGGCATTTATGAAATAGTCGTCGGAAACAATAACCGTGAGGGTGTTGAGAAGATCACCGACTATGATGAATACCGCATAACCGTCAAGGGCTATAAGGTCTATTTGAACGGCGGAAGTCCCCATGCCACAGCCGTTGCCGTGACAGAATTCCGCAAGCTGCTTTTCAGCAAAGATGTCACCGATGCCGACTCTGTCGTCGGAAGCTATTCCGCAACCGTCGCCACCTATGATGATACACAGTATTATATCCATAAGTGGGGCGATGATTTTGACGGAAACGAGCTTGACACCACAAAGTGGGACAATATCGTGAGCGAAAAGCATTACAGCTCATTGGGTGACGGCTCGGAATCTTGGCGTGTCGATGAGGCTACCTTTGTTGCCGACGGATGCCTCTATCAGCTTCAGTATTTTGATCCCGGCCAAAATAAATACTTCGGCGGTACCATTCGCAGTAACAATCATATGAAGTTCCTCGGCGGTTATTTGGAACACAGTGTCATAACTCCGGACAATCCCGTTTCTTGGAACACCTTGTGGATGCAGTCGGCCGAGTCTAACGGTGTTATCGGTCCCGAGATCGACCTTAACGAAAACTTCGGAAATGCTTCGGTAACGCATTTTAACGTTCACACGTGGCCTGCCGACGGTAATCAGTACGGCTGGAAGCACAGATCGTTTGATGGTCTTAAGCCCAACGAGAAAAAGTTCAGACTTCCCGATGCCGACACTGCCGAGCACAACCTCAACACCGAATTCCACACCTTCGGCTTCCTTTGGACCGAGGATTATATCGCATTCATCGGTGACGGTGAGATTTATGTCGATATGGATCTCAACGCAGAGGGCTTTGAGGATTTCAAAATGGCATACACAACTGTCGCCTGCAAGGTCATAATTGCCGCTTCTCCGGGAACAACGGGTAAAGCAAGCAATCTTACTTCCGAGCATTGGGAGCGCTCAAAGAGCGACTATGTCACCGATTATGTTCACATTTATCAGTTGAACGACGGCTGGAGCCGAATGTCGATAAATTATTAAAATAATAGCCTCTCACTGTTCTGTAAGCTTTACAGTCTGTGAGAGGTTTTGTTTTACATATCAGGTCTTCCGCCGAAGCCGTCTTGAATTTCGGGCGGAGAATTACCCACGCCGCTTTCGCCGTCAAAGCGGTTGTCCTTACCGAAGTCATCATTTTTGTCATCGGTAGGTAAGCCGTCGGGTGCACCGTTCGGCATATCGTTACGTCCGTTTTGCATTCCGTTTTGCTTCATTCCGCCCATATCGGAAACGGTTATCTTTGAAGCATCGACCATAGCACTGCTTTCCTGTGTATCATCGGTCGATCCCAAACTGCCGTCTAACTGAGCTCGCACGCTTTCTGCTCGGAGCATACAAAAGCTTTTGAGTGTTGACGAGCCGACCGTGAATTCATCGTAAGAGATGAACTTTGTCGGATCCTTTTTTACGTACGGATCGATCATTTCGGTGACAGAATCGATAAATTCGGTGAAATATCCGCTTTCAAAATAATTCCCAATAAATTCATCGAAGATTCGGTGGTAAAGCTCAAGATATTCGCTGTTCTCAAAAATCCAGGCAAGCATCGGTCGGTCGGAGATACTACCGCCTGACACAGGACTGTCGATAGGATAATTTACAAGCTCAGCGGCACTGCTTGAAGATTCAAAGCCGCCGAATGCGAGATTGTAATCCCATGGGAGCATTGAAAGTCTGCCGTTTTCTTCATAAAGATAATAGTTGTGTATCATCGAACCTGTGTAGCTGTCGAAGTTGAGCACGAAGTTATGAACAACAAAATAGCGTATTACCGCTTCGATATCTACCGTATCGGCAATGTTGTCGTCGTTCGAAAGATTCTTCAGCGATTCGATAAGCCTTGCTTTATCGGAAGCGCTTGCTTCGGTTTTTGCGTTGTCGAAAATATTCGGATAGCTGTCGACCGAATCGTCAATATACTTCAAGAGCACGTCATCGCTTCCGTTTTGACGTCCGTCCTTAAAATCTTCTTGAAAGCTGTCACCACGGTTTGCGCCGTCGGGCATCTCGGGGCGTTCGCCGCTCAATGCATCATCGGGTCGCTCAAAATCCTTGAAGCCGTCGGGATTTTCAAACCCGTTTCTACCAAAATCCGGCATAATATTATCAAAGCCGTCATTTTTCGGTGTATGACCGCCGGGATCTGCGGCACATGAAAGAGTGCCCTCTTCTTCCCTATTCTGATTAAAATCTTTAAGGTCATCATTGCCGCCAAAGCCGTTCGAAAACTCGTCTTCATCAAAGTTTTTTCCGTTGCCTCGACCTCCGCCCATAGACTGACTGTCGGGATTATACAGTTCGCCGTAATTGTTGCCGTAATTGCGCTTGAGGAACGCTTCTTCGATTCCCTCGACCGCAAGATAAAGTCCCCAATCCTCGCCGTTAACGGTGATATAAGCATAGCTGCAAAGCGGAGAGGCAACCGACATATCCGACATCATCGTGTAACACAGGAAGTCCTTCATATAGGTGTTGTCCTGGATGATATTGTTGAGACAAAGCTTATCCAAGCCGTGATAGGTTTTCGAGCTGTCATAATGGTCAAATTCGATTTTGAAGCTGTATCGGTCGTTGCCGTATGCTTCTACCTCGGTCAATGAGGTATTGCCTTTTCCTCTTATCGCAACGTTTTTAAAGGCTTCGTTGTCGATTATCACGGCGCAGGCCGAGTATTCTTCGCTTTTGCAGTCGGCGATAAAATCGTCCCAGCCGTCCATAACAATGTCGACAGTGTGCACCTTGGAGTTGTCGAACAGTCGGTTTTCATAGCCGAGTGTCGTCACGGCCACGGTCACACCGAAGCGCTCTGCATTCATAAATAATACGGTGAGAATGAGCGATAAGCATAAAACAACACAGCAAATTTTATCAATTGCTTTATGTGTTGACATACGGCACCTCCTCAGCCCAAATAATCGCCGTTGTAGCTGACGAGCACCGCACTGTTAACACCCGGCATCGAACTGATAGTGTTTAAAAACTGTGTGCTTTCGCTCATCAAGCGAATTTCCAGGTTAAGCTCAATCATATCTTTTGTAACGGTTTTGCTTTTAACGGTGCATTTTCTGACGTTGGAGGTAAGAAAACCGATTGCATTCTGCTCGGCGTTTTGATCAGTGCAGGTTATCACCGCAATATAAGAATTAAAGTGCGGCTTTTTGTTAACGAAAACGATCAGTATCAGTCCTATTGCTGCACTTCCGAAAACCGCAAGAGGAAGCATTCCGGCGGCAAGAACGATACCCGCAGCTATCGACCAAAACAGAAATGCTATGTCAAGCGGCTCCTTTATCGCCGTACGGAAGCGCACGATAGACAAAGCACCGACCATACCGAGCGACAGCACGACATTTGACGTTACGGCAAGTATAATAACGGTGGTTATCATTGTAAGCGCTATAAGCGTTGTGCCGAAGCTTGAAGAATACATAACGCCTTGATATGTCTTTTTATATACAAAAAAGATGAAAAGTCCGACTCCGAAAGCCAACAACAGTGCTACCGCCATATCAAGAAGGCTGATGCTCTTGATGTTCTCCAAAAAGCTTGATTTGAAAATGTCCTTAAATGTCATAATTATTAACTCCTATCCGTAAATTCTGCAAGCCGCATATTTTGAAAAAGCTCCGACCCTGCATCCGTCAAGCCGAACCGCATCTCTTATGATGTCGGGCAGAAATTCGTCCCATTTGACCTCAAGGACGGTCTGCTCGGCGGCCGGAACGGTAACCGATTCCGTATTCAGAAAATCGGTTGAAAGCAAGCCGGTTCTGATGTTTTGGTCAATCGTGATTCTGACATTGCCCGGTGCAAAGCAAAATGCTTCACGCTCGTAATCGACTATGGTTTTCGCTCTGAGCCCCGAAGAAAGCATTTTCGAATAAAGCTCGGTCACAAGCGGCTTTTGCGATATGTGCAAGACCTCTCGGTCAAAGTTGATCATTGCCTTGACTTCGGCTTCGCTCACTACCACAGATGTCTTTTGGCAAAGCCCGTTCAGCTTGCTTTTCTTTTCGAGGCGGATAAACGAAGTATCCCGGTTATAATAACGAAGGCGAAATTTTTCGCGAATGTTCACACCGTCCTGCTTTTCGCGCAGTGCTTTGTCGTTTAAATTGTCAAAATAGAGACTTCTTATAAAATATCTGCCGTCGACCGAATAATTGTCGTGACTTGCTATGACCGATAAACGGCTGCGAAGCACCGGGATATCCGATTTGCTTATTTCAATTTTCTGTTCGTGTCTGAATTTCAATGTATCACTCCTTAAAATAAAAATACTACCGTATCCTCGTAAGAGATTATACGGCAGTAAGATTGAAATTCGATTGAAAATTATTTTAAGGGCAACTGAACTTTGAATTCCACCTCTCCGTTGTCGCAGTGTACACTTATTGTTCCGAAGTGCGCTTCGGCCACGGCCTTGGCGATTGACAGCCCGAGACCGTAGTGCGAAGCCTCGCCGTTTCGTGCTGGGTCAGCTCTGTAAAATCGGTCGAAAATGTGTTTTTTGTCCTCTTCGGATAGCTTATCGCCCTTATTTTTAACAGACAGAACACAAAATCTGTGACGCTTTTCGAGTGACACAGAAATGTCTCCTTTGCCTTTTGAATGGCTTATGGCGTTGTCGAGCAGAATAGACACAAGCTGCTTTAACGCGGCGGCATTTCCGTCGATGTAAATACCGTCTTGAATGTCAAGCTTAAGGCTTTGTCCCCTTTCAAATGCAACACTTTCAAATGGCAGAGCTTCTCCTGCGACAAGTCGACCGAGCTCGAGCGGCTCGGTCGTGGGTCTAACGTTTTCGGTTCTCGCAAGCTCCAACAGCTGTGAGACCAACAGTCCCATTTTTTCGTTTTCATAGCGGATATTTTCAAGCCAACGGTTATCGCCGACCTCTCTTTGAAGCAGCTCGGCATTGGCACCGACGACCGAAACCGGCGTTTTAAGCTCGTGACCAGCATCCGAAATGAAGCGCTTTTGCTTTTCATAGCTTTCCTCAACGGGAGCTACTATTTTTCTTGCCAAAACGACCGAAACAAAGAAAAACAGAACAAGTGCAATACATCCGAAAATTGCGGTATAGCGCAGAAGCATTGCAGCATTTTCGTTTATCACGGAGTTATCCATAAACGTGACAAGCAAATAGCCGTTTTTATCGGTCCTGCGAAATAACAGATTGTCGACCGTTCCGGTTTCTTTTTTACCGCTTGCGATGCTTTGCGCCAAGGACTCGAGTGATTCGTCGGTATGCACCGCAGGGCGGTCGTTTTTGATTTCAAGCAGACGGCCGTCATAGTCCAAGGCCACCGAATAAAACACCGAAAGCTGAAATGCAGAGGACTTTGAATAGTCCTTTTTAAAGCTCGGTGAAGTGTTTTCGGGTCTTTGGTCAGGTGGAGGCTGTCCGTCGGAACGAAGCAGTGAATACATATCGGCCTCTGCTTCAAGCATTTCTCGGTTGCGGTGCGACATTTCGGTATAGCTGAAAAAATAAATGATTCCGAGGCTTGCCACCCAAACCGCCGCAAGCACCGACATAATAGCCGCAACTATCCTTATTCTTGTACGTTTAAACATCAAAGGCACCTCAATTCATACCCGATGCCTCTGACGGCCTTGATTTCGGTTTTGGAGCCGACAAAAGAAAGCTTTTTTCGTGTAAATGACATATAAACCTCGACATTATTGTATTCGGCATCGTTGTCAAAGCCCCAAATCTTTAAAGCCAGCTGCTCTCTTGTTAGAATCGCACCTTTATTCAGTATGAGATATTCGAGTATTCTGTACTCCTTATCGCCGAGTCTTACCGCCTGTCCGCCGGTTTTGCAGCAGAGTGTGAAGCTGTTTCGGTCAAGTGTAATGTCGCCGAAGTGCAGAAGACCGTCGGTTGGATCGATATTACGCCGCGTGAGCGCCCGAAGCCTTGCCAAAAGCTCCTTAGTCATAAACGGCTTGGTCAGATAATCGTCGGCACCGCTGTCAAGACCGTTGACCTTGTCATCAAGCTCGGATTTTGCGGTCAGCATAAGTATAGGCGTTTTAACTCCGCTCATCCGTGCACGCTTTGCAACCTCAAAGCCATTCATTTGCGGAAGCATTACATCCAGAACCGCTATGTCATAGGCGTTGCTTTCAAGAGCAGACAGTCCGTCCAAGCCGTTGTAAAAGCAGTCGACGTCGTAATTTTCAATTCTGAGTATTTCCGCTAAAGCCTGCGCCATTCTTTTTTCGTCCTCAATAAGCACCAATCGCATATTTTCACATCCTTAATTTGATTATAGCACAAATAATTGAAAATGAATTGAAATTTGTGTAAATTTCGGTTGACAACGGTTGTTTTTGAATGTATAATATTTAAGTAATTTTGCCGCTGTGGTGGAATAGGCAGACACAAGGGACTTAAAATCCCTCGGTAGCGATACCGTACCGGTTCGACCCCGGTCAGCGGCACCATAGCAGAACCGACAGTTGATACAATTATCGACTGTCGGTTCGTTATTTTTATGCGAAAAAGGCTTGCTGTAGCAATGTTTTTCGTACTTGCAATAGAACGCTCCCATATTCGGATGCGGAAGTTCGGAAACAACCTGAACCTCTACG
>CAZWLH010000037.1:0-13715 GCA_964634675.1 uncultured Eubacteriales bacterium
GAGGGCAAGCCGAGACTGCGCAAATTAAGCAAATATCACGGCAAATCGGGAAGCGGTATCGGCGTTGAATTTTCGCTCCGTTCGGGACCTGTTACCGTGCTCAGCATTTCGGTCGACCGCAACGGACACTTCCGTATGATAGTCGCCGAGGGTGAAGCAATCCCCGGTGATATTCCCCAAACTGGCAACACCAACACAAGGGTGAATTTCGGACCTTGCATTTGCGATTTTCTGTCCCGCTGGTGTGAGGCCGGAGCAACACATCATTTGGCACTCGGAACGGGTCACCATATGGACGACATCAGAAAATTCTCGGAAATAAGCGGTATCACCCTTGTTGAGGTGCGTTGACCGTAATTTTGAAGGAAAGGTGTTTTTATGTTTAACAATATCACATTAGAAGTCAGTTTAAAGCCTTTTAAGGAAACCTCGGACGAATATATCGAGTCGGTATGCCGTACTATGTTCGAGCAGTGGCGGCCGCTTATAAAGAACCGCCCGACCGTGTCGGTTATGCTGTGGTCGGCTGACGGAAGCGAGCTTTTGGACTATAAGGGAGAGCTTTCGGAGGAATTTGAGTGGTGCCGTTATATAGGACTTGCGAATTTTCCGCTTTTAGAGGACGGCGAGCCGCCCGAGACGTCGCTTCACGTGCGAAAGCAGTTATATACCGAAAATCCTCCCGTTATGACCTATAAAATACTGAAAACAGTAGTCGAAACATTTAAAAGGGTCGGCAAAGAGATGTTCCCGAATGCGAAGATAAAGGTCGGCACGACCTTTGACATCGGCGGAGAATTTGCCGTTTCCGATTTCAAGTATAACCGACACAAGGAGGTCTGCAAGGGCAGCGGCTGCGGCGTCGGCTTTATTTCGGCGTCGTCGGTTTTGAACGGCGATGACTTTCCTTATGCCGCTTTCCCGAACGGCATTCCCGATAAAACTCCGTTCGGAACCTTTTTCGGTGCACAGGCCAACGCTTTTATGACCGATATGGGCTTCGACTTTATATGGCTTTCGAACGGCTTCGGCTTTTCCTACGAGCCGTGGTGCTCTGAGGGTGTTGTATACAGTAACGGCGAATTCCACCTTGAGAATCTTAAGCCGACTAAAGAGGCGTTGCTGAACTTTTGGCGGCTTTTCCGCAAGGAATGTCCCGATTTCGAGATTGCCACGCGCGGCACAAACTACTCGGTCGGTGTCGACTATGCCTCGGACGGCGTGCCGTTATATGACATTTATAAGGAAAATCCCGATATTCTCCCGCCCCCGAACTCACCGTGGGCGGCATTAAATGACAATATCGGCATAGAGGTCATAGGCCAGCTCACGCGAAACTGCGAGATCCCGGGAAAGGACTATATGTTCCGTTTTTACGCACACGATATTTGGTGGGTAAATTCGCCGTGGTACGACCGCTACAACCGTTCGCCGTATGATATTTATCTGCCTATGGCACTTTCGCGAATAGACGAAAACGGAAAAGTCCAAAGCCCGACACTTTTGAATATTCTGTCGGTCGACAATTCCTTCGGTGATATGCCCGAAACTTGCACAAATGAGATAATGCCGCACCTTTTGCAGGCCGAAAAGGATGCTCCCGACTACCCGTCACCGACTGTGCTTGTCTATCCTTTCAGAGAGTACACCACGTCGGAGAATGCCGATATGCTGTCCGAAATGTATTTCGGTGACCTCTTTTTGCAGGATGCCGTCAACAACGGCTTCCCCGTTGCTACCTCGGTTTCGACCGACAACTTCATTAAAACTCCGACCGAGCTTTATGACAAGTCTGTGTTGCTTGTTCCCGCAATGCAGGCGAATGACAAATTTGTCGAAAAGCTCTCGGAATATGCCGAAAACGGCGGTAAAATCATCGTTTTCGGAAGCGATGAACCTTTGAAAAAACTTGACTTCCCTTGCGAAAAGGTCGACATCAAGGGCGGTATCGGAAATCTGTTCTCTGCACTCGGAAAATACGGTTACAGCATCGGTTTCGAGGCCGACGGTTGCAGTCTGCCCTCACTCACGCTCCACCGCAATAACAACGCTATGATTTTCTCGGTCTATAACCGCTTCACAACGGTAGAAACAAGCTTCAAATTTCCTTTGGGTGCCCCCGTTCTGGACGGCTTCAGCACAAAGCTTCGAGACGGTGCCGCCACATATCAGTTCAACAAGTGTGTCCACGCCGAATGCCGTGTATTCGTAAAGCAGAACGACGGCATAGTGAGTGTTAAAGAAGCTTCGCCCGTTAACGGCTATTACCGAAGAAAGATCAAAATTATGGGACTTAAAAACGCCGATATCGCACTTTTCGGCGAGGAATATTGCAAGGGTGATTGCATCGTGACATACAAAAATCCCGATGCTATGCCCATAGCGGCCGACGGCTTCGAGGTCGTTACCGACAAGGAAAACGGCACCTATCTTTACGGCCGAAACATAAGCGGTAATATCTACCTTTGTATGCCCAAAAAGTAAAAAACAGGCGGCAGAAGTTATGCTTCGTCATAACCTCTGCCGCTTTTTGTATAAATATCAAGGAAGGCTTGTCGTGTAAGACTAAATTACCGTCGTGTTTCAAATCAGTTGAGTGTTCTCATAGCGTTCAATATCGCTATCACCGCTACACCCACATCGGCGAAAACCGCCGCCCACATCGGGGCAAGGCCGAAAATGCTCAATATCAGCACGGCGGCCTTGACCGACAGTGCGAAAACAATATTTTCACGCACTATTTTGAGCGTTCTGCGTGCGATTTTAATTGCAGGAGCTATCTTTCCCGGGTCATCGTCCATAATCACGATGTCGGCGGCTTCGATCGCGGCATCCGAGCCGAGCGCCCCCATTGCGATTCCGATGTCGGCACGCATAAGCACGGGAGCATCGTTTATACCGTCGCCGACAAAGGCAAGCTTGCCGCCGTCGGGCATTTCGGCAATCAGTCTGCTGACCTCGCTCACCTTATCCTCGGGCAAAAGCTCCGCTCGGTACTCGATTCCGCCGAGCACCTCGGCAACACCTGCGGCAGTGGCTTTTCGGTCACCCGTAAGCATACAAAGCCGTCTTATGCCGTTTTCTTTAAGTGTGGCAAGACCGCTCACGGCATTTTCCTTGATCGAGTCGGAAATAACTATAAAGCCCTTATACTCACCGTCGACCGCAACGTGGACGACCGTGCCACTGCCGTCATAGCAGTCGGCTGAAAGTCCCAAGGCATTCATAAGCTTACTGTTTCCGCAGGCAACCTTGCTTTTTCCGACCGTTGCAGTGACACCGTGCCCTGCCGTTTCGGTGACGTCTTCGACCTCAGAGCTATCGATCTCGCCGTCAAACGCCTTGTTAAGAGCAGTGGCGATCGGGTGGTTCGAGAAACATTCGGCCAATGCGGAAAGTCTTAATAGCTCACCGTCGGATATTCCGTGACCGTGAATTTCGGTCACCTCGAACGCACCTTTTGTCAGCGTTCCGGTTTTATCGAAAACCACGGTGTCGGTTTTGGCAAGAGCCTCAAGATAATTTGAGCCCTTGACCAAAACGCCGCGCTTTGAGGTTCCGCCTATGCCCCCGAAAAATGAAAGCGGAACCGAGATAACAAGTGCACACGGACAGGAAATAACAAGAAAGCTGAGCGCCCTTATAAGCCATTTCGGGAAGGCCTGCAAATACGCATCGGCCGAAAAGATCGGCGGCAAAAACGCCAATGCCACGGCGGCACACACTATTATCGGAGTATATACCCTTGCGAATTTCGTTATGAAATTCTCGGAGCGTGATTTGTTTTCGCTTGAGTTTTCAACAAGCTCAAGTATCCTCGAAACGGTGGATTCGGCAAAAACCTTAGTGACCTCAACCGTTAAAACACCGCTCATATTAACACAGCCGCTTATGACACTGTCACCGGGAGCAACCTCTCTCGGCAGAGCTTCACCGGTCAGTGCAACCGTATTGATTGCCGAGCTGCCCTCGACAACACGGCCGTCGGTCGGGATCCTGTCACCGGGTCTTACGGTTATGATATCGCCCACCTTAAGCTCCTCGGGGTCGATCTCGACCGTTTCGCCGTCGACCGTAATGTACGCCGTATCGGGGCGTATTTCCATAAGCTTGGATATCGAGCGTCGGCTTTTGCCCACCGCAATGCTTTGGAAAAGCTCGCCGGTCTGATAGAAAAGCATTACGAAGACCGCTTCAGCATATTCGGGCTCGGCGTTCGGGAAAAAGCCTATGCACATAGCTCCGACCGTCGCAATCGTCATAAGAAAATTTTCGTCAAAAAGTCGACCGGTGAAAATATTCTTCACGGCTTTTCGCAAAACATCATAGCCTATAACAAAATACGACACAAGATAAAAAAGCGGCACAAACGACCGAAAACTGCCGCTTTGCAGTGCTCGGTCGGCAATATATGCGGCAATAAGCAGAACCGCCGCCGATATTATCCGAGCAAGAACCTTTTTTTGCTTTCTGCTCATTTGATTATCCTGCAATCAGGCTCGATCTTGCGGCAAAGCTTTTCCGCTTCGGCCATAACACGGTCGAAATCACCGTCGGCGGCTTCTATTGTGAGCTTTTGGCTTAAAAAGTTGACCGAAACCGACAAAACACCGTCAAGCTTTCTTATTCCGTCCTCCATCTTTTGTGCGCAATGTGCACAGTCAAGATCCTCAAGCTTAAATACCTTTTTCATAATAATTTTCCTTTCTCACGGCGGTCACTTTTCGTGAATGTGCTCCATACCGTTATTTATAATGGTTTTGACGTGCTCGTCGGCAAGCGAATAGAAAACCGTTTTGCCGTCACGCCGAGGCTTTATCAAATTAGCTCTGCGAAGCTGACGCAGCTGATGAGATATTGCCGATTGGCTGACACCTATCAGCGTTGAAATGTCGCACACGCACATCTCCGACTCCAAAAGCACATACAGTATTTTTATGCGTGTCGAGTCGCCGAATATTTTATAAAGCTCGGCAAGATCGTAAAGCTCCTCATCGGGCGGCATTAAAGCCTTGACCGTCTTCACGGTATCCTCATGAGCGTGCATATACTCGCAAATCTCGACCTCGTTGTTTACCGAAATATCCAAGCCCTTCTCTCCTTTCATATGAGCGTCTGTTCATATGTTCATTATATCATATTATTTTCCGCTGTCAACAGTTAATTGAAAATTTTCAAAAAAACGGCATACCGATCAAATCGGTATGCCGAACGTTGCTTATTTTGTTTTTGCGCTGAATTCGAAAACCGTTCCTACGGGAAGCTTGAGGAAGTCTTTGACAAACAAACCGTCTGCCTTCTTCGCCACAAACGTGTTTTCACCGGTTCTTTCAAGGACAAGACTTTCATCGTCATCCTCAGTCATAGTGACCTTAGTGCCGCTTTCGGTAACCTTCAGCTCACATCCGTCGCCTGCATAGAAGCCGTATTGCTTGCCATCAAAGCTAGTAGTCTCTTCAAACTCTTTATCCTTCATTTCATCGGTGATAAGCATAGCCAATTCAACGCCTACGCCCGTGCCTTTTCCGCTGAGCGTAAGCTCAACCCGGTAAAGCTTGTCATTTAACAGATAGTTTCCGACCCAAACACCGTCTTTTTTACCGACGGGAGTTCTGTAATCGGGATCCTTTCCGCCACAGCGTGTGCAGACACCCTCTTTATAATCGTGGCCCAGTGCACTGCCCTCCGTCGCGCCGCAGGAGCACTTTTTAGCCTCTGTGCAGGTAGCGGACGAATAGCTGTGGGTATGAGGCGGTTTGCTTTCCGCCGGTTTACTTTCGACAGGAGTCTGCGGATTTGATCCGGCCGAAGCCGTGTCGCTTGACGTTACATCACTTGATGCTACCTCGCTTGAAGCGGTTCCCGAGGTTTGCTCGGTGACCGTAACAACTACATCGATGTGCAGCTTTTCCGCTGTTTCGTTCACCTTATTTTCAATTGTCGTCTTCATTTCCTGCTTAGCCTGCTCGTCGGCTTCCTTCGGCTCTTCGACTATCGCTACCTCAATTTTCACCGAGGTATCTTCCTTAATAAATCCGCCGTCCTTTGAAGCTGTGACGATTTTTTCGACAACGCTTTCATAGCTCTCGTTCTCAAAGCTTATATTCTCTTTAATCGACTTCGCATCGTCGTTTACCGGCTCCAATGCAAGGACATTGCCCGAAGCATCAAGATAAAGCCTGAACTGAGGGTTTATTGTGACAAGCAGCACGGTCGTATAGTTTTCGGGAGCCTTAAACTCCTCCTGTACCGCCGACGGAGCGGAGGACGACACCGTATCCTTTGTGGCCTCCGATTTTCCGCAGGACGCGAATGCAAAAAGCATACAGGCAACCGTTAACAATGCTAATAATTTTTTCATAAATCAAGTCTCCTTTATGTGACTATAATAGCACGTTAAATTACATATGTCAATAATTTTTCGTTTTTCAACCTGAATTTTTTCAGGAAAACGACAAGACCTCTTGACAAATCCGCTTTAAAGTGTTAAAGTATAAGTAACGGTTTATCACTTTAAATGAGAAAAGGGTTGTTAAGATGTTAAATTTACCGATTACCGCCGCAGTATCGTCCACCGTTTTAATATCGGTTCCGATGCTCATTTGTTTTTTCGCACTGATGATATGTGTCGGCTTTGCCTGCCGAAAGCACTCGAAAAGCGTTGACAGCTTTGTCCTGGGCGGCCGCTCGGTCGGTCCGTGGCTCACCGCCTTCGCCTTCGGCACCTCTTATTTTTCGGCCGTTATTTTCGTCGGCTATGCCGGACAGTTCGGCTGGGACTTCGGTCTCGCTTCGACCTGGATCGGTCTCGGAAACGCCTTTATCGGCTCACTTTTGGCGTGGCTTGTGTTAGGTCGCCGCACACGTCTTATGACTCAGCACCTCGGTTCAAAAACAATGCCCGACTTTTTCGAGAAACGTTATGAATCGAAAAACCTCAAGGTCATAGCATCGTTTATCGTTTTCGTATTTCTCATTCCCTACACCGCTTCGCTTTATAACGGACTTTCATCTCTTTTTAATAATGTATTCGATATTCCTTATTGGGTGATTGTTGTCGGAATGGCAATTTTGACCGGCGTTTACGTCATTTTCGGCGGCTATATGGCTACCGCCGTCAATGACTTTATTCAGGGCATCATTATGCTTGTCGGAATAGTTGCGGTCATTATTTCGGTGCTCCAAGCCAACGGCGGACTTTCAAAGGCCGTATCCGCTTTGGCCGAAAGTCCCCACGCAGGCAAGGAATTCGTCTCTGTTTTCGGTCCCGACCCCATTTTCCTTTTGTTCGTCGTTCTTTTAACCTCGCTCGGCACCTGGGGACTGCCTCAGATGGTCGGCAAATTCTATTCGATAAAGGACGAAGCGGCCGTCAAAAAAGGCACCGTTATCTCCACCGTTTTCGCAATAGTAGTCGCAGGTGGTTGCTATTTCCTCGGCGGCTTCGGAAAGCTTTACTTTGACGATATGCAGTCTGCCGGATTCATAACCGAGGCCGGTACAAAGTTCGACAAGGTAATTCCCACCATGCTTTCCGAGCTTCCTGCCGTCATCGTTGCCCTCATCATCGTTTTGGTGCTTGCCGCCTCGATGTCAACTCTTTCTTCACTCGTGCTCACCTCGTCATCGACACTCACCCTCGACGTCGTGAAGCCGATGCTCACAAAGAAGCACAAGCTTTCCGAGAAAAAGAGCATATTGATTATGCGGCTTTTCATTGTATTTTTCATCGCCGTATCTGCTGTGATTGCAATTTTAAAGGACACGATATGGGCCGATTCGGTATTCATCGCTCAGATGATGGGCGTATCATGGGGAGCACTTGCCGGAGCTTTCTTGGCCCCCTTCCTTTACGGACTTTATTGGAAAAAGACAACCCGTCCGGCCGTTGCCGCAAGCTTCATATTCGGAACGGGACTTGAGATCGTACAGCTTTGCATAAGCGTCGGCCGGCTTAATGTAAACGGAATACCGGTGCTCGATTTCGTGTTCAAAAATTCGCTTTATTCGGGCGTTTTCGCAATGCTCGGCGGATTGGTCATTGTCCCCATAGTCAGTCTTTTGACCCGAAAGCATACCCCTCAGAACGTCGAGAATTGCTTTGAATTCGGCACTTCCGAAGCACAATAGAAATCACGTTTTACAAAGAAAAAAGGGTCTCGGCAGCTCTCGGTGGCTTTTGTCGGCACTTCGCAAATAACCATTGAAAAATACACCTCCGTATGGTATACTTAAACCTATACGGAGGTGTTTATTATGCATTTGCAGGAATCGGGCGAAATGTACCTTGAGACCATCTATGTTTTGACACGCAAAAGCAGCACTGTCCGCTCTATTGACGTTTGCGAGAAAATGGGCTTTTCGAAGCCGAGTGTCAGCCGTGCCGTCGGACTTTTGAAGGAGGGTGGCTTCATCACGGTCGATGCAGACGGCTTTTTGCATCTAACCGAAAGCGGCAACGCCGTTGCAGAAAAGATTTTCGAGCGCCACACCATTTTGACCAAGTTTTTACTTTTGATCGGCGTTGACGGTGCAACCGCAAGCGAGGATGCCTGTAAAATGGAGCACGACATCAGCGATGCTTCCCTTGAAGCGATAAAAAAGCACATAGAAAGTATGTAACAAAGTACCGAAGCCGAACGGCGGAAGCGATCATCATCGCCTCCGCCGTTTTTTTGCTTACATATTTTTCCAATCGATCCTGCGGTTTTTGAAATAAAACTCCCGGTCGTGCTCACTGATCTCACGCAGAACTCTGCAGGGATTGCCGACCGCAACCACTCCCGACGGCAGATCCTTCGTGACAATGCTGCCGGCGCCGACGACCGTATTGTCACCGATGGTGACTCCCGGCAGTACGACCACTCCGGCACCGAGCCAGCAGTTTCTGCCGATATGTATGGGCATATTGTACTGATAAGCTTTTTCTCTGAGCTCGGGCAAGATCGGATGCCCTGCCGTAGCAAGCGTGACGTTCGGCCCGATCATAGTATAATCGCCGACAAAAATATGGGTGTCGTCAACACAGGTCAAATTGAAATTGGCATAAACGTTTTTTCCGAAATGCACGTGACGTCCGCCGAAATTCGAATGAAACGGCGGCTCGATATAGCAACCCTCACCGAGCTCGGCGAACATTTCCTTTAACATTTCGGTTCTCTTTCGAAGCTCGGTTGGACGGGTCATATTGAAATCGTAAAGCCTGTCAAGACACTCTGTCTGCTGCTTTGCAATCTCGGGATCGGTGGGATCGTAAATCTCACCGCTGTCCATTTTTTCCTTCATTGTACTCATTTCTAACTCCTGTAAATCAAAAAGCGTTTTTAAAGCTGTATTTTGTTGCGGTGCAGTTGGGCACGGGCAGCTCGTTGCTTTCTCTGTGATTGTTTTTCGATCTCATTTCGGCCAAGGTCAAATTAAAATAATCGTGGCGCGTTGCGCCGTCTTTGCCGTTCACGGGATCGTCAAAGGTGATGTCGCAGGTATACCATTCGCCGCCTATCTTAACGCAGTTCCACTTATGTCCGCCGCCCTCGGCAGTACCGCTGACACCGACGTTGTTTATAGCAACGTAAAGGCACAAAAGCTGAAAAGCCTCGGAATAAGCCTCGCAAACACCTGTTTTATCCATAATTGTACCGTAAGCCGTCCAATTGTAAAAGTTTGTATCGGTCATTCCGGTCGTAGCCGCATTCATATTATACTTGCAGTCAATAAGAATCCTGTCGTATATGAGCTTCTCCTTCCAAACCTCGGTGGCGTTGCTCGGGATGGTCGAAACAATGCTTTTCACCTTTGCTTCAAATGCGCTCTTTTTGGCTTTTATGCTTGCTTTCAAAGCATCGCTGAGTTCACCGTTGGGCGAAGTCACAGAGCCGTCACTGTAGCTGATTAAATAGGTTTTAACGGTACTGTTGCTCATACCGCTGAGCTTTATCGAGTTGCCGAGATAAAAATGCTCGGGATTATCCATTACATATGCCTTGTAAACATAGGACATATCCTTCATTTCGAGAGAGGTGTCAACCTCGGCCTTGGGCTCAAGTGCACAAACGGCATCGTTAAGCGCCTTATAGCACTTTTTCTGCTCGGCGTTGAGCGTTCCGTAGACATAACGCTCGGTATAGGCTATCTTGCTGTGGCTCTGACCCGTGGTGTAGGAATAGGTCGGAGCAGAGGGAGTCGATGCGCTCGAAGTCGGCTGCTGAGTCGAGCTTGAAGCGGAGCTGACCTGCGATGAGGTTGGTTGAGGCTTCGACGGCTGAGTATCGCTCGAGGTATCGGGCTCGGACACGGTCGGAATTACCGGCTTTACGGTCGATACGGTCGACGATACCGGCTCCGAAGTAACGGTTCCCTCGGAGGATGTAACGGCCGCACCGCTGCTTTGTGTGTTATCCGGAGTCGTGACGGTGTCTTGCGAGCTGCCGCCGATATCGGATGAGCCGATCGCCGAATTAACGCTGCCGTTATTTGAAGCCGCAGCCGATCCATTGTCGCCCGAAGGACTTTTGTCACCACCCAACTTGCCGCAAGCCATGGCAGTTAAAAGCAAAAGAGCACACATAACCGCCGAAATGATCCTTTTCATATAACCACTCCTTTTTTACAGTTTACTGCATCTAATTCCGATTTGCAACAATTTAGCGAAAAAATATTGCCGTTTTTCAGAAAAATTTGTGTTCCGTACCGCAGGCACACCTGACTTATTACCTATTGGCTTTTACTTATTGCTCTCCAAAACCCCAAGGCGTTTTAGTGAAGAGTGAAGAGGTAATGGCAAAAAGCAAGCCCCAAGAACTTAACGTCCTTGGGGGCTTTGGGACCGACACTCAAAATGGAACCGGTCTGAAACACTTGATTTTACCGGGTTTGACCCGGATTTTCTTTTTCTGATATAATTATAGCATAAAAAGGGCCTTTTTGCAAGAAAAAATTGCAAAAAGCTTATTTTTTATGCGGCATTTTTATCACAGGGAAAAGAAGCCATTATTTCATAGCCACCCTTAATACAAATTTGAAGATTGTTATCTTGGGTCACTCGAATAGACGTCACCATTCGACGAATAAAGCCGTCATTAAATTCAGGAATAACGACCATATCTTCCGTTAAATGTTTTTCTATACGCTCTATTTCTTTTCTCGCTTTTTCATTATGATTCAGTTGTTCCAAGATATTTTCCTTTTTCTCTCTTAAAACACGAAGTTGCTCATTGCACTCGCCGATCGCTGCATCATATTTCTCTCTATTTGATTTGAATTTTACAGCGAGTTCTGAAAGCTCATCAATACGTCCCATTGCATCGGATATCGCCATCTCGATAACATACAACTCGTTTGAATGCTCGTCTCCGGCAGCAGCATAGATCATTCTGCTTTTCAAAACTTCATATCCGTTTTCTCTCTTCGCCAACACAGAAGATAGCGCTTCACAAATAGTCTTCTTTAGAAGTTCTTCTTCTAAACCTTTGGAGTTACTACAGTACTTATCTCCATTTTCAAGGCGACTAATGCAGCGCCAATAGTAATGAGCACCGTCTTTTTTCTTATGATACTTTCTTCGGTAATGGCTTCCACATTCAGCACAAACTAATAGTTCAGATAAAGCGTGTTTACCACTATATCGACCACGGCCTGAAATCGAATCCTCAGACTTACTTCTTTGAGCATTGCGTCTTGCCAATTCGGACTGCGCTGCATAAAACATACTTCTTGAAATGATTTGCGGATGATCATCAATAACAAGATATTTTGTTTTTTGTCCATTATTGATTTTCTTTCGTTTACTGATGCAATCGACACAGTAAGTTTTTTGATGCATTACATCTCCGCAATACTTTTCGTTCTGCAACATCGTAGTAATGAGCTTTGGTTGCCACTCAGTTTTCCCACGATAAGTTTTAACACCGTTTTTTTCAAGTTCTGCTTTGATCTGACCGGCACTCTTTCCATCGAGAAACATTTGAAAAATTGAGCGAACTACTTTTGCTTCTTCTTCAACAATATAAACTTCTTTATCATACATATAGTAAATATCCGTCTGATGACGAGATAGCTACTTTAACCGGATTTTCAATAGCGCGGGTTAAACATTTAAAGACACTCGAATACTCTATGGCCTCACTAGATTCTCCTGTAAGCGAGGAAATGGACGGTACTCTTTTAGATACCGTTCAGGATGATACTATTACTGATCCTATCACTAATATAAATATCCAGGAGCGCAAAGACGCGATTGATAAGATACTCAACAAACTCTCTCCCCGGGAGCGCCAGGTTCTTATTATGCATTTTGGGCTTTGTGGACAGGAAAAGCGCAGTCTTGAGGAAATAGGTAAAGAGATGAAATTTACAATAGAACGTGTCCGACAGATAGAATCACTGGCATTAAATAAAATTCGAGGTATGAACGGCTCAAACCGTTTACGCAATTTCATTAAGCTATAACAAGCAAAAAGCCTTCTGCTTAAGCTCGGTCCCCTACCGAGCCAAACAAAAGGCTTACTAATTATTGCTTTTTTCCGGTTTCTTTTTGCGCCTTGCGGTCGAGATGTTTTTTATAATAAGAAAGTGCTCTTAAAACATATTCCTCAGCTTGCTTATCATTTAGATCAGTAGGCATATATTTTCCGAGTCTTTCTATGGAAAAGCGGTACTTCGGCTTTTGATTTGCTTTATCTTCATCCATGATCTTTTCTACAAGTTCATATGTAAGTTCTCCGGCTTTGAATGCTTTTCGCATTCTGACGGTTTGTGAAAAGGAGGGGAACACTTCTGTTCCGTCTATAATATCAACCAAATCCCTTTGGCTCTCCTCATCCAAATAGGAGAGTTCTACGGCAGGTTGCATCTTCATCCTGCCTTTATCTACAAAATCAAGCAATTCAGGAATAAGTTCGGTCAATCGGATATATCGTGCAACTTGTGCAGCACTCTCTCCGGTTTGCTCACCAACAATCTCCCTGGACTTTTTCGACTTGTGCTCAACTTGAGCACAAGTTAAATCATTGCGCTTTCCCTGCCTTTTAATAGCATCTAATTTCATCTTATAAGAGAATGCTTTCTCACTCGGCAGAATTTTAGATCGTTGGCAATTGCTATCAACCATCATAATGATTGCTTCATCATCGGTTATATCAACGATAATAGCGCGTATTTTATTGATTTTTAAAATTTCATAAGCCCTTTTTCTGCGGTGGCCGGAAATCAGTTCATACCGACCATCTGCTTTGCTACGCACAATTATGGGATTAAGCAGGCCGTTAGCTTCAATGCTGGTGGTCAGTTCTGTCATGTCATCATCATCGAAGACATGATAAGGATGATTCGGGAAACTATCGATTAAATGTACCTTTATATCTGTTTCCCCTGTTCTGATGACACCTCTGTTAATCTTTTTTTCCATTTTTAGCTCCTTTCCGGGCATTCCGGCAAGGAAAAAGACCGGATTCCCATTACAAATCGTTTTTTGTAAAGAAAATCCGGTCTTTTTTGTGCTTTTTATTTTTTTTGAACCTTTGGTATCCCGTACAACTCCGTCAAGACCTTAAGAAAGATAAAAACGGTTCCAAAAATACACAAGATTCATTTTTCTCCATAAAAAGCTAAAAACCCTTGAAAAATCAAGGGTTTTTAGTGCCTGTTCCATTAAAGGTAGGCATTGTGGAGGCGCCACCCAGAATCGAACTGGGGATAGAGGTGTTGCAGACCTTTGC
>CAZWLH010000038.1:0-13612 GCA_964634675.1 uncultured Eubacteriales bacterium
TGAGTTGTTTTTTCTATTATTTTTGTTACCTATCTATTGTATCATAACATTTTTGCCTGAATTTGAATTTTTTTGAAAAATTTTATTTGTTAAATGCGTTGAATAAAAAAATATTGCAAAGGTAAAATAATAAAAACACATAAAAAAGGAGCCGCATATGGGAATCAGAACTGACCTTGCCGTTGAATTTACGGCCGATAAAGCAGGCTCAAGCCGTTTTGTCGCTGTCCGAAAGACCGAGACCGACGGAATAACCGTGACCGATGTCGAAATACTGTCCGAAAGTGCCGCCGAAGCCTTCGGCAAGCCTAAGGGGCGGTATATCACGCTTGAAGCCGAGTCGGATATTTTTGATATGCCGGGCTTGAATAAAGCTTTAACACGTGAGATAAATGGACTTTTAAAGGAAAAAACCGAATCTGTCCTGACGGTCGGTATCGGCAACAAAACCGTAACTCCCGATGCTTTTGGGCCTAAAGCCGCCGAGCGTGTCAGAGCAACAAGGCATATAAGCCGACCGATAGCATCAATGCTCGGGCTTGAATCCGCAAGAGAGGTGTCGGTGCTTTGTCCCGGTGTGCTCGGGCAAACGGGAATGGAGGCAAGGGAGATAATCGAAGGTGCCGTCGAACGTCTGCGGCCGCAAGCGGTCGTTGTTATCGATGCATTGGCTGCGCGTGAGGTGTCACGACTTGGACGGACGGTTCAGCTGAGTGATTCGGGCATAGCTCCGGGCTCGGGTGTCGGCAATTCAAGAGCCGAGCTTTCACAGAAAACGCTCGGTGTGAGGTGCATTGCCATAGGTGTTCCGACGGTCGTCGATGCCTCAACGCTGTCCTTTGATCTTACCGGGCAAAGTCTTTCCGAGCACCAACCACTGATCGTAACACCGAGGGATATTGACCGTATGATCGAGCGAGCCTCGGCCGTTATAGCTCACTCATTAAATGCGGCATTCCATTCGGAAGCAGTGGCCGAAAAGCTTGAAGCCTACGTCTAATTCGAAAAACAGTATCATATACTTTTAAAAAGAAAAAGGGTATGATATGAGGCTATGAAAAAGAATGTAAAATATATTGCCACAGCCGCTTTATCGGCGGTACTCACGTTAATCGGAATAGCCCAAAGCGGCTTTTCCGAGATTGCTATAAAAACGGCGACACTGTCGGCGCTGTCGGTAATGCCCGAAGGAATCCTTGCGGTTTCGGCCGACAAAGGCGGCAAGGACAGCATTGCCGATATTGTGAGCTTGCCGAAAACGGAGACCGTCGTTGGCGAAGCTGCCGCCGCACCGATAACCGAGTCGGTCAGTGTGACCG
This sequence comes from uncultured Eubacteriales bacterium, assembly GCA_964634675.1. Taxonomy (GTDB): domain Bacteria; phylum Bacillota; class Clostridia; order Oscillospirales; family Acutalibacteraceae; genus UMGS172. The sequence continues at coordinate 1,320 of CAZWLH010000038.1, forward strand.
AAGCGATCGAACAGCGTCGCTTGGGCAATATAATCAAAAAGACACTGTCACCGTATAACGCCAACACAAGCTATGACGGAGTATATATAAACAATCAGTGCGGTGAGGCGGTGGATATTGCCGCCGACCTTGCCGAAAGAATCAGGTTCAATAAATGCTCCGATCAACCGACTGTGCTGATATATCATACCCACGCCACCGAAGGCTATATGTCAGACGAAAGCGAATACTATACCAACCGTGATGAGCCGAGAAGCACCGATAAAAATAAAAATGTTATAAAATTGGGCGAAATAATAGCCGAGGAGCTTGAAAGGGCTGGGATAAAGGTCGTTCACGATGAAACACTGCATGACCACCCCGGATATACCGGCAGCTATTCGCGCTCGGCCGAAACCGTGACCGAGCTTTTGAAAAAATACCCATCGATAGAGCTTGCCATCGATGTCCACCGTGATTCGATCTCGAGCGGTGAGAGCGATAAGGTGGCACCGGTAGTTACGGTTGACGGCAAAGAGGCGGCACAGGTTATGCTCGTTATGGGAAGCGGCACCGGCAGTGTCGAGAATTATCCCGATTGGCGGGAAAATTTGAAGGTAGCTGAAAATCTGCAGCACATTTTCGAAAAGAAGTATCCGTCGTTCGCCAGATCGATACTGCTCAAATCCTCAAGATACAATCAGCATCTCTCAAAGGGGTCGATACTCATTGAGGTCGGAAGCGATGCAAATACGCTTGAGCAGGCAGAATATTCGGCAAGATTGGTCGGAAAATCGCTTGTGACATTGTTGAATTCTTGAAAAGGGAAGTAATTATGAAGCAAGGCTCAAATACGGCAAAAATAATGCTGAGGTCGCTGACCGTAACGGCCTTTTTGCTTATGTGTGCATTTTCGGCGATAGCCGCAATGGGCTATGCTTATTCGGTTATGGAGAAAAATATTTACGGACACACGGTTTCGGCATTTTCGGTTACCGAGCTTGACAGTATAACGGCTTTCGGAAGGGAAATAAGCTTCCCGTTTATGTCGGTCGGCTTGAAAGCGGCCGGGCTTTATGAAAAATATGCCTTCGGAACGGCAAAGCTCCTCGGCTTCGTTTTAAACGGAGTCGAAGAGCTTTGTGGGGTGATACTTGCTGACTTATTCGGCTGAGATGAATCTTAGCTTGTGGAGGTAGTTCAGTCCCGAGTCACGGTGAATGTGCACGCTCATAACAACGGCAAGACCCAAATAAACGCAGAGCAGAGAGGTTCCGCCTGCACTGAAAAACGGAAGCGTTACGCCGATTACCGGGATAAACCACAGGCACATTCCGATATTTATAACGGTTTGCGAAACTATCATGGAAAAAATACCGGTCGATATAACAAGACCGAGAGTTGAGTCGGAGCGAAAACCGATTTTAATTATTCTTATACTTATTGCGGCTATGAGTATCAGTGTTATTAGGCATCCGACAAGTCCGAGCTCTTCGCCGATGCAGGTGAATATAAAATCGTTATAGCCCTCGGGGATACCGCCCGACTGGACAAGCGTGCCGTTAAAAAGCCCTTGGCCGAAAACGCCGCCGTTCGCCATGGCGATGCGGCCTCTCCATTGCTGATAAAGAGTGTTCAAATAGTCGCTTTCGGTGCCGAAATAAAGGGCGTTAATGCGTGCCTGCTGATCGTCGTTCATAACAAAAAGATAAATAAACGGTGCGGCAACGGCAACCGCCGATAAAGCGATCACAAAGTATCTTATCTTGACACCTGCCGCAAACATCATACATATAAACATAATGGCAAAAACCAAGGCACTTCCGTCATCACCCTGAAGATGTATCAGCAATACGGGAGCACCGCCGTGTATGCAAAGCAGGATAAGGTGCCTGAATTTTTTGATTCGGTCACCGAGTATGTGGCAGTGATAGGCGAAGGTCAGCGTGAAGCATATCTTCAGCAGTTCCGACGGCTGGAACGAAATGTTGCCTGGAAGCAGCAGCCACGCCTTGTCATCGGTGTTGCCGGGCGCATATCCGATAAAAAAGGTCAGTATTACCGGAATGAGTCCCACGGCGGCGGTGATAAACCAAAATTTCGAAAAGCTCTTATAATCAAAGGAGCTTATGAAAACCATTGCCGCAAGTCCGAGTCCCAAGGATGCAAGCTGGGTTATAAACTGACTGTAGCTTTGTCCGTAACGGTTATATGTGCTCGAAAGCACCATCACACAACCGAAAAGCGTCGTAACGATACAAAGAATGTATAAAAGCTTGTCGCATTCACGGATATAGTCCGCAATTCGTCTGAAAAATCTGCTCATATTATGCCGTTCTTTCCTTAAAATCAAATGATATCGGTGTAAAGTTTTGCCTGTTTACCGTTATATTATAAACCAAATACAAAAATAGTTCAAGCAGGACTTTTATTTTGCCGAAAAGTATGCTATAATAGCTTAGAACCGTCGAAATAAAACTTTAAAAGCGGTTTTTTGGAGGATGCAATGAGCACCGAAACAGTTATTACTCATTCAAGAGCCGAAACCGAAGCGTTTGCCGCCAAGCTTGCCGAAGGGGTGAGCGGTGGAACCGTTATTGCGATGCGAGGCGATCTCGGTGCAGGCAAGACCTGCTTTACCTCGGGCTTTGCAAGGGGGCTCGGCTATGACGGAGATGTCAATTCTCCGACCTTTGCTCTTGTTAATGAATATATCGGCGGAAGACTGCCGCTTTACCATTTTGATATGTACCGTGTCGCCGGCTGGGACGATCTTTATACCACTGGTTATTTCGACTATCTTGAAGAAAACGGTGTAATGATCATCGAGTGGAGTGAGAATATTTCCTCTGCTCTGCCGGGTGACGTTGTGACGGTTACCGTAAAAACATTGGGAGAAAACGACCGTGAAATAACGGTCGAGGGTATTTGAAATGAAAATTTTGGGTATAGAATGTACCGCATCGCCCGTGTCCTGCGCCGTTTTCGAGGATGACAGGATAAAGGCAGAGTATTTTCTTAATTTAAAAACCACACATTCGCAGACCTTACTGCCTATGGTCGATTCGGCCTTGCGGTTGTCATCAATGTCGCTTGACGATATAGATTTTATAGCGGTTGCCGCCGGCCCGGGCTCCTTTACCGGGGTCAGGATCGGTATAAGTGCCGTGAAGGGACTTGCCTTCGCCGACAATAAGCCGTGTATTCCGGTGTCGGTGCTTGAGGCGATGGCTTACGGCTTTAAGGGACAGAATGTAATAGTCTGCGCCTGTATGGATGCTCGGTGCAATCAGGTATACAATGCGATATTCGATATTAGCGGCGACGGCATTACAAGGCTTTGCGATGACCGGGCACTGATGATAGATGAGCTGTTTTCCGATATTTCGGAAATTCATAATAAAACTCCCGAAAAAACAATAGTTATCGCAGGTGACGGTGCCGACCTGTTTTACAACACGGTCAGGGATCGCGGAGTGCCGATGGCTAAGGCTTCCGAAAATCTTAAATGGCAGCGAGCCTCGGGTGTTTGTATGGCGGCTTATCAAAAGGCGTTGAACGGCGAAACCGTGACCCACGGCGAGCTGTTGCCGATCTACCTCAGACTGCCTCAGGCGGAACGGGAGCTTAAAGCAAAACAGTTAAACGAAAAGGAGTAAATAAAAATGGCAAATTTTGAAAACGGAGATATTTTGGCAATCGGCTGTGACCACGGCGGCTATGAGCTGAAAAATCAAATTATCGAGCATCTTAAAGAACGCGGTGTCAAGGTTCGTGATTTCGGCTGCTTCTCGACCGACTCGGTCGATTACCCCGAAATAGCCGTAAAGGTCACCGATGCGATAGTCGGCGGCGAGTGTAAGCTCGGCGTGCTGGTATGCGGTACGGGAATCGGAATGTCTATGGCTGCCAATAAGGTCAAGGGTATCCGTGCGGCGGCTTGCTCCGAGCAGTTCTCGGCAAGACTCACACGTATGCACAACGATGCCAACGTGCTTTGCCTCGGCGGACGTGTTATCGGTATGGGCACTGCCTGTGATATGGTCGATTTGTTTATCGATACCGATTTCGAGGGCGGACGTCATACAAGACGTGTCGATATGATCACCGATATCGAGAATAAAAACGCTTAATATTGAATCATATAAAGGAGGAAGTTAAAATGAACGAAAACGTATGCGTTTTCAATCATCCGCTTATCCAGCATAAGCTTGCCATTATCCGCAAAAAGGATACCGGCACGAAGGAGTTCCGTGAGATAATAAGTGAGATCGCTACCCTTATGTGTTATGAGGCCACACGTGATCTGCCGCTTATGGATGTCGAGATCGAAACTCCCGTTGCGATCGCAAACGCTAAGATGATCGCAGGAAAAACCTTGGCCTTTGTGCCCATTCTTCGCGCAGGCCTCGGTATGGTCGACGGCGTGCTCAGCCTTGTTCCCGGTGCCAAGGTAGGTCATATCGGTATGTACCGTGATCCCGAAACCAAAGAGCCGGTGGAGTATTACTGCAAGCTGCCGCCCGATATTCCCGAGCGTGAGGTCATTGTTCTCGACCCTATGCTTGCAACCGGCGGTTCGGCAATAGATGCGGTTAACACTATAAAGAAGTATAACCCCAAGGGTATCAAGTTTATGTGTATTCTTGCCGCTCCAGAGGGAATAGAGGCCTTCACCAAGGCTCATCCCGATGTTAAGGTATACTGTGCCGCTCTTGACGAAAAGCTCAATGACCATTGCTATATAGTACCCGGTCTCGGTGATGCCGGTGACCGTATCTTCGGCACAAAATAACAGGAAATATAACATAACAAAAGCGACCGTTTCATTATGATGAAACGGTCGCTTTGCTTTATTCTTCCAAATCAAGATTTTTTTCCTCTATAACCTCAACGCCTAAGGAGCGAGCCTTTTGAAGCTTGCTTCCGGCGTTTTCGCCGCAAAGCACAAAGTCGGTCTTGCGTGATACCGAGCCGGTGACCTTTGCACCCTTGGAGCTCATCAGTGCAGTCAGCTCATCGCGTGTGAAACGTGAAAAGGTGCCGGTTATTACAACGGTTTTACCGAAAAATTTTCCTTCTGTGTCGGCGCTTACCGCACCCTCGGGTTCAAATTCAAGCAGCTTTGCAAGCTTTGAAAATTCGTCGGCATTTTGCGGTAACGAAAACCACCTTTTCAACTCGTCGTTCATAATATCTCCGAAGCCGTCGATGCTTGTGAAGTCGAAGCCGTCGTCCAAAGCACGCAAAAAGTCGTCGATGCTTCCGCCGAAGCGCTCAGAAATATCCTTTGCGGCACCCTTGCCGATGAGCGGAATGTTCATTGCGACAAGATAGGACGAAAGCTTGGTTTTGCGTGCGGCCGTGATCGCATTTATAAGATTCAGGTAGGATTTTTCACCAAAGCCTTCAAGTGCGGTTATTTCGTCACGGTAACGTTCGAGCTTGAATATGTCGGCAAGCTCTGTTATCCACTTGTTGGCAATAAATTTTTCAAGAGTCGCCTCGGAAAGACCGTCGATGTTCATAGCTTGCTTTGCGACAAAATGGGTGAACTTTTTTATCTGCCTGCCGGGACAGTCCGAGTTTTGACAGAAAAGCACCTTGATCAGGCGGTCACCGGCCTCGGTCACTTTGATTTCGGTTATACCGCCGCAAACGGGACATACCGTCGGGAAGGTGACAGTGTAATCGGTCCGCTCCTCACTTTCCGAAGTTAGATTACGCTCAACGTGCGGAATTATCATATTTCGCTTCGAAACAAGTATTTTGTCAAGCGGTTTCAGCTTGAGGTTTTCGATAAAGGTCACATTGTGGAGTGAAGCACGCTCGACCTGTGTATTGTCGATCTCGACCGTGTCAAAACGGGCGACAGGCGTGAGCTGACCGGTGCGTGAGATGTTCCAATCGATATCACGCAGAACAGTCTCAAAATGCGGATCGCCGAACTTGTAAGCGATGCCGTCCTTGAAATGGTGGGCGGTCTTACCCTGCGCCTTGGCAAATTCAACATCGTCATAAGAAAAGACGATTCCGTCAATGGGCAGACCGAGGCGGTCGGCCGAAATACGTAACCGCTCGATCTCCTCGGCAATCCGTTTGTCGTCAAAGCTTTGGTCAAGAGAAGCGTGAAGATTCGAGTCAAAGCCGAGCTTTGTGAGTTTTTCGAGCCTTTGAGATTTAAGCGGAATATCGTCCAAGCCTTCTAAAACATTGAAGGGATAAAACTTTACTCCGCGCTTTGAGCAGATCTTCGAATCCAACTGTCTTACCGAGCCTGCCGCCAAATTTCTCGGAGTCGAAAACTTATCCTCGTCGTTGTCGATATTCTCGTTTATGGCTTCAAAGGTGGGAATATCAATGACCGCTTCGCCCGTTACGGTCAGTTTTTCTTTATAATCGAGCTTCAACGGAATGTTTTTGAATACCCGGGCGTTGTGGGTTATTATTTCGCCGATATTGCCGTCACCCCGAGTAGAGGCCTCTTTCAGCACGCCGTCCTCATAATCGAGCTCGACCGTAAGGCCGTCTAACTTCAGGCTTAAAAAGCCGCTTGAACGGCTTAGCATTTCGGAAATATCCGCAACGCTTTTGGTTTTCGCAAGACTCAAAAGCGGAGTCGAATGCTCGACCTTTTGCAGCTCGCTTATGGCTTCAAAGCCGGCACGCTGTGTCGGAGAGTTCGGTAAAACCGTGCCGGTCTCGGCTTCAAGCTCCGAAAGCTCGTCGAAGAGGGCATCGTACTGCGCATCCGAAAGGGTGGGAGTACTGCCGTTGTAATATTCGTCGCAGCATTTATTCAAAAATGCCACAAGATATTTAATGCGTTCCTGTTTTGTATCGTTCATAAAAATACCGCCTCAAAAAGATATACATATTATACACTTTTATTTTTCTCAAGTAAAGGAACAAAATTATTTTTTTAAGGCATTCACGGCCATTATTGCCATAAAGGAGCTGCTTGGGGCACCTTCATTACGGAGTGTGCCCCAAGCGGCGACCCTTTTTATTTGTGCAACATCATATTTAAGGCTTTTGAAAGCTCGGTTATTATGAGCGGAACAAATGCCATTCCCAAGATGAGCGCATAAAGCCTTACGGGAAGTATTATAAGTCCGAACACCGTGTTAAGCGGAGTGAAAAGCACGAGCAGCACAAGCAGAGCCGACACGGCAACCGCGCGGTTGAGCTGACGGTTTTTGAAAAATCCGATCTTGAAAAGAGAGTGAGAGGAGCGCATATTAAAGGCTTGGACGATTTGAGAAAGAGAAAGTACCGCAAATGCCATGGTACGTCCGCCTTCGAGTGAGGAGGTGACCGTTTCGCCAACTTTGAAGGCGATGAGGGTCAGCGCCGCAAACATCAGGCCTTGCAAGATCACACGAAGTCCTAGTCCGCCCGAAAAGATGCCTTCGTTCTTCGGCTTAGGCTTTTTGTCCATAATGTCGGCTTCGACCGGCTCCATTCCGAGTGCTATTGCCGGAAGCGAGTCGGTGACAAGGTTTATCCACAGAAGCTGCATAGAGAGCAGGGGAGAGGTGTGCCACAAAAGCATTGCGATGAAAACCGTTATGACCTCGCCGATGTTCGTGCCGAGCAAAAATCCGACGACCTTTTTAATGTTGGAATAAATTCCTCGGCCCTCTCTTACCGCATCGACGATGGTCGCAAAGTTGTCATCGGTAAGAGTCATATCGGCGGCACCTTTGGCAACGTCGGTGCCGGTTATGCCCATCGCACAGCCGATGTCGGCGGCTTTAAGCGCAGGCGCATCGTTGACACCGTCACCGGTCATCGAAACAACGTGACCTTTGCGCTGCCATGCCTTGACAATGCGTATCTTGTTTTCGGGAGAAACCCTTGCATAAACCGATATATCGGTAACACTTCGGTCAAGCTCACTGTCGTTCATCGCATCAAGCTCGGCTCCTGTTACCGCACGGTCGCCGTCCTCCATAATACCGAGTTCCTTTGCGATTGCCGAAGTGGTAACGATATGGTCGCCCGTTATCATAACCGGCTTTATGCCTGCTCTTCGGCAAAGCTTTACCGCTTGCTTGGCTTCGGGTCTCGGCGGATCGATCATACCGACAAGCCCCATAAAGGTAAGCCCCTGCTCCAAGCTTTCCGAGGAAAGCTCGGTCGGAGCCTTTGAAAGCTCCTTATAGGCGATTCCGAGCACTCTTAAAGCATCGGCGCTCATTTTTTCGGCGTTTTCCTCGGCGGCCTTTAGGTCGCCCGATATGCACCTTGCGGAAAGCATATCAAAAGCGCCCTTGACGATAACAATGTACTTATCACCAAAATCATTGACCGTGGACATAAGCTTTCGGTCGGAATCAAAGGGAATTTCGGCTATCCTCGGGTACTTTTCGTTAAGCTCTTTTTTTAAAAATCCGGCATTTTTTGCCGCCGCAACGATAGCGGTCTCGGTCGGGTCACCGATGTGACGTTCTTCTCCGTCGACCGTTTCGACCGAGCCGTCACAGCAAAGTGTGCCGAATATGAGCAGTCTTTTAGTAGCTTCGGACAGTGCGGTCACATTTTCGGCTCTCGGACTGCCGTCGATATATATTTCGGTAAGTGTCATTCGGTTTTGAGTCAATGTTCCGGTCTTGTCGGAGCATATGACCGATGCACTGCCCAAGGTCTCCACAGCAGGAAGCTTTCTTATCAGTGCGTTTTTCCTGACCATTCGCTGAACGCCGATCGAGAGCACGACCGTCACGATGGCAGGCAGTCCCTCGGGAATGGCAGATACCGCAAGTGAAACCGCTGTCATAAATATTTCAAGAACCGGTATTCCGTTGATAAGTCCGACGGCGAATATCACCGCACAGGCACCGAGTGCCAAAATTCCGAGATATTTGCCCAAGCTCGCAAGCGTTTTTTGAAGTGGAGTCTGTCCGTCCTTCTCATTGTCCAAAAGTCCTGCGATCTTTCCGAGCTCGGTGTTCATTCCCGTGGCGTTAACTACCGCGGTCGCCGTGCCGTATGTGACCGAGCAGCCCGAATAGACCATATTCCTGCGGTCACCGAGCGGTGAGTCTTCAAAAACGGCGGCGTTGCAGTCCTTTTCCGAGGGTACCGATTCTCCCGTCAAGGCCGATTCCTCGCATTTCAGACCGGCACTTTGAATAAGCCTTGCATCTGCAGGAATAAAATCGCCTGCCTCCAGACGTATAATGTCACCGGGAACAAGCGCTCCGGCATCTATAATGCACTCCTTTGCATCACGTATAACACGCGCGTGCGGAGCCGACATCTGCTTCAGTGCCTCCAAAGCCTTTTCTGCCTTGCTCTCTTGATATACGCCCATTATCGCATTGAGAATAACAATGAGCACTATCAGCAACGGCTCGAACAGCTCGCCGAAATTCTTTTCAATACATACAACTATAAGGGAAATGACGGCCGCGGCTATCAGGATGAGTATCATAGCATCCCTGAACTGCTCGGCAAAGCGGCTCAAAACCGAGCGCCGCTTCTTTTCCTTAAGTCGGTTTTCGCCATAGCTTTTAAGGCGTGCTTCGGCCTCTTTCGAACCGAGTCCCGATTTGGGATCCGACCTTAAGCTTGACAATACTACTTCCGTTTTTTCAAAATGAGGTGACAATATAATCCCTCCGTTCACAGAATGCGGGCAAAAGCCGTGACCCAAGAGCAGACGTTCAACCGTCCTTTAATTCCTTTACGGTTCGCATCGACCTCGGCTCGGCTTCAAGATAACTGAATAATACCTCGGTATCGTCGGTTATACAATATAATTCTTTACAGCTTTCCTTTATAAAATTCTTTTCTATTGCTTTGTTTATGACATTTTCGATATCGTTGTAATATCCCTTTAAATTATAAATGGCAATGGGCTTGTTGTGTCGGCAAAGCTGCTTTGAGGTCAAAATCTCAAAAAATTCCTCAAACGTGCCGATTCCTCCGGGAACAACGATAAACGCATCGGAGTTATCTTCCATTATTTGCTTGCGGCTCCTCATAGTATCGGGAGTTACCAAGCGGTCGCAAATATCACTGATGGCTTCGATTTTTTCTTCCTCGAAGAATTTCGGAATAACTCCCAAAATATATCCGCCCTCGGCACGAACGCCGTTCGCAACGGCTCCCATAAGACCGTTGCCGCCGCCTCCGAACACAAGAGAATGACCTCTCTTGACCATCTCTCTGCCCAAAGCCTCAACGGCGACCTTGTATTCGTTGTCAATTGTCGGAGAAGCGGCTCCGAAAACACATATTCTCATCTTAATTCCTCCATTTGTCGCAAAGCTCACGTATTATAGACGTCAGCTTAGCATTGTCCTTATTTGGCTTACCCTTGCGGCCTTTCACCATGGCCAACAGATTTTCGGCTTCGTTTAAAAGCTCATTATATACGTTGTCGGCGCGAGAGGTCTCTCTGAATTTACGTTCGCGGTCAACGGGCTTTCCGTCGGTGAATACGGTCATCTCACCGGAAGCAAGATCGTATTCCGTTCCGCTGTAAGGAGCTGTGGCACGGTATCCGCTTTCGCAAAGCAGCTTCGTAAAATCTTCACAGGCGGTATCGTCGCCGTGATTTACAAATATCAGCCGGGGCTTTGAACGGTACCCGTTCACCCAATCCATAAGTCCGTTGCGGTCGGCGTGACCGCTTGTGCCGTGAAGTGAGCATATTTCGGCATTGACGGTGATCTCTTCACCGAAAAGGCTAACCTTCTTTTCGCCGTTCAGCAGGCGTCGACCGAGTGAATCCTTGGACTGATATCCGACAAAGAGTATAATGCTGTTATCTCTCCAAAGGTTGTGTTTTAAATGGTGCCTTATACGTCCGGCCTCACACATACCGCTGGCCGAAATAATGACCTTAGGCTCTGAATCGAAATTGATGAGCTTCGATTCCTCCGACGTGACCGACATACGTATTCCGTCAAACCAAATCGGATTTATTCCCTTTTCAACAAGTGCAAGGGTCTCATCGTCAAAGCAAACTCGGTCGCACTGCATAAATATCGCGGTGGCCTCTGCTGCCAAGGGGCTGTCAACATAAACGGGAAAGCCGTTATGTCCCTTAACAAGACCGTTTTGCTTGATCTCACGAATGGCATACAGCATTTCCTGAGTACGTCCGACGGCAAAGGACGGAATGACAAGGTTTCCGCCTTTGTCCAAGGCTCTTTGAATGTACTCGGCAAGCTCGGCCACAACATTACTGCGATCGGTGGGATGAACACGGTTGCCGTAGGTCGATTCGATAACGAGGTAATCGGCTTCGAATACCTGCTGAGGATCTCGGATAATTCGCTGATTCTTGTTTCCGACATCACCGCTGAATACTATTTTTTCGGATACATCCTCCTCGCAAAGCCATATTTCAATGCAGGCCGAGCCGAGCAGATGCCCGATATCGGTGAATCTCAGCTCAACACCGTCACCGACCCTTATGCGCTCGCCGTAATCGCAACGGCGGAAAAGTGATATGGCGTCTAAAGCGTCATTCATATCATATACCGGCTCAACGGTCGGTTGACCTGCACGTTCGGCTTTTCTCGAGCGCCACTTTGCTTCGGATTCCTGAATGTGAGCCGAATCCCTCAGCATAATGTTGCAAAGATCGCAGGTGACCGAGGTCGCGTATATTGAACCCTTGAAGCCGTCTTTGAAAAGCTTCGGAAGCATTCCCGAATGGTCAATATGGGCGTGAGTCAGAAAAACGGCATCGATAAGTCCTGCGGGAACGGGAAGAGAAATGTTTTGGAAAACATCACGCCCCTGTTCCATACCGCAATCGACGAGGTAATATCGGCCGTTTACTTCTAAAAGAGTACAGCTGCCCGTTACCTCATGAGTTGCGCCGATGAATTGAATTTTCATAAAATAAGACACCTCCCGAAAGAAAGTTTCAAAATACTTTCCGTATATTAATATACCATAAACTTACCGTGAATGCAATTAAAGGAATAAGTATTTAACAAACAATTAACCGCAATTTGTCAAAATCCGAAATCGGTAATAAAAAGTGTATATAATATTGTAGTGATCGCCACAGGAATTGAACCGGGAATTGAAGAAATTGATCGCGAAATTCGAAAATCGCGAAGAAATTTTCAAGAAAAGTAAGATAGAAAAACCGAAAAAACAAAATATTTTTCGGATTTTCATAGAAATTTTCAGTGGCAATATATGGCAAAAAACGATGAAAAGAGTGAAAATGATTGCAATATAAGGACAATGTGTTTAACGAAAACACAAAAACGCAAATTTCGACAGATTTTCGAATTTTTTTCAAAAAAATCGAAAAAAAGTGTTGACAAACGGTGGAGGTT
>CAZWLH010000039.1:0-13553 GCA_964634675.1 uncultured Eubacteriales bacterium
GCTTATAGCACTCGGCACGAAGCATATTGTTGACCGAGAAGCAGGCACCTACTTCTCGCAAAAGCTCAATATAATTGAGCTTAAGCAGCCACTCGGCGTTATTGACCATTTGAGCCTTGCCTTCACCGAATTCGATGAATTTGCTCATCTGTTTTTTGAAGCAATCGCAGTTGTGCTGAATTATCTCGGGAGTCATCATACTTCTCATATCGGTTCTGCCCGAAGGGTCACCGATATATCCCGTGCCGCCGCCGATAAGAGCGATCGGCTTGTTTCCGGCCATCTGCAAACGCTTCATAAGGCAAAGCGCCATAAAGTGGCCGACGTGAAGACTGTCGGCGGTTGGATCGAAGCCTATATAAAAGGTAGCCTTACCCGCATTTACCATTTCTCTGATTTCTTCTTCGTTTGTGACCTGCGCTATAAGTCCGCGTGCCACAAGTTCATCGTAACAAGTCATTTCCCTGTCCTCCGTATAAATGATTTTTTATTATATCACATTTCTTTATGATTATCAATAAGTTCTTTCGCCGAATTATAAAGATTTTCGGTCATACTTCCGCCCGACATTATGCGTGCTATCTCGGTTATCCTGTCATCACCGCAAAGCGGCAAAACATCGGTATATGTGTTGCTGGCGGTCGAGGATTTTTTAATGAGATAATGCCCGTCGGCGGCGGCGGCAATCTGAGCCAAATGCGTGACGCAAAGCACCTGACGTGAGCGTGACAGCTTTTTCATCTGCCTACCGACCTTATCTGCGGCTTTTCCGCTGATACCGGTGTCGATCTCGTCGAAAATAAGGGTCGCCGCATCGTTTTTCGAGGTCATCACGCTTTTTATCGCAAGCATCGTTCTCGAAAGCTCACCGCCCGAAGCGATCTTTGCAAGAGGACGTGCCTCCTGCCCTTTGTTGGCTGAAATCAGGAATTCAACCTCGTCACAGCCGTCGACCGTATATATTTTCGGCTTTACCGAAACCTTAAAAACAACATTGGGCATCTCGAGATAGCGAAGCACCGAGCAAACCTTATCTGAAAATTCGAAAGCGCACCTGCTTCTCACCTCGGTAAGCCTTTCACCGTGCTCAACCAAGCGATCCTCAAGCTGCTCGGACCTTTCCTCAAGCTCACGAAGCCTTGTGTCCGACAACGTTATGGCTTCGGCCTCGGCCCTTGCATTTTCAAGATAGCGAAGCACCGACTCCTCGTCACCGCCGTATTTTTTCATAAGACTCTGCAAAAGGTCGATTCGCTGCTCGGTTTCATCAAGCTCATTCGGGTCAAAGGCGATACCGTCGCACAGCTCCCTTATTTCGGCCGAGATATCGGCTATCTCTGAAACGGCAAAATCAAACCGCTCAAGCAGTTTTTCGGAGCACTTCAAGAGCTTGGATACCGTCAAAAACTCGGCAAGGCTTTGTGCACACATAGTTTCGGCACCCGAGTTATCGTCATCACCCTGAAGCAGGGAACGGCACATTTCAAGCGACATTCTGAGCTTTTCGGAGTTTCTTATCAGCTCTCTTTTTTCGCAAAGCTGCTTTAGCTGACCCACGGTTATATCGGCCGCCTCAATCTCGTTTATCTGATATTTCAGCATATCGGCGCGGCGAGCCTTTTCCTCTTCGTCAAGGGACAGCGACTTTATCTGCTTTCTTACCGAGCGAAGCTCAAGGTAACAGTCCTTATAGCTCTGCAAAATATCGCCGTAGTTACCGAAATCGTCGATAAATCCGCAGTGAGCGGCAGGGTCAAGCAATGCCTGATTATCGTGCTGACCGTGTATGTTGACAAGCACGCTTCCTATATCGCGCATTGCGGCGGTATTGACCGAGGTTCCGTTGATACGGCAGGTGCTGCGCCCGTCGGAGCCGATCGTTCTGACCATTAAAACGCTCTTATCGGCGGCTTCTATACCGTAATTTGAAAGCTTTTCCTCGGCCTGCTTGGAAATATCTTCAAACAGTGCCGAAACAGAAGCCTTGTCGCAGCCGCTTCTCACAAGCTCCTTCGAGGTCCTTTGACCTGTAACGGCGTTGATCGAATCGATAATAATCGATTTACCTGCGCCGGTCTCACCGGTGAGCACATTAAAGCCTTCGCAAAAATCAATATTACATTTTTCGATGACCGCTATATTCTCGATGTTTATTGATCTCAGCATAAATAAGCCCGCTTTACAGTAATTTTTTCAAACGGTCGCACAGTGCGGCCGCATCCTGCTCGGTTTTGGTGATAACAAAAATAGTATCGTCGCCTGCCAAGGTTCCGAGCACATTTTCACACTTCATCATATCGAGTGAAGCACAGGCACCCTGAGCCATACCCGCATGGCATTTGATGACAACGTCGTTCATCGAATATGTGACCGATATTGCGGAATGTGCAAAAAGATCGAGATATTTTAAAGCCTTTCCTCCCGCGCCACCGCCGTTAACTGCGTATCGGTAGATACCGTTGGCATCAAGCATTTTGACGATACGCAGTTCTTTAATGTCACGTGACACCGTGGCTTGTGTCACATCAAAGCCGGCCTCAAGCAAAAGCTGCTGAAGCTCCTCCTGCGTTTCGATCGAACGCTCACCGATAAGGCTCAGAATTTTCGACTGTCTTTCTTTTTTCATTTTCTCACCTTAGTAGTTGTTAGTCTTTTCGGAAAATATTTTATAAACCGAAACATCATTAAGCTTAATAAACTTTGCACAGCGACCCGAAGTACCGACCGAGACCGCTGAACCCAACTCAAGCTCAAAGGCCTTACGCCCGTCGCAGGAAAGATATACCTCGGTACCGACATTTCCGCTGACCGATATGTTGACCGGCGTATCCGAATCGAGGATCACAGAGCGTGTAACAAGCGTATGCGGACAGACGGGAGTCAGTATCATACACTGCAAGGAGGGATCTACGACCGGTCCGCCTGCCGAAAGCGAATATGCGGTAGAGCCCGTCGGCGTGGCCGCAATTATTCCGTCGGCACGGTATTTAATACGGTCATTGCCTATACTGAGCTCGATATCAATGACATTTGACAAAGCATCCTTGGAAATAACGGCATCGTTAAGGCAATGACAGCGGTCAACACAAACGCCGTCGACATACTTCTCGGCCTTCAGCATACAGCGCCGCTCAACGGTGTAATCACCCGAAACAAGCTTTTTCAAAATCGACAGATTTTCATATCCGACCGAAGCAAGGTAGCCGAGCCGACCTGCATTTATGCCGAGGACGGGGCGGTCGAGCAACGCCGCGGTTTTTGCAACCTTCAGAATCGTACCGTCACCGCCGATAGCCGCAACGACATCGGCCGCAGATATTCTTTCGCATTCTAAGTCGGTGACATCGGCAGATCTCGAAAACTCGGTCACGGTGACCCTTGCACCGCACCCTGTCAGTATTTCGGCACTGCTTTCGGCGATTTTCAGACCGTTCGCCTTTTCGGGGTTATATATAATGAGTATATTCAAATATGACACACCCTTTATTTATCAAGCTCTGCGTGTGATTTTTCAACCACCTCGGCGGCATTGGTGCTGAGACGGTTTTCGCCCGATTCTGTTTTTTCTATGTAAATCAAATATTCGATATTTCCCTCTGGTCCCTTAACCGGCGAATAGTCAAGTCCCAAAACGGTCATATTATTGGCAAGCATCATTGAAACCGTATTCTCGACCGTTTCGATATGAACCGATTTATCCCTGACAACGCCTTTTTTACCGACCTTTTCCCTGCCGGCCTCAAATTGAGGCTTTATAAGGCAAACCGCCTTACCGTTCATTTTCATAAGCTCACGCATAACGGGAACGATTATCGAAAGCGATATGAACGAAACATCGACCGAGCAAAAATCAAGCTCATCGGGGATCTGCTCGTGCGTGACATATCTGAAATTGGTGCGTTCCATATTAACGACACGCTCATCGGTGCGAAGCTTCCACGCAAGCTGACCGTAGCCGACATCGATCGCATAGACCTTTTCGGCACCGTTTTGAAGCATACAGTCGGTAAATCCGCCCGTTGATGCACCGATATCGGCACATTTGAAGCCGTCAAGCCGAAGGCCGAATGATTCCATCGCCTTTGCAAGCTTAAGGCCGCCGCGGCTTACATATTTCAAAGGATTGTTTCTCACTTCTATTACATCGTCATCCTTAACGGCGGTACCGGGCTTATCGGCCTTTTGGTTGTTAACGTAAACGACACCTGCCATAATAAGGGTCTTGGCCTGTTCCCTGCTTTCGGACAGACCCTGTTCGAATACGGCTATATCAAGCCTTTTCTTACTGCTCAATCCCTTTGACCTCTTTCACAAGTTTTATTATTGATGCTTCGTCAAGTCCGAACAAGGCTCTTTGAGCCGATACCGATGCCTGCTTGACAAAGCCCTCGACTGCTTTAATGACAAATTTTCCCTTAAAGCCTTTTTCCAAAAGGCGTGCGGCAGTCCTCTCGGCTACGCCACCGTTGCGTATACCCTCTTCGAAAAACAGAACCTCTGATTTTTCGGAAAGCAGTTCGATAAATTCATCGGGCAGAGGATTCAGCCGAGAGAGCTTGACTACCGATACCGCCACCGACTGCTTTTCAAGAGCCTCCTTGGCGGAAAGTGCCTCGGATACAAGCGTTCCGTAGGTAACGACTGCGGTCTTTGAAGCTCCGAACTCCGAAAATCCGTCAAAGCACCTGTCCGCAGTGCCAATGTATGACTCGCCGCCTCTCGGGTATCTGACGGCGGCAACACCAACCGGTGCGGCTAAACGCTCGATCAGCGTGCTTTCGAGCTCCTTAAAGCTCGATGGTGCATAAACCGTGACACCCGGGATATTTGACAAAAAGGCCACATCGAAAAGGCCTTGATGAGTTTCGCCGTCATCGCCGACAAAGCCTGCTCGGTCGACAGCAAGTGTCAGCGGAAGTCCTGCTATTGCGGCATCGTGTATGAGCTGATCGTAACCTCTTTGCAGAAAGGTCGAATATACCGCAAAGACGGGTTTCAGCCCCGACCTTGCAAGAGAAGCGGAAAAAGTCACTGCGTGTTCCTCGGCGATACCGACATCAAAAAATCTGTCACGGAATCGGTCGGCAAACATCGCAAGTCCCGTACCCGACGGCATCGCGGCGGTTATTGCACATATTTTTTCGTCGTTTTCGGCAAGCTTACAGAGCGTTTCACCGAAGACCGACGAGAAATTTTTCGATGACGGCTTCAATGAGCCGTCGTGAATATTAAAGCCGGAAACACCGTGGAAAACATCGGGATTGTTTTCTGCCGGTGCATATCCTTTTCCTTTGACCGTTTTGGTATGAATAAGCACCGGACGTTCGAGAGATTTTGCGATCTCAAACACCTCGCAAAGCTTTTCGACGTTATGCCCGTCAACGGGGCCCATATAATAAAAGCCGAGCGATTCGAAAATATTGCTGTTGTAAACGGCATTTTTCAGCATAAGCTTAAGGTTGAACACAACCGAGCGCAATGCGTGTCCGACAAGAGGAATTTTCACAAGAAAACGTTCTACACCCGATTTGAATTTAAAGTATTTTTTTCGTGTTCTTATAGTGCCCAAATGCTTTGCCAAGGCACCGCGATTTTTTGAAATCGACATCTTATTGTCATTTAAAACGATAATAAGACCCTTATCCTTTTTTCTGACGTTGTTCAAGGCTTCATAAAACATTCCGCCCGTCAAAGCACCGTCGCCGATAACGGCCACCGAAAATCCGTGCCCGTTTTTTATCTCCTTTGAGACACAGTCGCCGAAGGCCGAAGATACCGAAGTACTGCTGTGACCGGTTATAAAGGGATCGTGTACGCTTTCCTCGGGCTTCATAAAGCCCGACATACCGTTTTCCTGTCTCAAGGTGTCGAAACCCTTATAACGACCCGTCAAAAGCTTATGGGTATAGCATTGATGACCGACGTCGAAAACAATGGTGTCATCGGGCGTATAAAAGCAACGGTGAAGTGCCACAGTAAGCTCGACCGCACCCAAATTCGAGGATAAATGACCGCCGTTTTTCGAAACCGTGGTTATCATTTTATCCCTTATCTCACCGCAAAGCTCGGTTATTTCATCATTATTCAGTTTTCTCACATCGGTAGGATTTTTTATCCTGCCGAGAAAACGGTAATCCATATTTTCATCCCAATTTTAATTTTTTCTTATCATAAGTGACCGTGCCAGCTCCTTAAGCTCAACAGCACCGTCACCGAATATTTCCAATGCCTTGACGGCGTTATCGGTATAGGCTTCGACATCACTTTGTGCCTTGTCGAGACCGACATGGGCAACATATGTCGATTTCTGCGATTTTCCGTCACTGCCGACAGGCTTTCCGAGCAGCTTTTCATCACCGATTATATCAAGGATATCGTCGCGTATCTGAAAAGCAAGTCCGAGATTTTCCGCAAAGCATCTTGCGGCGGAAAGCTTTTCATCGGAAGCACCGGCTAAAATACAACCTATCTCGGCAGCAGCCTTGAGAAGCGCACCCGTTTTAAGACGGTAAAGCTCCTTCACGGTTTCGAGGGGAGTCTCCCTCTCCTCATATTTCAGATCGATCACCTGACCGCCTATCATTCCGTCGGAGCCGGCACAGCGTGACAGTACAAGTGCGGCGGCGACTGCCCTGTCGGACGGCACGTCTTCGGTCGACAGTGCAAGCGAAAAGGCATCGGTCAGCAAAGCATCGCCCGCAAGAAGCGCAGTCGCTTCACCGAAGGCAATATGACACGACGGCTTTCCCCTGCGTGTATCGTCGTTATCCATACAGGGAAGATCATCGTGAATCAAGGAATATGTGTGTATCATTTCGAGAGCACAGGCAAAGTTGAGAGCTTTCGAGGGCTCGGCTCCGCAAAGCTCGGCGAATTTCAGCATCAGCTTCGGTCTGATACGCTTTCCGCCTGCACCGACACTGTATTCCATTGCCGATATAAGCTCGGAATACTCGGTATCCTTGACTTTCAGCACCGAGCTGAGCTTATTTTCGATAAGCAGATTGAAATTATCGAGCATATCATTCACCGTCCTTATAATCGGATAAGCGTTCGATTTTTTGGCGTGCCTTTTCGAGTTGTTCCTTGCAGGCCGCCGAAAGCTTAACACCGTCGGCATAAAGCTTTATGGCTTCGTCGAGACCGATATTACCCGACTCTAATTTTTCAACCGTTTTTTCAAGCTCGGCTATATTTTTTTCAAATGTATTATCCAACTTAAAGCTTCCTTTCGGTTTCGTTAACGGTGCATTTCACTTTGCCGTCACTGAAAATTATATCGACTTCGTCACCGCACATAAGCTCACCGGCCGATTTTATCAGCGCACCGTCCTTTTGTGCTATTGAATAGCCTCTGAGCAGTATTTTTGCCGGATTAAGTGCATCAAGCTTGGCGGTATATGCGGAAAGTGAATTTTCTGCCTCAAAAAGGAGCGATGAAAATTTCGAATCAAGACGTGAACGCAGGTTATCAAGCCGAAGCCCCGGCAGCTCGACCGCTGCAAGCGGATCCTTCAATACCCTTCGTTCGGTCAAAAGCCCGACCTTTCTTTCCGCCGCCTCCAACAAAGAAAGCATCTGCGTTTCGGCACGCTCGGCAAGAATGAATACATTTGCCGAAATTTCACCGATATCGGGTACGGCTATCTCGGCAGCCGCCGACGGAGTCGGAGCACGGAGGTCTGCGGCAAAGTCGCAAATAGTGAAATCAGTCTCGTGGCCGACTGCGGATATAACGGGTATGCTTGATGCAACAACGGCTCTTGCGAGGGCTTCATCGTTAAAGCACCACAGATCCTCAGCCGAACCGCCGCCGCGTCCGATAATTATGACATCGCAATCGGTGCGGAGATTTACCTCACGCAGTGCCTCACACATCTGCTCTGCGGCACCCTCACCCTGCACTCTTACAGGACACATAACAATACCGCAAAGCGGCCAACGTCTTTCCAAAACATTTATCATATCGTGTACCGCCGCACCCGTTTCCGAGGTTATAACGGCTATTTTTCGAGGATACGGAGGAATTTTCTTTTTTAAAGCCTCATTGAACAGACCCTCGGCCGCAAGCTTTTCCTTAAGCTGTTCAAAGGCAACGGCGATGCTTCCGGCACCGTCGGGCTGAAGGTCTGCGGCATAAAGCTGATAAGCACCGTCACGTTCATAAACGGTAACGGCGCCTCGGCATATGACCTTCATTCCGTCCTTGGGCAAAAATTTAAGCCGAGAAGCATTCGATTTAAACATAACCGCCTTTAATGCGGCCGAATCATCCTTCAGGGTAAAATACATATGTCCGCTGAAGGAATTTATCTTCAAATTCGAAATTTCGCCCGAAACGAAAACACTTTTGAGTTTAAGGTCGCCGTCAAGAACGGATTTCACATACCTATTAAGTTGAGAAACTGTTATAACGGCTCCGTTCATAGCTACTCCTATCGGTTTTCGAGTATCGCGGTCATAACCGCAGTGCCTACCGCATTGTCACTTGAGAGCTCGGCCGAGGCAAAGCAGGCACCGTGTTTTTCGGTTATAACACGTCTTATATATGTGTTTGACATTACACCGCCGGCGAAAACAAACGGTATGTCGCCGTATTGCTTTTTCAGCTCCTCGGTCATCTTGTCAACGGTATCACAAAGGTATTTAACGGTAAAAAACGCAATATCCTCGTGCGGAGTGTTCTTTTTCAAAAGCTCTGCCGCCTTATTTTCAAGACCGGATATACTGCAGTCGGCACCCTTCATTGACGGCTTTACTTTAACAGGTAAGCTTCCGCTTAAGGAAAGCCGGTCAAGCTCTTTTCCAGCAGGAAATTTAAGCCCGAGCATCGTGCCGATGCGGTCGACCGCCTGCCCCATTTTCAAATCAAGCGAGCGAGCGACTATCTGCGCTTTGAAAAACGAATCGGGATCGTATTCGGTAAGCAGTGCCTCGGTGGTACCGCCCGAAACGTGGAAGGATATGAACCTCTTTCCGATAAGGTCAAGACGGTCGGCCGAAAACAGAGCGGCGGCAATATGTCCTGCCTGGTGAGAAAACTTGTAAAGCTTTATTCCCATAGCCGAAGCTATTGCCGAGGCGGCCGAAACACCGGCTAGAAAGCACGGCATATAGCTGTCGCCCAACGGTCTCGGTCGGTCGGAAACACCGACTGCCGAAACATTTTTTCCGCAACAGGCGGCATCGATTATTTCGGGCAAAGCCTTTGTGTGACGAAAAAGCACTTCACTTTGCCTTAATCCTATACTTCCGCTTTCAACATCAAGTATACGTCTTGAGTTTATATATGAACCGTCCGAGATATCAAAGCTTGCACAAGAGGTCGTGTAATTGCTCGTATCGATTCCGAGAGTTACCGACATATCACTTACCGCGAACGACCGTTCCGAGCACGCCGTTCACAAAGGCGGCATCGTCTGCGGTGGAATAGGTCTTGCAAAGCTCAACTGCTTCGTCAATGGAAACCGCGTCGGGAATATCGGTCATATATTTTATTTCATAAATCGCAAGTCTCAGAATGGCCAAGGCCACCTTGGATATACGGTCAATAGTCCAACCCGAAAGATTCTCGGCAATGATACCGTCGATCTCCTCAACATTGGCGAAAACGCCCTTGAAGACCTCAACGGTATAGCCGTCCTCATCCTCGCAAAAGTCGCGGCATTCCTTCGCCGCTTCGAGGATCTCCTCATCGGCAGTGCCGCTGATGCTCTTTTCGAATGTCAGAATAAATGCCTGATTTCTTGCTTCTTTTCTTGTCATAATCCGCACCCACTAAATTCGATATTCATCGAAATGTATTTTTATTCATTCAATATGATACACCAAAACCGATATAAATTCAAGGATTATTTAAAAAATAGCCGAAATAATCGAATTTAAAATATATATTGCAAAATCGGTCAATTAAAGGTATAATGTTCTTGTAATGTTGAGGTGTGGAATTATGACTAAAAAATTCAGAAACAGTATTTTGGGCTTCAACCGTGACGATGTTCTGTCATTTGTTTTGAAGTCCGACGAAAACGAAGCAAGACTTAAGTCTCAAATAACCGAGCTTGAGGACGATATTTCAAAGCTCAAATCCGAGCTTTCCGAGCTCCGTCTTTTGCAGGAACAGACTGCAAAAATACTAAAAGAAACCGAAAAAGAGCTTGAAAAGCAAAAGCAGCGTGAGTCCTCTCTCACCGCTCTCGGTGAATCGATCGGAAGACTTTACCTTGTCGCACAGTCTAACGCCGAAGCCGTGACCGCCGCCGCCGAAAACAATGCAAAGCAAAGTCAAAGTGCCGTAGAAATGAGTCTTGCGGCAGCCACCTCGGCAGAGGAGCAGCTTGACGGCATTGCAAAAGCACTTGACGAAAAAACCAAGGAATATCTTGATGAGATCGGTGAGCTCAAGCGCCGTGTCGCCTCGGCTAAGAAGTCTGTTTCGGAAAACGACGGCAAAATAGAAAGGCTTATTGATGAGTCACGCTCGGTGATAGCAGGTGCAAAACAATGACCGAGCACCGAATAAATACTTCTCAGCTTTCATCATACAACGAACGGCTCGTTGCCAGCGACAAGGTTTATCTGTCGGGAACCGTATATACCGCAAGAGATGCTGCGCATATGAAGCTAACAACGCTTTTGGACGAAGGACAGCCTCTTCCCTTCGAGCTTAAGGGCTCTGCTATTTACTATGCAGGGCCGACACCGACACCGCGGGGACTTGCCATAGGCAGCTGCGGACCCACCACCTCCTCGAGAATGGACTCGTTTGCACCGCGCCTGCTCGGACTCGGGCTCTCCTGTATGATCGGAAAAGGCGGAAGAAACGCCGAGGTCTGTCGTGCCATTGCCGAAAACAAGGCTGTTTACCTTTGCGCCATCGGCGGCGCAGGTGCATTGGCCTCGAAATGCATAACCTCCTGCGAGGTCATCGCTTTTCCCGAGCTTGGCTGTGAGTCGGTAAAACGGCTTGAGTTTAAGGATTTTCCGCTGATAGTGGCTATCGACTGTCACGGCGGCAACCTGTTTTTAAGAAACGGCGATTAAAGAAAGGAACTTTTAAAATGGCTAACGAAGTTTTAAAGAATCTTGGGTTTCATCACATTGCTTTAAAGTGCAACGATCTTGAAAAAAGTCTTTCAATGTACAAGGCTCTCGGTATGACCGAGATAGTCCGTTGGGGCGAGGGCGACGGCACAGTCGTTATGCTCGACATCGGTGACGGCGGCAGGATCGAGCTTTTTGCCAACGGCTCTGACGAATATTCGGCAAAGTCCAAGTGGGCGCATTTCGCGATGTATACCGATGATGTTGATGCGGCATATGACAAGGCATTAAGTGTCGGTTTCTCGTCGCTTACACCTCCAAAAACCGTTCCGCTTGACTCGTCACCCGAGAAAATCTCGATACATATTGCATTTGTCACAGGCCCCGACGGCGAAGAAGTGGAATTCTTCAAGCAGATTTGAGTAATTTACGCAAAAAATAATTCTTGACTTTTCAGAAGAAAAAATGGTATAATCCCTCTCGTGAGTAGTCGAAAGACGTAAGTCCAACATTTGGGCTTACGTCTTTTTGTTTTAGGAGGATATTATGGAAGAAAAAGTAAACACAGGCAAAGCATCGGAAAACAGAATGGCAGTCGAGCTGTTAAAACGGCTCTTTTGGAAAATGGGTCTGCCGATGATTATTTCAATGGTGCTTCAGGCACTTTACAACGTTGTCGACAGCATATTCGTCGCAAATATCGAAGGCTGCGGTGCAGTAGCCAACGAAGCACTTACAATCGCCTTCCCCATTCAAATTCTGATAATTGCCGTCGGTGTCGGAACCGGAGTCGGACTCAACGCTCTGCTTTCAAAAAGCCTGGGAGAAAAGAACACCGAAGCGGTCAACCGTGTCGCCGGCAACGGAATATACCTTTCCTTGGTGATATACGCCGTATTTTTGTTTTTCGGACTTTTCCTCTCGGAATGGTTCATCGGACTTTTCACCGACGATCCCGACGTTTTCGAAATGGGCGTTTCATATCTCAAAATATGCACCTGCTTTTCATTGGGCTCGATAGGCTACACTATCTATGAACGTTTCCTGCAATCGACCGGCAAAACGCTCTTCTCGACGATTGCTCAGATATCCGGTGCCGTCACTAACATAGTACTCGATTATGTCTTCATTTTTCCTTTGAAAATGGGTGTTGCGGGTGCCGCTTGGGCAACAGTTATCGGTCAGTTTGTATCACTCTTTGTCGCTATGAGCTTTCACTATATCGCAAACCGTGAGATCGGCGGAAGCCCAAGGTATATCAAGCCCTGCCTCGGCGTTATAAAGGGAATCTACGGAATCGGAATATCGGCCGCACTTATGCAGGCTCTGCTTTCTGTTATGATAGCCGGAATGAATGCAATTCTCGGCAGTGCCGATGCCGACAGCACAGTGTTGGTCGGCTCCTTCGGCATCTACTATAAAATTCAGCAGATCGCACTTTTCTCGGCATTCGGGCTTTCAAACACTATAATAACGCTTCTGTCATTCAACTACGGTATGAAGAATCGGGAACGCTCGTTTGAGTGTATCAAGTACGGTATAAGAGGCACGGTTCTCACCGAATTGATAATAGCCGTTATTTTCGAAATTGCAGCAAGACCTCTCTCAATACTTTTCGCGCTTTCGGGCGGAGAATCGGCGGCACTTGTCGGTCTTTGCGAAAAAGCCACCAGGATCGCAAGCATCGGCTTTGTTTTTATGGGCTACACAGTCGCCGTGCAGGGCGTTTTACAGGCATTGAGATTTCCGATCAGGCCGCTTATTTTGGCGCTGCTCAGATTAGCGGTATTCGTCTTTCCGATAGCCTTTGTTTTCACACTTTCGCCCAACGTCACCGACTATGTGTGGTGGACCTTCCCTATTTCCGAGCTTTTGACCTCGTTTTTCGCCTATCGGTTCCTCAAAAAAGCAGAGCAAACTAAAATCGAAGCTTTGTAAATCCGCATAAATGCTCAGCCAACCGCAAGCGTACAGTTAATCGCTGAAGCGGTTGGCTTTTTAATTTTTAATAGCAATACCGACCCAGGAAATTCATTAAAACGAAAAAGCGGCATTTGAGATACTTAAAACACCACCGCAAGGTTTTATACTATAATCTGCTGACAAGCGGAAATTGAACAGCTTTATTGCCAACACTGACAAGCAGGCTGAGGATATGTTTTATCGGCTTGTAAAACAAATTGCAGAGCGTGAAGGTGTGATCGAGCAACTCAAAGCAACCGACCAAATGTTGTGGATGCAAAGAATGAATAATATCCGTAATCGTGCGACGGAAATTGTAAATAGCAAAATAATTTATACCGTATTAGCAAAACGACGGCAAGGAGCAATCTCTGCCGCTGTTTTTATAAAGACATAGAAAATGCAATACTATTCTCAATCACACAGGGATATATTACATTGCGAAAGGCAAGTTAATGCTGCATTTGCGGTATGACTTTCAAAACAGTGATATGATGTTTTGGAGCAATGTGAAATAAACGATTGCACACCTTCATATTCGCAGAGCT
>CAZWLH010000040.1:0-13065 GCA_964634675.1 uncultured Eubacteriales bacterium
CGGACAGGCTACCGCTTTGATTGAGGTCTGCAAGGCCCGTGACGAGTACTTTGAGGAAACCGGTGTTTATGTTCCCGTCTGCTCAGACGGCGGTATCGTTTATGACCACCATATGACCTTGGCACTTGCGATGGGTGCCGATTTCATTATGCTCGGCCGCTATTTTGCAAGATTCGACGAAAGCCCGACTAACAAGGTCAATATCGACGGCAACTATTTTAAGGAATATTGGGGCGAGGGCTCCAACCGTGCCCGTAACTGGCAGAGATATGACCTCGGCGGCGATAAGAAGCTCAGCTTTGAAGAGGGTGTCGATTCATATGTTCCTTACGCAGGTAAGCTTAAGGACAATGTCGCACTGTCGCTCAGCAAGGTTAAATCGACAATGTGCAACTGCGGAGCGCTCAGCATCCCCGAGCTTCAGCAGAAGGCAAAGCTTACACTTGTTTCGGCTACAAGTATTGTCGAGGGCGGAGCTCACGATGTAATCCAGAAGGAAAAGACCACCGCTATCAAATAATTCAGAACATTGAGCCGTACGCTTTTCAACGTACGGCTTTTTTGCCGCATTACGGAGGTGAACGATGAAGCGGAGCAGTAAAAAAATAATATCCGACATTGCATTAACGGCACTCTTCACGTCGTTTATAACGGTTTGCTCCTTCGTTTCGGTGCCTTTGTCGGCAGTGCCGGCGACACTTCAAGCCTTTGCGGTGCTCTGTGCGGCCGCAGTGCTCGGCCCGAAGCTCGGAACGGCGGCGGTGCTGTGCTATATTTTGCTCGGTGCAGTCGGGCTTCCCGTGTTTCACGGCTTTCAAGGCGGCATCGGAATCATTTTGGGAAGCACGGGAGGCTTTATTCTCGGCTTTATCCCGACTGCCGTTTCGGCAGGCTTTCTTGCAAAACGCTTTAAAAAGAGCATACCCGGCTTATTTTTCGCCTTTCTTTTGGGAATGCTGCCCTGCTATACAGTCGGTTGCGCCTGGCATGCCTTTGCGTTCGGCAACGGCGATATAGGCGGCGCGGTTATGACCTGTGTTGTTCCGTTTTTGCTTCCCGATGCCTTAAAAGCTGCCGCTGCGGCGGTCGTATCCTCAAGAGTTTCGAAATTCATCGGTTAAATCGGCGCTAAATTTATAAAAAGGTAAATTTTGCTTGCTTATTGCCGAAAATAATGTATAATAATATTATATTATCTGTGGAAGCTTGCTTTGCTTCTCTTAAAAGCTTACTGCTTAACATTCGGAGGTTTAAATGTTAGAGTTAAAAAATGTTTCCTTTACCGCCGATAACGATACCGGCTCAAAGGATATTATAAAAAATGTCAGCCTCAAGATAGACGAAGGCTTTGTTGCGCTTACCGGCCCGAACGGCGGCGGAAAGTCGACCTTAGCCAAGCTTATTGCCGGTATTTACCGTCCGACAGAGGGTAAGATCTATTTTAACGGTACCGATATCACCGATATGTCGGTGACCGACCGTGCCAAGGCAGGTGTGACCTATGCTTTTCAGCAGCCGGTGCGGTTTAAGGGCATAACAGTGCGTGACCTTGTGACTCTTGCAAGCGGAAAGGATCTGAGTGTTGCCGAGGTTTGCGGATATCTGTCCGAGGTCGGACTTTGCGCCCGTGAATATGTCGGACGTGAGGTCAATGCAAGTCTTTCGGGCGGCGAGCTTAAGCGCATCGAGATCGCAATGGCAATTGCTCGGGGAACCGAGCTTACTGTGTTTGATGAGCCCGAGGCAGGTATCGACCTTTGGAGCTTCGGAAACCTCATAACCGTTTTTGAAAAAATGCACGAAAAGATCAACGGCACTATTCTTATTATTTCGCATCAGGAGCGAATACTTGACATTGCCGACCGCATTATAGTCATTGCCGACGGTACTGTTCGCGATGACGGCAAAAAAGCCGATATTCTGCCGTCTCTTCTCGGAACTTCTGCCGCCTGCTCGGTCTTGACCGATAAGCTTTGATTTCTCGGAGGTATTTTTATGGCACTTGACAGTATACAGAAACAGCTTTTGGAACAGGTTGCCGACCTTCACGATGTACCGAGCGGCGCATACAACATTCGTGCCAACGGCAAGTCGGCAGGGCGCAATACTACCGCAAACATTGATATAGTCACAAAAACCGACAAGCCGGGTATTGATATCATAATCAAGCCCAACACCGTCAAGGAAAGCGTGCATATTCCCGTGCTGTTGTCGGAAGCAGGTATAAAGGAAACCGTTTATAACGATTTCTATATCGGCGAAGGTGCAGATGTGGTTATCGTTGCAGGCTGCGGCATTCACAACGACGGTGATTCCGCTACCGAGCATAGCGGTATTCATACCTTTTATGTCGGCAAAAACGCCAAGCTCAAATATGTTGAAAAGCATTACGGTGAGGGCGACGGCAACGGTGAACGTTTGATGAATCCCACCACCGTTGTCAATATTGAAGAGGGCGGATATGTCGAAATGGAAACCGTTCAGATAAAGGGTGTCGATTCGACCTATCGCACGACCAAGGCGGTGCTTGCCGACAAGGCAACGCTTGTTATAAAGGAAAAAATAATGACCCACGGCTCACAAACCGCAACCACCGATTTCAGCGTTGAACTGAACGGTGCCGATTCGGGTGCACACGTCGTGTCACGTTCGGTTGCCAAGGATACGTCACATCAGCTCTTCATTTCCGAGATAAACGGCAACAACCGTTGTAGCGGACATACCGAGTGTGATGCTATCGTAATGGATAAGGCCACCGTCGGTGCGGTTCCCAAGGTCAACGCAAACCGCGTTGAGGCGGCGCTTATTCATGAGGCGGCGATCGGCAAAATTGCAGGCGAACAGCTGACAAAGCTTATGACCTTAGGCTTGACCGAGGCCGAAGCCGAGGAGCAGATCGTAAACGGATTTTTAAGATAAAAAAACGGTGTCTTACTTAAAATTTCAAGTGAGACACCGTTTCTTGATTTCGTTATTTGAATTTTTTACCTTTACTTTCAGATTCAGGCTTCGACTTCAAGCTCCGAGGTGCAGTGAGGGCAACGGGTTGCTTTTATCGAAATTTCGGACTGACAGTAGGGGCAGGTCTTGGTCGTGGGAGCGGCAGGTGCTTCCTGCTTTTCGTGACCTGTGAGCTCGGCCAACTTTTTCTGCGCATTCATCATAATTCTGAGAGTGACGAAGATAGAAAATGCGATTATCAGGAAATCGAGCACCGACTGCAAAAAGTTGCCGTAGGTGAGAGCGACCTTGGCCTGCGTGACTGCTCCCGATTCGTCGAGAATCTCCTCAACGAGAACATACTCCATTCCCGACAACGCAACGTCACCGGTTAAAAGAGCAATGAGCGGATTGATGATATCGGCAACAAGTGAGGAAACGATTTTGCTGAACGCACTACCGATGACAACACCGACTGCCATATCGAGTATATTACCCTTGCTTATGAATTTTTTGAAATCGGAAAAAAACTTTTTCATATAAATTTCCACCCTTCTTTAAATTAAAACAAAAGCTCCGAAATGATTGCGTTTGAAAGCAAAAAGCCTTTTTGAGTGAGCATAACACATTTACTGTCAAACTCAAGCAAATCGGAATTTTTGAATTTTTCGCATTTTTTTATTAAGCGCTCGGCGCTTTCTTGGCCGTAAAGGCGGCCGAGCTCTTTCAAATCGATACCCTCACCGAGTCTTAACCCGAGCATAATAAATTCGTCGCAGTCACCGCCCACGCCGTCGAAAACAGGAGTGGGGGAAGCGAAATATTTATCGGTATCACGCTCAAAATAAAAGCGCTTGCCGTTGACAAAGGAATGAGCCGCAGGGCCGAGTCCGAGGTATTCTCCGCATTTCCAATAGCTTGAATTGTGCTTGGACGTAAATCCCGGCTTTGCGAAGTTCGATATCTCATAATGCTCAAAGCCGCACTGCTTTAAGCGGTTTGAAACGAATAAATACATATCGGCAACGGTGTCGTCGTCGGGCAGGCAGGGGAGAGTTTCACGGCTGCGGCCGAACACGGTGTTCGGCTCAAGCTTCAGTATGTAGCAGGATATATGCTGTGGCTCCTGCTTCAAGATAAATTCGACGGTTCGCTCAAGCGACCGCATGGTCTGATAAGGTATTCCGAGCATTATGTCGAGCGAAATGTTGTCGATCCCACTTTGCCTTGCGGCATTTACCGTCCGTGTCACATCCTCGGCCGAATGTCGCCTTGAAAGCGCACGAAGCTCCCTTTCGTCGGCCGATTGGACACCGAGCGACAGTCGGTTTACGTGAGCTTCGGCCATTGCTTCGAAATCGGCTCTCAAATCGTCGGCAGGGTTTGCCTCGACCGTTATTTCGGAATTTTCAAGACCGAAGGCGGCTCTTGCGGCGTTGGTAATACGTGCGATGGCCTTTCCGCCGAGCAATGACGGAGTGCCGCCGCCGAAATAAAGTGTGTCGGCGGTTCTTTTGAGAATGCTACCTGCGGCTTCCAGCTGCTCGCAAAGCAGTGAGGTATATCTCTCATATAAAGCAACGTCCGCTCTGTAAGAGTAAAAGTCGCAATAAGCGCATTTAGATTCACAGAACGGAACGTGCAAATAAATACCGAACCTATTATTCAACGATGGTAGCCATACAGCTTCCGGGAATGGAAGCGGCGTTTGCCTCGTCGGTATCAACGTGCATAGCCAATGCATACTTGGGACTTACACGGACAACGGTGTCGCCGAATACAAGACTTCTTCCCTCGGTAGGAATCTTAACATTGACAATCTGACAGTCCTTAACGCCCATCTCTGCGGCATCCTCGGGGGTCATATGAATATGTCTCTTGGCAACGATAACGCCCTCCGAAAGCTCGACCTCTCCGCAGGGGCCGACAAGCTTACATGCGCCCGAGCCTGCAACGTCTCCCGACTCACGAATTGGAGCCTTGATGCCGATGGAACGTGCATCGGTGGCCGAAAGCTCAACCTGAGTTGCGGGACGGCAGGGTCCGAGAATGGAAACACCGGCAAGCTCCTTTTTGGGGCCGACAACGGTAACTCTCTCCTCACAGGCAAACTGTCCGGGCTGAGAAAGATCCTTCTTGGGAGTGAGCTCATAGCCCTTGCCGAAAAGGGTCTCAAGATCTTCCTTGGTCACGTGGACGTGACGTGCCGAAATTTCAACTAAAAATTCTTTTGCCATATAAAAAACTCCTCTTGAAAAAATATTTACACTTCATTTTACCACGTTTTGAGATATTTTCAAGTGTTAACCGTGCATTATTTGTCGAACACGCAAAAAAATATTTGAATAATGAATAAAGTGTAGTATAATAAAATCGGTTTAAGGAGGCTTCGGTATGGATATTAACGAGCTTAAGGCAAAATGCCTTTCCTGCAGGGACTGCAAGCTTTGCGAAACACGTCACAGTGTTGTTTTCGGAGAGGGAAGCGCCGATGCCGATATTATGTTTGTCGGCGAGGGTCCCGGCGAGACCGAGGATATGACCGGAAGACCGTTTGTCGGCAAGGCGGGTCAGCTTTTGAGAAAAATGCTGTTTGCCGTCGGCATCTCTCCCGAAGAGGTGTATATAGCGAATATCGTTAAATGCAGACCTCCCAAGAACCGTGACCCCGAGGAGTCCGAAAGCGAAGCCTGCATAAAATATCTGCGTGAGCAGGTCAGGATAATAAGACCTAAGGTGATTGTCTGCCTCGGACGAATATCGGCTTCGAGACTCATTGATTCGGGATTTAAGGTGACGAAGCAGCACGGCGAATGGATAGATAAGGGCTCGATTCGCTTTATGGGAACGTTTCACCCGTCGGCGTTGCTCAGAAATCCGCTCAACAAGCCCGATGCGTTCGAGGATTTTCTTAAAATCAAGCACGAATACGAAAATTTGAAATCGAACAAAAATAACTCTTGACTTTTGAGATTCAGATTGATATAATACTATATGCTATTGAGCATATTTATGTAAATAGCTCCTTGCTCTCGGTTACCGAGAGCCAAAAGTCCAAAAGGAGGTGTAACGAATGGCTACCAAAAAGTATGAGGCAACTCTCGTTTTCTCAGTTGCCAACGGTGATGAGGCTACCAACGCTCTTGTTGAGAAGTTCAAGGCTCTTATCGCCGAAAACGGTACCGTTGAGAACGTTGACGATTGGGGTAAGCGCAGACTTGCATATCCCATCAATGACGAAGTAGAAGGCTACTACATCATCGTCACTTTCGAAAGCGTACCTACTTTCCCCGCAGAGCTCGACCGTATCGCAAAGATTACCGACGGCGCTCTCAGAGTTATGGTTATCAGCAAGTAAGGAGGGTACGGACAGTGAATGTTGTTGTACTCGTCGGCAGACTTACCGACAATCCCGAACTCAGAAAGACCGGAAATGATATTTCGGTCGTTCGCTTTTCGATCGCAGTAGACCGTGCCTATAAATCCGGAGAAGAGAGACAGGCCGACTTCATCAACATCGTTGCTTGGAGACAAACGGCCGAGTTTATATCGCGCTATTTCACAAAGGGTCAGCGCATCGGTATTGAGGGTTCGCTCCGTATGAATCGCTATACCGATAAGGACGGTAACAACCGTACTACCTATGAGGTCGTTGTCAACAACGCCCATTTTGTCGAAAACAAGCGTGACGGCGGCAATGCAGGCGGCTATACCGCTCCGCAAACATCTGCTCCTCAGTCATTCTCCAACAGCGACTCGGGTGATTTCGCCGAGATCGCAGGGGACGACGATCTGCCGTTTTGATAAGCAATTTCAAGCCTTTAAGGCTTTTCTAAAATAATAAAGGAGGTCGCCTTAAAATGGAAAAGAACGAGAGACCCATGCACCGCAAGCCCAGAAAGAAGGTTTGCCACTTCTGTGTTGACCGTGCAGAGTTTATTGATTACAAGGATGTTGCAAAGCTCCGCAAGTTCATCTCCGAGCGTGCAAAGATCCTTCCTCGCCGTGTGACCGGCACCTGTGCCGCTCATCAGCGTGAGCTTACTACCGCTATCAAGCGTGCACGCTATGTTGCATTGCTTCCTTATGTAGCCGACTAAGCTTTTCAGCCGTCCTTAAACGGACGGCTTTTTTTATTTTTCAAAAAATTCGATATTTTTGCTTGACAAATAAATTTAACGGTGGTATAATCCCAATCAAAGGCGTTGAAGATATTATGCCGAGAGAAAAAATTCTTTCAGAGAGCCGTCGGTCGGTGCGAGACGGTAAGGATTCGTTTCGGCAGTCTCATATCCGAGCTTGAACTCCGAAGCTATGTAAGAGTTTGCGGTTGGCACCGTTATTTGCCTTGGGTTTATATGAACCTGCAGAGTGGTCGCAGCATTGCGGCAATACGGGTGGTACCGTGGTTAATTATTTGTTAATCATCCCGCAGAGATTTAAGTTCTCTGCGGTTTTTTTATTTTCGCAGAGGAGAAGATAGGAGAAAATAAAATGAAGAAAATTACAGTGACAGATTTTTCGCTTAAGAGCGCATCGGCTTGCGGCACAGGTTTTTCCTTCCGTGATAAAACCGCTATTGCAAGAAGCCTTGATATGACCGGTATTGATGCCGTCGAACTGGCACCCGTCAGAAACTCAAAAGAGGATACCGTAATCAATAAGACCATTGCAGGCATTATTAAAAACTGTACCGTTAAGGTTTCGGTCGGAATGACCGAGGAGTCGGTCGAAGAGGCTTGGAATTCCGTATGCGAGGCTAAGGATCCATGCCTTCGCATTAACGTTCCCGTTTCCACTGTCCAGATGGAGTATCTTTATCATATGAAGGCTCCCAAAATGCAGGAGACCGTTGTTGAGCTCTGCAAGGCAGCCAAGGCAAAGTGCGATAAGGTCGAGCTTGTTGCGGTTGATGCTTCACGTGCCGACCGTGAGTTTTTGAAGAGCATTACCGCCGCCGCATATAAAAACGGCGCTTCTGCGGTTACTCTTTGCGACGATGCCGGCGTAATGATGCCCGAAGAGTTCGCAAAGCTCGTTTCGGATGTAAAGTCCGCAAGCGACATTGCGGTTTGTGTTATGACCTCGGATGCTTTGAGTATGGCTGCCGCCTGTGCCGTAGCCGCTCTCAAAAGCGGTGCCGACGGTGTTGAGACCTCGGCCTTTGACAATGCTTTGGATATTGCCAAATTCTCCGATATCATTCGTCAGAGGGGCGGAGATATGGGCGTTGAATGTAAGGTCGATGCCGCAAGTATTCATCGCACGGTCGATGAGATCAGAACAAGCGGTACCTGCGGTGCCAAGACCGTCGCGGTTATGCCGGACAACGCTTATTCGGGCGTTGTTCTCAACAAGGAAAGCAGTATGACCGATGTGTGCGAGGCCGTCCGTTCGCTCGGATATGAACTGACACATGAGGATAGCGGGAAGGTCTTTGAGGAGTTTGAAAGGGTCACCGCAAAAAAGAATAAGATCGGCTTTAAAGAGATCGATGCGATCGTCGCAAGTGCCGCAATGCAGGTGCCGTCGACCTACCACGTTGAAAGCTATGTTATCAACAGCGGTAACATTATAAACGCAACCGCAAATATCGTGCTCAGCCGTGAGGGCGAAAAGCTCAGCGGTATCAGCACGGGAGACGGTCCGATAAATGCCGCATTCCTTGCAATAGAACAGGTTATCGGTCATCATTATGAGCTTGACGATTTCCAAATTCAGTCGGTCACCGAGGGACACGAGGCAATGGGCTCGGCTCTTGTCAAGCTTCGTGACGGAGAAAAGCTTTATTCGGGCGTGGGCGTATCGACCGATATAATCGGCGCAAGTATACGCGCCTATGTCAACGCACTCAATAAGATCGTTCACGGTTGAAACTAATTTATTTGTTCAGAAGGGATAATGTATGAAACTTTCGTTTTCAACTAAAAATATAAAAGCATCGGATTTCGCCGGTGTGTGCAATACCGCTTGCGACTACGGCTTTAAGGGATTTGAAATATTCGATATTTTCAACGGCTGTGCGGTGGCCGCCGACGGTCCGCTTGTTCCTGCGGCCTCTGCCGGAGCTAAAAGAAAGCTCATCAACCGTCATTTGACCGTTCCGGTTTTCGCCTATCCCGAAAAAATCGGCAAATCGGCCGAGGATACCAAAAAGCTCAAAAAATATATCGAAGAGGCGGCATATTTCTCGGTTCCCAACGTGTCGGTAACGCTTGATGACGACGCCGAAGCCTGTGAGATCGTTTCGGTCTTGGAGCCGGTGATGAAGGATACCGAAAAATATCACGTAACACTGCTTATCGAGACAACGGGGAAATACGCAAAAACCGAAAACGTTATCGAAATTATAAATATGTTCACCTGCGGCTCGGTCGGTGCTTCCTGGAATATCAGGGAGACTTTCTTCAAGGCCTCGGAGGATGCCGAAAAAACCATTCAAAATCTCGGTGCTTATATTAACAATGTGCGTATCGGTGATATGAAGGACGGCAAAAAGGTGCTTATCGGCGACGGTGAGCTGCCGGTCGACGAATTTGTTTTTGCCTTAAGATCGCTTAATTACGATGGCTATGTCTGCGTTGAGCCGAACGACGAGATAACCGATACCGATATTGTCTTCACCCATTTTGTAAACTTTATGAGGTCGGCGGCAAAGAGAGAAAAGCATTCGGATAAAATGTTTTACAACCGCTCTCACACCGGTACTTTTCCGTGGAAAAAATTCGAAACGGTCGACAAGACCTTCTCCGATGTTCTCGACACAATGGTCGATTGCTACCCCGATCAGTACGCCTTTAAGTATACCACGCTTGATTATACAAGAACCTATAAGGAGTTCAGAGACGACGTTGACAAGGTCGCCGCTTCGCTGATATCACTCGGTGTTAAGCCGGGATATCACGTTGCCATATGGGCAACAAACGTGCCTGCATGGTTCTTGACCTTCTGGGCGACCGTAAAGATCGGTGCGGTTCTTGTTACGGTCAATACCGCATATAAGCTCCACGAGGCGGAGTATCTGCTGAGGCAGTCCGATACTCACACGCTTGTTATGATCGATTCCTGCAAGGATTCGGACTATAAAGCCATTATAGAAGAGCTTTGCCCCGAGCTTAAAGCGCTTGTTCCGGGTGAACCGCTCCATTCCAAAAAGCTGCCGTTCCTCAAAAATGTTGTTACCGTCGGCTTTAATATGGACGGCTGTCTTACTTGGGAGGAAATGATTGACCGTTCGGATCTGGTGCCGAGAGAAGAGGTCAACCGCCGTGCCGCCGAGGTCAATCCCGATGACGTTTGCAATATGCAGTATACCTCGGGTACAACCGGCTTTCCCAAGGGCGTTATGCTGACTCACAGAAACATCGTAAACAACGGTAAAATAATCGGCGACAGAATGGATCTTTCGACCGCCGACCGTATGATGATTCAGGTTCCGATGTTCCACTGCTTCGGAATGGTGCTTTCGATGACATCGATGATGACCCACGGCGGAACACTTTGTCCGTTGCCGTATTTTTCGCCCAAGTCTTCGCTTGCCTGTATAAATGACGAGCACATCACCTGCTTTAACGGCGTTCCCACTATGTTTATCGCTATGTTTGCTCACGCCGATTTTGCAAAAACCGATTTCTCTTATATCAGAACGGGTATTATGGCAGGCGCCAACTGTCCGCCCGACCTTATGCGCCGTGCCGCCGCCGAGATGAATATGAAGGAAATCATCAGCGTTTACGGTCAGACCGAGGCTTCTCCCGGCTGCACAATGGGCGAGGTCAATGAGGATATCGACCATCGTGTCGAGACGGTCGGTTCGGCCTTCCCTGGGGTTGAGTGCAAAATAATCGACCCCGAAACAGGGGACGAGCTGCCCGACGGTGAAAACGGTGAGTTTGTTGCTCGCGGATATAATATTATGAAGGGTTATTATAAAATGCCGCGCGCTACCGCTGCTGCTATCGATAAAGACGGCTGGCTCCATTCGGGAGATATCTGCTGCCGTACTCCCGACGGCTATTACAAGGTCACGGGACGACTCAAGGATATGATCATCCGCGGCGGTGAAAACCTCTATCCGCGTGAGATCGAGGAATTCTACCTCGGTCACGACAAGGTCAAGGATGTTCAGGTCGTCGGCGTGCCCGATAAGCGCTACGGCGAGGAGGCCTGTGCATGGATAATCCTCAATAAGGGCGAGGAGTCCTCTGAGGAAGAAATGCGTGAGTACGGAAACAGCTTTATGGCCCGTCACAAGGTTCCGAGATATTTTGTTTTCGTTAAGGAATTTCCGATGAATGCCGCGGGTAAAATACTCAAATATAAAATGCGCGAGCAGTCGATCGAAATGCTCGGTCTTGAATAAAAGAGGCGAATCAAATGGAAAAAATCGTTGACAGTCATTGTCACATCTATCCCGACAAAATAGCCGCAAGAGCGGTTAAGGGGATCGGCGATTTTTACGGCCTTGAGATGCACAGCGGCGGAACCGTTTCTGATATGCTTAAGGTCGAACGTGAGGCTGGAGTCACTCACTGCATAGTTTTTTCGGTCGCAACCAAGGTGGCGCAGGTGGATTCCATAAATGAGTTCATTGCCGCCGAGGTTGCCGGCTCCGACGGCTTTATGACCGGCCTCGGAACCTTGCACCCCGACAGTCCCGATATTGCCGAAGACATCGAAAAGCTTAAGAGCTTAGGGCTTAAGGGGGTTAAGCTTCATCCTGATGTTCAGGGTTTCAAGATCGACGATTACCGCTGCCTTAAGATATATGAGCTTTGTGAGAAAAACGCACTGCCGGTACTTCTTCACACCGGCGATTTCCGCTATGACCTTTCAAATCCGAACAGACTCAAGCCGATACTTGACACCTACACCGACCTTACGGTGATCGGCGCACATTTCGGCGGCTGGTCGATGTGGGAAAAAGCCGCAGAGGAGCTTTGCGGTTATAAAAACTTATATGTCGATTGCTCATCCTCCTTTTATGGTCTTACGCCAGAGGTCTCATTGAAGCTGATAAGGGGCTACGGCGCCGAGCGTGTGCTGTTTGCGACCGACTATCCGATGTGGGAGCCCAAGTCTGAGCTTGAGTATTTCAATGCACTGCCGCTCAGCGAACACGAGAGAGAACTGATTCTCTTTAAAAATGCCGAGAAGGTTTTTAAGCTTAAAATCTGACAAAAAATTGAATTTTTCAAGAAAAATGCTTGACATTTCAATTTTTCGGGAGTATAATACAGTAAAATCAAATAAAGGCTATGACGAAGACGGAGTTTTTCGACCTTTTCAGAGAGTCGGGCGGCGGTGTGAGCCAGATAAGCGAGAATTTCATTCCCATCACTTCCGAGCCGAAGATCCGAAATTTTCAGTAGGCATCTTCCGTGACTGCTACGTTAGTGCATAGGGCTTGTTGGAGCCTGAAGTGGCGTGTTTTTTACGCAATTTGAGTGGTACCGCGGGTACTGAATAGTTTATTCAGACTCGTCTCAAGGATTTTCTTTGAGACGGGTCTTATTTTTTATTTGAAAGGAGAACCTTTATGAGTACCGAAAACACAATGCAGCAATTATCCGAGGTGGCATCCCGAATTAAAGAGATGCGTGAGGTTATGGGTTGGAAGGTAGCCGAAATGGCCGAAAAGACCGAGGTCACCGTTGAGCTTTATGAAGAGTATGAGTGCGGAAAGATTGATCTTCCGTTTTCGTTCATTTATAAATGTGCCAAGGCCTTTGATATGCAGATGACTCAGCTGCTTGAGGGTCAGACCGCAAAGCTTTCTTCCTATACGGTCACAAGAAAAGATCAGGGACAGACAACAGTTGACGAGGACGGTATCGTCATACGCAACCTGGCTCCCAAATTCAAGGATAAGATCTCCGAGCCGTATATGGTTCGCTACGAATACGAATCCGAGCTTCAAAGCCGTCCCATCAAGCTTACCACCCATTCGGGACAGGAGTTTGATTTGGTGCTCGACGGTTCCTTAAAGGTACAGGTAGGTGAGCATACCGAGGTACTTAACGAGGGCGACAGCATTTACTATAATTCTTCGACACCCCACGGTATGATCGCCGTCGGCGGCAAGGCCTGCACCTTCTGTGCGGTCGTTCTTCCCGGTGAAAAGGT
>CAZWLH010000041.1:0-13027 GCA_964634675.1 uncultured Eubacteriales bacterium
TCCGCCGACAGCGACAAGAACGATTCCTCCGAGATGTTCACCTATTTCGTATGCTGCATCTGTCCCGTTAAGCCCATGAATACGGGACTTTATTTCAGAGAATATGACAGTTCATTCAGAGAGCTTGATGCTCACGCTATCTTAGGCGCTCCCGAATTCGGCTTTATGTTCCCGTCGTTTGACGGCAGAGCAAGCAATATTTACAATACGCTCTATTATATAAAGGATATTTCCGACGTTCATCCCGAATTTATCGAAAAGATATTCAATGTTTCACTGCCGATGGCACCTGCCGACCAAAAGGTCAACTTCAAGAGCTGTCTTAAGGAAACTCTTTGTGAGGAATGTGACTTTGAGACCGTGCGCTCGGTTCATGAGCAGATTTCGGAAATGGTTGAGGAGCACAAGGCCGCAAAAGAGGAGGAGCCGCTTGTTTTGACCAAAACCAAGCTTAAAACCGTTTTGCAATACTGCGGTGTCGGTGAAGAAAAGGTCGAACAGTTCGGTGAAAAATTCGACGAGCAGTTCGGCGACGGCGGTGAAGTGGCTCCGAAGTCGGTCATTGACCTTAAAAAGTTCGAGCTCAGCACTCCCGACGTCACGATCAAGGTCAACCCCGAAAGAACCGACCTTGTTTCGACTCAAATTATCGGCGGTGTAAAATATATTATGATTCGTGCCGACGAGGGTGTTGAAGTCAACGGTGTCGGTATAGATATAAAATAACTCGGTGATATTATGATTTTAAAAGATACTGCCTTCATCTGCCCTGTTTGCAAAGAAAAGCTGTTTACGCTTAAAGGCTCTCTGAAATGCTTTAAGGGGCATTCATACGACGTAGCAAAGCAGGGTTATGTTAACCTGTTGCTCGACAATTCAAGCAATAAACGTCACGGTGACGACAAGCTGATGGTAAATGCGCGAACTTCGTTTTTGAACAAGGGATATTACGAGCCGTTGAGACAGAAGCTTACCGAAGCTGTCGGCAGAGGTAATATTTGTATCGATTCCGGCTGCGGTGAAGGATATTATACCTCGGCAATAGCCGAAAACAATGCGGTATACGGAATAGATATTTCGAGAGAAGCGCTGAAATGTGCCGCGCGGCGTGTACCGAACGCTCATTTTGCCGTGGCAAGTGTTTCGTCGCTTCCCCTGCCCACCGGCTGCGCCGATGTTGTGATCAATGTTTTTGCTCCCGATGGCGGCCGTGAGTTTATGAGAGTGCTCAATGACTCGGGAAGGCTAATAACCGTCGAGCCGACCGAACGTCATTTGTTCGAGCTTAAATCTGCCGTTTATGATTCGCCTTATCTCAATCCGCCGCCCGATATGACACGTGACGGATATGCGCTTATCGACTCCGAGCGACTTGAGTATCAGATTGAGCTTAAATCGAATGAAGATATTATCGCACTGTTTAAAATGACACCCTACTACTACAAAACAGGACGTGAGGATCAGGAAAAGCTTTACAGGCTCGACGGTCTTTCGGTAACTGTTGGCTTTGCGATAAATCAATACAGAAAGGTGCTTTAAAATGTATGAATTGAGAAAAGGCCGCCCCTCTGACACTTCGGGACGGCTTGAAAAAGAAATACGCTGCTACGACTATTTGGAAAAACTCGGCATAGAATTTTACAGTATCGACAACGAACCTGCACACGATATGGAGACCTGCAGAAAGATCGACCGGCAAATAGGCGCCGAAACCTGCAAAAACCTTGTTTTGTGCAACCGACAGCAGACAAAGTTTTATCTTCTGCTCACAAAGGGCGACAAGCCGTTCAAGACGAAGGATCTCTCGGCTCAGATAGGCTCTGCACGGCTTTCGTTTGCAAGCCCCGAAAAAATGGAGGAATACCTCGACTGTACTCCCGGCTCCGCTTCGATTTTGGGACTTATGAACGACACATCGCACAGCATTGAGCTTTTGATTGACAGTGACATAAAATCCGCGGAGTATTTTGCTTGCCACCCCTGCATAAACACAACGACTGTAAAATTCAAAACCTCTGAGCTTTTCGAAAAGCTCCTGCCTTCCTTTGACCGTGACTATACCGTTGTCACGCTCTAACCCATAAGCACGTCCGACATCATCATAAGACAAAATCCGATCATCAGTGCATAGCTGCTGACCTTATCCGAGCCGTCTTTGTGCGTGTCGGGTATCATTTCATCACCTATAACATAAAACATTGTTCCTCCCGCAAACGAAAGTGCAAACGGGAGGATTGTTTTTGCCGCAGTTACGGCAATATACCCGACCATACCGCCGATAACCTCAACAGCACCCGTAAAAACGGCGAAGCAAACGGTTTTCTTAAGACTTATTCCTGCCGCAAGCATCGGGCAGACGGTCACCATACCCTCGGGGATATTTTGAAGCGCAATTCCGCTTGCAATCATAACCGCTTCGGAAATATTGCCTGCGCCGACACCGACGCCTGCGGCGATCCCTTCGGGCAGATTGTGTATCGCAATGGCAGTAACGAAAAGCAGTACCTTTTCGATATTTTTATCCTTACACTCGATATTCATATCGGCACACAGCCGTTTTTCGAAAAGCGGTGTCAAGCGTGCCAAAAGATTAAGACAAAATGCGCCCGAGAAAAATCCCGTAACTGTTATTAAAACGGCAAATTTTCCGCCGTTCTCGAGTGACGGCAGAATAAGTCCGAAAACTGCGGCGGCAAGCATAACACCTGCGGCAAAGGATATAACCGCATTTCCGAATTTGTGCGATATATTCTTAAAAATCAAGCCCATTAAAGAGCCTATAACGGTAGCCAAGCCGACAGCGAAAGATATAATAAGAGCTAATCCCAAAAAATCACCTCCTATTCATAATACGCCGCCGCAACGCAATAGGAAGCAAAAAAAGATATGAGATTTCTATTTCTCATATCTTTTTGCATTTAATTTAAATATGTCTGTAAATATCTGCGGGGTTGACCTTTCCGACATCGGTCGAAGAAATAAGCTCTTCGGCTTTTTCGGGATCGTCAACACTCACGATCATAAGCGCTTTTCCTTTTTCGTGGCTTATGCAAGCATACATATATTTTATCTCGACGCCGCCGTCGGTCAACACCTTAAGGCTCTTTGCAAATCCACCCGGACAGTCGTCAATGGCAACCGCCAAGGTCTCGGTGATCTTGCAGACGACTCCCGACTCTCTAAGCGAAAGCACCGCCTTTTCGGGGTCGCTGAGTATCATTCTGACAATGCCGTAATCGGTGGTATCAGCAAGTGACAAAGCACTGATATCTATATCGGCTTTCGCCAAGGTATTGGCTATCTCGCCGAGCCTTCCCGCCTTATTTTCAATAAAGGCCGAAACCTGTTTTACTAACATAAACGAACCTCCTTAAATCTTGCGGTTATCGATAACACGCTTGGCCTTGCCCTCGCTTCGTGTTATCGTCTTGGGGTTGACAAGGTGAACATTAACGCCGAGTCCGAGTATCGAACGAAGCTTCTCTTTGATCGCACTCTCGATTTTGGCAATAGACTTAACATCATCCGAAAAGAGCTCCTCGCTCATCTCAACGTCAAGATCAAAGGTGTCGGTATTATTGACACGGTCTATCTTAATGAGATAGTTGGGAGTGATATTTCCTCCGCCGACCTCGATAAGCACTTCCTCGATCTGTGACGGAAAGACGTTAACACCGCGGATTATCAGCATATCATCGCTTCGACCCATGGGCTTTGCCATTTTTATAAGAGTACGTCCGCAGGAGCATTTTTTGCGTGAAAGCACGCAGATATCCCTTGTGCGATAGCGAATGAGCGGAAAAGCCTCCTTGGTTATCGAGGTAAAAACAAGCTCACCCTTTTCGCCGTCGGGCAAAACCTCTTCGGTATCGGGGTCGATAATTTCGGGAATAAAGTGGTCCTCGTTTACGTGCATACCGCTTTGCTCTTCGCACTCGAAAGCAACACCGGGACCGGAAATTTCTGTCAATCCGTAAATATCGTAAGCCTTAAGTCCGAGCTTATTCTCGATATCACGGCGCATATTTTCACTCCACGCTTCGGCACCGAAGATACCGGCCTTGAGCTTTATTTTATCACGTATTCCCTGTTCACCGACCGTTTCGGCAAGATAGGCGGCATAGGACGGAGTGCAACAGAGAATCGTCGAGCCGAGGTCGGTCATAAACTGAAGCTGACGTTCGGTGTTGCCCGAGGACATCGGAAGTGTGAGACAACCGACCTTGTGAGAGCCGCCGTGAAGTCCCGCACCGCCGGTAAACAGTCCGTAGCCGTAGCTGACCTGACAAACATCCTCATTTGTTCCGCCTGCGGCGACAATTGCTCGCGCACAGCAGTCCTCCCAAAGATCAACGTCGTGCTGAGTATAGAACGCAACAACACGCTTACCCGTTGTACCCGAGGTAGACTGTATTCTGACACATTCGGACATCGGCTTTGCAAGCAGTCCGTAAGGATAGCAGTCACGAAGGTCGGCCTTGGTCATAAAGGGAAGCTTTTTAAGGTCGTCAATACCCTTTACATCATCGGGAGTGAGACCCTTGGCCTCCATTTTTTTGCGATAA
Organism: uncultured Eubacteriales bacterium; assembly: GCA_964634675.1. Classification (GTDB taxonomy): domain Bacteria; phylum Bacillota; class Clostridia; order Oscillospirales; family Acutalibacteraceae; genus UMGS172. The sequence goes on from CAZWLH010000041.1 coordinate 4,566, forward strand.
TACGGAACATTGTCCCAAACGTGCCTGACCTGCTTTACAATGCGCTCATCCTGAAGCTTACGCATCTCGTCGCGTGACATCGTCTCGATTTCCGGCTGGTAATATCTGCTCATTTCGGCTTACCTCGTTTTCTTAAAGAGAATATCCGGCATCAAAGGCTTTAAGATTGATGTCAAGGAATTTTTCGGGAACTGTATTCTTTACGGTTTCTACCCAAGCCTCGTAAGGAATATCGGTGGACTTGGCCAAAACACCGATAAGAACAACGTTGACGGCCTTGATACTGCCGGCTTTTTCGGCGAGCTCCAAGGCATCAAGGCTTATAACATCGGCATTTTCACGAAGTGTCTCGATAATATTTTCGGGGTACTCTGCGGCACCCGTAATAACCGGCATAGGACTCATAGCACGGTCGTTAACGATCATACGGCCGCCTTTTTTGAGGAACGGCAATGCACGCAGAGCCTCAAGTCGCTCAAAAGCCAAAATAATATCGGCTTCGCCCTTATCGATTATCGGGGAAGCAACACTTTCGCCGTACTTAACATATGTTACGACACTTCCGCCGCGCTGACTCATACCGTGAACCTCGGACACCTTAACATCAAAGCCCTCGGAAATGATAACGTTACCGAGAATTCGGCTTGCGAGCAGAGTACCCTGTCCGCCGACACCGACGATCATTATATTCTTACTGCCTGTCATCACTTTTCCTCCTTTTCGATAGCGCCGAAGGGACATACACCGACACAAAGTCCGCAACCGTTGCACTGTGAGTCATCGATAACAGCTTTACCGTCCTTGAACTGTATTGCGGGACAGCCGAGCTTCATACACATCTTACAGCCCTTGCATTTATCGGAGTCGACCTTGCAGTGACCCGTATATTTAACGGTCTTAAGCAGTGCACAGGGGCGCTGAGCAATAATGACCGACGGCTCATCGGCCTCAAGCTCTTCCTTGACAGCGGCTTCGAAGCCCTTGAGATCAAACGGATCCTCGACCCTTACTCGGTCAACACCGACCGCCTTGCAAAGTGCAAGCAGGTCGACCTGCTTTGTGGCCTCACCGCGAATGGTCTTACCCGTGGTGGGATTATCCTGATGACCTGTCATACCGGTAATGGAGTTATCCAAAATGATGACGGTATTATTACCCTTGTTGTAAACAATATCGATAAGGCCGGTTATGCCGGAATGGATAAATGTGGAGTCGCCGATGACCGAAACAAGCTTTTTGTTGAAATCGGCACCCTTGACCTTGGCCATACCGTGAGCGGCACTGACCGAAGCTCCCATACAAATCGTGGTATCGACACTCTGAAGCGGAGCAACGGCACCCAAGGTGTAACATCCGATATCACCCGAAACGGTGACACCGAGCTTCTTCAGCACATAGAATGTGCCTCTGTGCGGACATCCGGTGCAAAGCACGGGCGGACGGTTCGGAATATCGGCGGCCGGAATAGACTCGGTCTCAACGCCCAAAACGGCGCTTTTTATCATATTCTGCGAATATTCGCCGAGAAGTGTAAAATGCTCCTTACCATTGCAATCGATTCCGAGCGACTTGACAAAGGTCTCGATAACGGGATCAAGCTCCTCTATTACCCAAAGCTCATCGTGAGCCGTGGCAAAATCACGGATCATTTTTTCGGGAAGCGGATAGACCATTCCTATTTTCAAATAGTCGGCCTTATTGCCCAACGCTTCTTTCGAATAAACATATGTAGTACCGGCACAGATTACACCGATTTTAGAGCCGTTGTTCTCAACACGGTTGAACGGGCAGTTTTCCGCCAGAGCCTTCAGCTTTTCGGTGCGCTGTTCGACAACGACGTGACGAGCTTTGGCCATTGCCGGCATCATAACGTTTTTGGCGATGTTCTTTTCATAAGGCTTTACGGGAATATCCTCACGGTCGCATATTTCGACAAGGCTCTGCGAATGAGAAACACGTGTCGAGAGACGGATAAAGACGGGAGTGTCGTACTCCTCACTGAGGCTGAATGCGGCCTTGGTGAATTCCTTACATTCGGAGGAATCCGAAGGCTCGAGCATAGCAATCTTTGCGGCCTCGGCATAGTGGCGTGAATCCTGTTCGTTCTGAGAGGAGTGCATACCGGGGTCATCGGCAACACAGAAAACAAGTCCGCCGTTAACACCGATGTAGCTTACCGTGAAAACAGGGTCGGCCATAACGTTGAGGCCGACGTGCTTCATACAGGACATTGCTCTGCCGCCTGCGATAGAGGCACCGATGGCGACCTCTGCGGCGACCTTTTCGTTGGGAGCCCATTCAACATAAGGCTCTTTAAATTCTACCATTGCTTCGGTGATCTCGGTACTCGGCGTACCGGGGTACGACGAAACAAGATCAACACCGGCTTCATAGGCGCCGCGTGCAACGGCGGCATTACCGAGAAGCAGCTTTTTCATATTGATCAATTCCTTTCGAAAGTAAATACTGAATTAAATATTTGCGCCTGTGGCCTCGGCAACAAGACTTCCCGAGCCGTAACGCTTGCGAAGGGTCGGTTTTTCGATTTTTCCCGTGGGATTACGCGGAATATCTGCAAAAATGATCCTTCTCGGGCGCTTGTATCTCGGAAGTCCCAAAGCGGCCTTGTTGACCTCGTCCTCGGAAAGGAAGAAGCCCTCTTTTGTTTCAATAACGGCCGCCGCAATCTCACCGAGTCGCTTATCCGGCAGACCGATGACCGCAACGTCCTTTATTGCCGGAAGCTGCTGACGGAGGAAGTTTTCGATTTGAACGGGATAAAGATTTTCGCCGCCCGTGATGATAACATCCTTCTTTCGGTCAACAAGCCAATAGAAGCCGTCCTTGTCCTGTTCGGCCATATCGCCCGTGAAAAGCCATCCGTCCTTCAAAACCTCGTCGGTTGCCTTTTTATCTTTATAGTAGCACTTCATAACGCCGGGGCCCTTAACGGCAAGCTCACCGACTTCGCCCTGCTTTACTTCATTGCGGTTTTCGTCGACGATTTTGACCTCCCAGCCGAAGCCTGCCTTACCGATAGCACCGACGTGGTCAATATTCTCAACGCCCAGATGGACACATCCGGGGCCTATCGACTCACTCAGTCCGTAGTTGGTGTCATACTGATGCTTCGGGAAAACAGACTTCCACCGCTTGATAAGCGAGGGCGGAACAGGCTGTGCACCTATGTGCATAAGCCGCCACTGAGAAAGCTCATACTCCGAAAGGTCGATGTCTCCCCTCTCGATAGCATCGAGCACATCCTGTGCCCACGGCACCAAAAGCCAGACGATAGAACATATTTCGGCCGATACCGTGCTTATGATAAGCTCTGGAGTCGTGCCCTTCAAAAGCACTGCCTTTCCGCCGACAAGGAAGCTGCCGAACCAATGCATTTTAGCTCCCGTATGATAAAGCGGAGGAATGCAGAGAAAAACGTCGTCATGGGTTTGTGAGTGGTGATTTTGCTCAACGCGGCAGGAGTGCATAAGGCTTTCGTGAGCGTGGAGAATAGCCTTGGGAAAGCCCGTGGTGCCGCTCGAAAAGTATATTGCGGCATCGTCACTGTCGCAAAGTGCGATTTGCGGAGCTTCCTTGCTGAAGCTGTGTATAAGCGAATCGTAGCTTTCCGCAAAGGCGGGACAGCCGTCACCGACATAAAGCCAAAGCTTGACATCGGGAACACGGTCGACGATCTCCTCAACACGGCCGATAAACTCGGGTCCGAAGGCCAAATATTCGGCATCGGCCTTTTCGAGACAGTATTTTATCTCATCGGCAGCATATCTGTAATTCAAAGGAACGGCAACACCGCCTGCCTTAAGTACACCGAAATATATCGGAAGCCATTCAATACAGTTCATTAAAAGTATTGCGACCTTAGTTCCTTTTTTTACACCGTTTGCGATCAAAAGATTAGCAAAACGGTTGGCAGTTTCATCAAACTGTTTCCAAGTTATTTCTCTGCGGTAATTCGAGCCGACAGGCTGAGTCAAAGCAAACTCACGCCAGGTCATTTTCTTATCCTCACCGGGATTTATCTCGACCAACGCAACCTCTTGACCGTAAAGCTCGGAATTTTTTGCGAGAATTTCGGTAATTGGCATAATCAGTACCTTCTTTTTAAGTATTAAAAACGACCCTGCGCCAAAGACGTAAGGTCGCTTTCAGCCATATTATGATTTTAGCACATTAAAGCAGAATAGTCAACATTTTTAATGCTTTTATTCAGCACAAAAGCCCGAAAATTTTACATTTTTTTCAATATATCTCACACAGATCGGTCACTTTGACATCATATCGCGCATAATATATGCTGATTTATAAATATCTCCGCCGCCCATTGTGATAATAATGTCGCCATCCTCGGCCAAGCCGACTGCGGTCTTTGCCGCTTCATCGAAGCTTTCGACACACACGGCATCGGGGATTCCGCTCGCCAGCACTTCGGAAGAAATACCGGTCGTATTAACCTCTCTCGAGCCCATAATAGGCATAAGTATGACCTTATCGGCTATCGACAGAGTTTTTATAAAATCGTCCTTCAAAAGCTCGGTTCTCGAAAATGTAAAGGGCTGAAAAACCGCAATAACCTTTTTAAAGTCAAGCTGCTTTGCGGCATTGAGCGTTGCGGCGATCTCGGTAGGATGGTGAGCGTAATCGTCGACAAGTGTCACACCGTTCCATTCGCCGAGCTTTTCAAAGCGGCGGCCGGCACCGCCGAAGCTCTCTATCCCCTGCTTTATTCCGTCATCGGGAATACCGTAATAGCGGCAGGCAGCAGTGACCGAAAGCGCATTTAGAATATTATGACGACCGGGAACCGATAATTTAAGCGAAAAAAGCGGTTTTCCCTTAAAATTTACCGTAAATTCAAAACCGAGTCTTGCTCTTTTGATATCGGTTGCTGTATAATCATTATGTGAGCCGAAGCCGAAGGTGAAGACCTCACCTTCATAGTCTTCAACGGTTTTCACGGCAAGCTCGTCATCGCCGTTGACAACGGCAACCTTTGCCATATGCACGAATTTTTTAAACGATGCGGTCAGATTTTCCATTGTTTTGAAATAATCCAGATGGTCGTTGTCGATATTGAGCAAAATTGCCATATCGGGTGAAAGCTTCAGAAACGTGTCAACGAATTCGCAGGATTCGCAAACCATATATTCCGATTTTCCGGCAATGCCGTTAGCGTTGATCATCGGCAGTCTTCCGCCTATCACAGCGGTGGGATCGAGCTCGTTTTTCAAAAGCACCTGCGTGAGGCAAGCGGTCGTTGTGGTTTTTCCGTGTGTTCCGCAAACACCGATAACACGGTCGAACTTGCGTGTTACGGCACCGAGAAGCTCGGAGCGCTCGATAGTGGGGATTCCAAGACGCTCGGCCTCAACAAGCTCGGGGTTTTGCCTGTTTATCGCCGCCGAGTATACAACAAGATCCGAGCCCGAAACATTTTCCGCGGCGTGACCCATATACACCTTTATGCCGAGTGCCTTTACGCGTTTTAACGGGTCGCTTTCGTTAACGTCGGAGCCGGTCAGTACATAACCCTTTGAATGTAATATTTCGGCTAACGGGCACATACCCGAACCGCCGATACCTATCATATGAATTTTCTTTGCCGAGTCAATAATTTCGTCGATTGGCAACTTGATTTTCAAGATAAACACTTCCTTCAAGGCTTTATTACATAACATTATAATCCATTCGGGCAAAAAAATAAACACATATTTTCAAATCGGTGATAAATTTATGCTAAATCTTCCTTTATATGTCAAAGCAACGCTTAAAACCTTAAAAAAATCGGGATTCGATGCTCACTGCGTCGGCGGAGCGGTCAGGGATCTTCTTATGGGACTGACACCCGACGACTATGACATCACAACAAGTGCACTTCCCGAGAATGTTATAAAGCTGTTTCCGAAAACCGTACCGACCGGTATAAAGCACGGTACCGTGACTGTTGTGACCGAAGACGGCACGATCGAGGTGACTACATACCGCTCCGAGCTCGGCTATTCCGACCACCGCTCACCCGACGGGGTCAACTTTGTCGCAAGCCTGTCGGAGGATCTTAAGCGCCGTGATTTCACGGTAAATGCCATCTGTTATAACGAAGATGACGGTCTGCTTGACCCGATGAACGGAGCAGCCGACATAAAGTCAAGTCTGCTTCGTACCATCGGTGACCCCGAAAAGCGCTTTTTTGAGGATGCGCTGAGAATACTGAGGCTATATAGATTTTCAGCTCAGCTGAACTTCAATATTGAAGAAAAAACCGAGCTGTCGGCGTTGAAACTTTCATATCTTTTAAAATATTTAAGCCGTGAGCGCATAGCCACGGAGCTTAAAAAAGCCGTTTTGTCAAGTAATCCGCAAAGGCTTTCGCCACTGACTCTGTGCGGTGCACTTGAGTTTTGCGGTATTCCCTGTGCATCGGTACCATCGGTTATTTCAAAGCTTCCGACCGACTTTGCATTCAGGTTTGCCGTATACGCTAAGCTTCTCGATTTTTCCGCCGAAGCGGTGCTGAGATCTTTGAAATTCGATAATAAAACGGTAAAGGAAACCGAAATATTCGGCGAGCTTTTAAGCCGTCCGTTTCCGAAAAACGCAGCCGACATCAAGCGGATTCTCGATATTTCCTCCGAAGAAGCCGTCAAATATCTGTTTTCCTATTTTAATGCAGACGGTCAGCCGACCGACGAATTGAACGTGATTTTAAAAGAAATTTCGGATAATAAGGAGCCGTATCGAATTTCGATGCTGGATATCGGAGGTAATGAGCTTGCTGCCATGGGACTTTGCGGAAGCGAGATCGGAATTGCTTTGGAAAAGCTGAAGGAGCTTGTCATTGACGATCCGTCACTCAACAAAAAAGAAATACTGTTATCACTCATAAATGGTGACAAATAAGCCTACACCTCATAAAATGTATTAAACGTTTTATGAGGTTTTTTCGGGAGGCTTATATGAAATCAGCAATTATAGGCGGTGACCGCCGTCAGGTCGAAGCCGCTTTGTTTTTAATGCAAAAGGGATATAATGTATCGCTTTTCGGAACAGCACCGACCGCTCTTGCTACATCAAGCAAACTTAAAGAAGCGATGTTAGGTGCCGATATAGTTATTCTCCCACACTTTTGCACTCGTGACGGAGTAAATGTTTTCGCGCCGTTTGCAAATAATGAAATAGCCTTAGAGAGTATTTTGGCGGCAAAACCGAAAATATTTTTCGGCGGAAGGATAAGCGATAAGCTTAAAGCCGAGCTTTCTAAAATGAATATACGGTTTTACGACTATACCGAGAGCGAAAGTGTGGCATATAAAAACGCGGTTCTGACCGCCGAAGCCGCTTTGGGGATCGCCGCTTTAAACTATGGCGGCAGTATTATAGGCTCGAAAGCATTGGTGATCGGCTACGGTCGGATCGGAAAATGCCTTTCGGAATATCTTAAGTCATTGGGCTCTTCGGTCACTGCGACATCGCGAAGTGATAAAACGCTTTCCTTGATAAAAGCCGACGGCTTTACTCCTCTGCACACCGAAAAATGCAAAGCTTCGGCCTTTGAATTTGACCTTATCTTCAACACGGCACCATTTCCCGTGCTCGACCGTGAATTCTTTGAAAAATGCAGACGTTATGTATTTATAGAAGACCTTGCAACAAATTCAGGCATTGATTTAAAGGCTGCCGAGCAGCTGCGGATAAACGCCGCTGTTTACGGTGGACTGCCGGGCAAATATTCACCTGCGGCGGCAGGCAAAATAATAGCCGAGGAAATTCTCGGCTTCCTGAAACGAGGTGAAACAGATGAATGACCTGAAATTGGGCTTTGCCGTATGCGGTTCGTTTTGCACCCACGCCGAGATAATACCGCAGATGAAAATACTGATAGAAATGGGATACTCTCTCACACCTATCTTCTCGGAGGCGGTATACTCCACCGACACAAGATTCGGTAAGGCATCATATCTTTTGGAAACGGTCGAGGAGATCTGCCAAACAAAATGTATTCATACGATAGCCGCCGCCGAGCCGATAGGTCCTAAAAAGCTGCTTGATGCACTTATTATCGCTCCCTGCACCGGAAACACTCTCGGAAAGCTTGCCTGTGGAATCACCGACACGAGCGTAACGATGGCGGCAAAGGCTCACTTAAGGAATGAACGTCCGCTGATAATAGCACCCTCGACCAACGATGCACTCGGAGCATCGGCCAAAAACATCGGTGCACTTCTGAACTGCCGAAACATTTTCTTTGTTCCGTTCAGGCAGGATATGCCGCTTTCCAAGCGCAACTCCTGCGTTTCCGATTTTTCGCTCATTCCGAAAACACTGTCGGAAGCGTTGAACGGTCGACAGCTCCAGCCGGTTTTAATGTGATTTTATTATCTAAATTTAACACAGTGTTATGATACAATAGATAGGTAACAAAAATAATAGAAAAAACAACTCAAAAG
>CAZWLH010000042.1:0-12841 GCA_964634675.1 uncultured Eubacteriales bacterium
CAAATTTAACAGAAAAGGGTGCTGGGAATTGACCCGGCTGAGATAGGGTGTGTTTCATCCTGACCGTTATACCTGATGCGGGTAATGCCGACGTAGGAATTTTTCGGAAGTGAAATTTTAGGCTCATCGGGTAGTTCCGATGGGTCTTTTGTTTTTTCCTTTTCTGTGAAATTTTAAGGCTAAGGCCCAAAAAAAGAAAAGGAAGGTAAGAAAAAATGAAAAAGAACACACAAAGAATGTGCGTCACGGCGGTGCTGTTGGCGCTCGCAACGGTTTTAAGTCTGATAAAGCCGTTCACACTGCCGTGGGGCGGCTCGGTAACGCTCCTCTCGATGCTTCCGGTGGTTATGATACCGCTTATGTACGGAACGGCCCGGGGTGCGGTCGGAGCATTTGCCTATTCACTCATCCAGCTTGGACTTGATCTCGGCTCGGTGCTGAGCTGGGGACTGACGCCGGCGGCGCTGATCGGCACGATATGCTTAGACTATATTTTTGCGTTCGGCTGTCTGGGATTTGCCGGAATGTTCAGGAAAAAGGGGACTTTCGGCATCGCCGCAGGTGTTGTGACGGTGCTTGTGATAAGATTTTTGATGCACTTTATTTCGGGAGTCGTCATTTTCGCTTCGATAGTCGACGAAGAAGCCTGGATATATTCACTGACCTATAATGCTTCTTATATGGTGCCCGAGTTCATAACCACCACAATAGCCGCAATCGTTATTTTCAAACTGCCATCGGTCAAAAGACTTATGAGCAAGCGGTAACAAACCGTTTTACTCCCCCCCCGAGTGTCCTTAAGACACTTGGGGCTTTTTTTGCGTCTTTAGACGTGGAAATAAACCCTCGGTTCTACTGGGGGGATAGAAAACTTAGTGGAGCGCACTCTTGCCTCCCCCTTGTCATGGGAGGTGGCTGCGGCAAAGCCGCAGACGGAAGAGTAGTTAACAGCATCTCTCCCTCAGTCTCGCTATCGCTCGCCGGCCGCTGACGGCGGCGGGCCCCTCTGTCACTTCGTGACATTTCCCCACACAGTGGGGGAGTCACCCTCGTCAGAGGGAGCCGAGAAAATCCGAAAGCATTACCCGTTTACGGGCGGAAGTGCGATTGATGCAATAATAAAGTTCAGTGGCCCCTTTAAGGGGCTGCGCCGGTAATAACCCCTTTATAGGGGGGTGGAGCAAGCCACCGTTGAACCGGTGGCTTTGATTTGCCCCTAAGGAGTTATATCGTTTGCGGTTATATTGTCCTACACCGAAAGCCTTGACCGACCGAGTGTATTGGGAGACTGATCCTTAAAGCCCTTGAAATCGTTTATCAGTGAGGCTCGCACCACCGCCTTGCTGCCGTATTTGTCTCTTAATTTTTCAACGCTTCTTTCCAACACGTCCTGCTTGATGAGCTTTGTTCGATCCTCGAAAAGAGAAAGCTGATATTCGGGAGAATAATCGTCCAACTTTATTGCTCTTATGCCGACCGAGCGAAGCGGAAGCGCAAAGTCATAATTCTTTTTCAAAATGGAGATGCCCTCGTCGGCAAGCGGCTTGGCCGATTGCAAGGGAAAGGGCAGAGCCGACATAAACTCCTTCACCTGCAGCTTGCTGTCACGAATGTGCACTGCTATCGAGTGCGCCTCCATATCCTCACGGCGAAGCTCCCGTGCGATCTCTTCGGCAAGACCGAGAAAAACCCGATATACCTCTTCAAAGGTTGTGAGATCCTTGGGGCAGGTGGTTGAGCGGCCGATGCTTTGCGGACGGTATTTGAAGTCACTTCGCAAAACGGCCGAGCATTCCTCACCGTTGGCAAATCGGTATAAAAGCTCACCGTTCTTTCCGAGCCGTGTCTTTAAGGCAGAGGGGTCGGCTGTGGCTAAGTCACCTATCGTGAAAATCGCAAGCGAACGCAGCTTTTTCTCGGTCGAGGGACCGACTCCGAGCAGGCGGTTGGCCTCAAGCGGCCAGACTATCTCTTTGAAATTCTCATACGGAATAACGCTTGTGGCATTCGGCTTTTTAAGGTCTGAGCCCAATTTTGCGAATATCTTATTAAAGCTCACTCCGACCGAGGCGGTAAGACCGTACCGAGCGGTTATCTCGTTTCTGATGCGATCGGCGATGACATCGGCTTCGCCGAAAAGCCGTCGGCTTCCCGTGACGTCAAGCCAGCATTCATCTATCCCGAACGGCTCTATCAGGTCGGTGTACTGCTCGTATATTTTTCTGACCTGCTCGGAAAAGTAGGTGTAACGCTTAAAATCGGGAGGGACGACCACAAGCGACGGACATTTTTGCACGGCTTGCCATATTGCATCTCCCGTTGACACGCCTTGGCTTTTCGCAAGCTCGTTCTTCGCGAGGATTATTCCGTGACGCTCCTCCTTACTGCCGCCCACTGCCACCGCCTTTCCCTTTAAAGAGGGGTCGTCACGGCAGGCAACCGAGGCATAAAAATTATTAAGATCGCAATGAAGTATTTGCCGTGTCAACCGATCCACCTCCTTAACTAAAGCGGCAGAACATTCGTTCGATAGATATTATAGCATCTTTCTCACCGAAAGTAAAGAACAAATGTTCAAAATTTAAATTTTGTTTTTTAGAAAATTTACGCCGATTTTACTTGCGCCTGCTTACGGATTTTACCGCCCCGAAATTATAATATAACCGTAGCAGGGAAAACTGAAAAAAACAGAAGGCTGCAAAACTTGAAAAGGAGATTTCGGTAAAATGAAAAAAAGAAACGCAGTAAGAAGAATGTTGGGAATCATCGCCGCAACGGCATTGCTTGCAGGAGCCGTTACAGGCTGCGGCGAAAAGGAATCTGTCGCAACCGACGGCTCGACCTCGATGAGCAAGGTCATAGGCGCTTTGGGAGAAGCCTTTGAAAACGACATGGGCATTAGCGTCACCTATAACGCCACAGGCTCGGGTGCGGGTATCGGAGCGGTCGAAGAGGGAAGATGCGACATCGGTCTTTCGAGCCGTGACCTTAAGGACGATGAAAAGGCAAAGGGCCTTGAGGCTACCGTGCTTGCTTATGACGGAATCGCAATGATCGTAAACAAGAGCAACCCCGTATCCGACCTTAAGCTTGAGGATATCGCCAAAATTTACAAGGGCGAAATCAAGAACTGGAAAGAGGTCGGCGGAAACGATGCCGCGATCGTGCTTATCGGACGTGAGGCCGGAAGCGGTACAAGAGACGGCTTCGAGTCTATAACCGATACTAAGGACAAGTGTGTTTACCGCCAGGAGCTTTCCTCGACCGGTGACGTCATCACCACGGTTGCCGGCAACCCCGGAGCCATCGGCTATGCTTCGCTTGCCTCGGTCAAGGATACCGTCAAGGCACTGACTATCGGAGGAGTTGCTCCGAGTGAGGAAACCGTCAAAAACGGAAGCTATGTAATACAGCGTCCCTTCGTGCTGGTCACCAAAAAGGGAGTCAAGCTTTCCGACAGCGCCGAGAAGTTTATAAGCTTCGTCACTTCGGAAAAGGCAAACAAGATCATCACGGATGCAGGTGTAGTTCCTGCCAACTGATAAGCTTCAAACGTAATCGGCAGACGGTGCGGCACTTGGCCGTGCCGTCTGAATGTGCGTATAATTTGTATTTGGACAGTGTGTTATGAAGAAAAATAAAATATTTGAAAATGCAGTGCACGGAATATTTCTGATACTCGGCCTCATAACGGTCGCCTGTGTTTTACTGATAACCGTGTACCTTATAATTTCGGGTATTCCGGCGATAAAGGAAATCGGTCTTGTAAACTTTCTGTTCGGCAAGGAATGGGCTTCGACCGCCGATGAGCCGAAGTTCGGAATATTGCCGTTTATCCTCACAAGCGTTTACGGAACCGCAGGGGCTATACTCATCGGTGTTCCGATAGGCTTTTTCACGGCGGTTTTTCTCTCTAAGGTTGCAGGCAAGCGGCTCCGTGCCGTGATAGAGGCGGCAGTCAATCTGCTTGCCGGGATACCGTCGGTCGTTATGGGACTTGTCGGAATGATACTTCTTGTCCCGACCGTGAGAAAGGTGTTCGATATACCCGACGGAGCAAGCCTTTTTTCGGCGATAATAGTGCTTGCGATAATGGTTTTGCCGAACATAATAAAGGTTTCGGTGACGGCGCTCGATGCCGTTCCCAAGGAATACGAGGATGCTTCCTTAGCACTCGGAGCAACCCCCACCGAGACCTATTTCAGAGTTTCGGTGCCGGCAGCCAAAAGCGGTATTGCCGCTGCGATCGTGCTCGGAGTCGGACGTGCCATAGGTGAAGCGATGGCGGTAATGATGGTTGCCGGAAACGTTGCGAATATGCCCTCGCTCTTCCAAAGTGTGCGCTTCCTCACGACTGCAATTTCAAGCGAAATGTCATATTCGAGTCCGGGAAGTCTTCAAAGAAATGCGCTTTTTTCGATAGCGCTTGTGCTCTTCCTGTTCATTATGCTGATAAACGCCACGCTGAATTTCTTCCTGAAGCGTGAAAAAGGAAAATAAAATGAATAAAAAAAGAAAACCTTATATAGCACTTATGAAAGGCGCAATGATACTGTCGACCGCCTTTACTGCGGCACTTGTGCTGTTTTTGCTTGTATACATTTTGGTTAAAGGCCTGCCGAATATCACACTCGAGCTGCTGACCACCAAGCCGAGCTATTTAGACGGTACGGTAGGCATTTTGCCCGATATTCTGAATACCGTTTATATCGTGCTTGCCACTCTGGCAATAGTTCTTCCGCTCGGAGTCGGTGCGGCGGTATACCTGACCGAATACGCAAAAAGCCGAAGATTGACTGCGGTGATAGAATACGCCGCCGAGACACTTTCGGGCATCCCGTCTATTATTTACGGTCTTGTCGGTATGCTTATATTCTCAAACAATTTCGGAACCTGTCTTCTTTCGGGAGCGCTGACCCTCGTTATTATGAATCTGCCCAACATAATGCGAACCACGCAGGAAAGCCTCAAGACCGTGCCGCATTCCTACCGCGAGGGAGCCTTCGGCTTGGGCGCCGGGAAATGGCGTGTTATAAGAACGGTCGTACTGCCGAGCTGTGTTGACGGAGTCATAACGGGCTGTATACTCTCGGTTGGACGTATTTTGGGCGAATCGGCGGCACTGCTTTTCACTGCGGGCTTTGCCCACGCTCTTAACGGTATAGTTTCGGGGCTTGCATCTCCGGGTGCCACTCTCACGGTCGCACTTTATGTTTATGCCAAGGAAGAGGGCGAATTCGGAATAGCCTTTGCGATAGCCGCAATTTTGATGATACTGACCTTTATTATAAATATTTCTGCCACCCTTGTCGGCAGATACTTTGCCAAAAGGAGAAGCATATGAGCGAAATAATAAGAGCCGAGAACCTTAATCTTTGGTACGGCGACAATCAGGCACTCAAAAATATAAACATTTCAATGCCCGAAAAAAGTATAACGGCACTTATCGGGCCGTCGGGATGCGGAAAATCCACCTTCTTAAAGACACTCAACCGAATGAACGACCTTATCCCAACGGTCAAAATCACGGGTGAGGTATTCTATAACGGAAAAAACATATTTGACCGCTCGGTCGATGTGAACGAGCTTCGACGTGATGTCGGAATGGTGTTTCAAAAGCCGAATCCGTTTCCGATGAGCATTTATGACAATATAGCCTACGGACCGCGCACCCACGGTGTGAAATCGAGAGTTCGCCTTGATGAAATAGTCGAAAATGCACTGAGAAGTGCGGCGATATGGGACGAGGTAAAGGACAGACTTAAGAAAAATGCGCTCGGACTGTCGGGCGGTCAGCAGCAGAGACTTTGCATAGCACGTGCACTTGCCGTTGAACCGAAGGTTCTGCTTATGGATGAGCCGACAAGTGCCTTGGATCCTATTTCGACCTCAAGAATTGAGGAGCTTGCCTTGCAATTGAAGGAAAAATATACTATAATTACGGTAACTCATAATATGCAGCAGGCGGTCAGAATTTCGGATAACACGGCGTTCTTCCTGCTGGGCGAGCTTGTCGAATACGGCAAGACCGAGAAGCTTTTCTCAACGCCCGAGGATAAGCGTACAGAGGATTATATTACGGGAAGGTTCGGTTGATATTATGAGAAGCAGCTTTGACGATCAGCTTGAAATGCTGAACAAAAAAATGATCGAAATGGGTGCCGAGTGCGAAAGTCTTATCGCGGCGGTGGCTCGGTCGCTTATCGACGGTGACGTTAAGGCCGCCGCAAATGCGGTAAGCGAGGGTCACAAGATCGACCAAATGGAACGGGAAATCGAAAACGAGTGTTTAAAGCTTCTTTTGCGCCAACAGCCAGTGGCAAAGGATCTGCGAATAATTTCGGCGGCACTCAAAATGATAACCGATATGGAAAGAATAGGCGACCAAGCTGAGGATATTGCCGAAATAGTCGTATATCTCGGCGGCAGAGCAGGCGAGGAATGTGTGAGTATTCGCAAAATGGCCGAATCGACCATAAAAATGGTGACCGACAGTATTGATGCCTATGTTCGCCGTGACATCACTCTTGCAAGAAAGGTATACGAATACGACGATACGGTCGATGCCGAGTTTTCGGAGATCAAAAGCACCCTCATTTCGATGATAGCCGAGGGCAAGACCGACGGTGAATATGCTCTTGACCTTTTGATGATAGCAAAATATTTCGAACGCATAGGCGACCATGCGGTGAATATTGCCGAATGGGTCGAATTCTCGGTCACCGGCGTTCATAAGGGAGATGAATAAAGCGTTGATCTGGTGCGTTGACGATGACAGCACGATACGTGAAATAGAGGTTTACACTCTTGTGCAGACGGGCTTTGAGGCTCGCGGCTTTTCCGACGGAGCATCGGCTTTAGAGGCTCTTAAGACCGAAAAGCCTCAGCTCATCGTGTTGGATATAATGATGCCGGGAAAGGACGGCATCGAGGTTTTAAAGGAAATACGGAGCGATCCCGAAACCCGTGATATTGCGGTCATAATGGCAACGGCAAAGGGCACCGAAATGGATAAGATAACCGGTCTCGACCTTGGAGCCGATGATTATCTTGTCAAGCCGTTCGGTGTTATGGAAATGGTCTCACGTATAAAGGCAGTGCTTCGCCGAAGCAGAATACAGGTGAATGCGGACACCTTGTCTAACGGAGCCGTTTTGCTCAGCGACCGGGAGCATACCGTTTCGGTTTCGGGCGAGAAGGTCACGCTGACACTTAAGGAATATGAGCTTTTGAAGCTCTTTTTGCAGAACATCGGAACGGTGCTTTCGAGAGACAGGCTGCTTCGTGAAATTTGGGGTACCGATTACCTAGGCGAAACAAGAACCGTTGATATGCACATCAAAACGCTGCGCAGAAAGCTTTTGGGAGCAGGCTCTTATATAGAAACCGTGATCGGTGTCGGCTATAAAATGGAAAAGCACGGCGAGGAGGCTTAAAAATGACGGGAAGAATATTTCGCTCGGTTTTTTCGGTTGCGATAATAGTTTTGATCGCAAGCCTCGCGATCGCAACCGGATTTGTTTACGGTTACTATAACAATTCTCAGACCGAAAGACTTAAAGAAGAACTTTCGCTTGCGAGGGTCGGCGTTGAAAATACGGGTGCCGATTATTTTGCCAATTTCAACTCGACCGTTTTTCGCTTTACACTGATAGCCTCTGACGGCACGGTGCTGTACGACTCCGAGGCCGAATCGGAAAATATGGGCAACCATCTTGACCGTGAGGAAATAAAGGAAGCACTTTCGGGCGGCAAGGGAAGCAGTGCCCGTTACTCTTCGACACTTACCGAGCGCACCTTTTATGAGGCGGTTTTGCTCGACGACGGCAGAGTGCTCAGAATATCCACAACGCAGGTGACGGTCGGGGCACTTGTCATCGGAATGCTGCCGCCGATCTGTGCAATAGTTATTTTATCGGCGATATTTGCGCTGATTTTGTCGAAAAGGGCGGCAAAGAGCATTGTCAAGCCGCTTGAAACGCTTGATTTGGACGATCCCGAAAACAACGATACCTATGACGAGCTGACACCCTTGCTTTCACGTCTGAACGTTCAGCATAAGCAAATCGAACGTCAGCTTAATGAGCTGAGACGAAAGTCGGACGAATTCAGGCTGATCACCGCCTCGATGAGCGAGGGACTTGTGCTTATTGATAAAAAAGGTGCGGTGCTTTCGATAAACCCGGCGGCTCAAAAGCTTTTCGGCACCGATTCGCAGGCAATAGGACGTGATTTTCTCACGGTCGACCGCAGTGTGACCTTGAGTCGGGCAGTCGATAAGGCACTTGACGGCAAGCATTCCGATTTCAGAGAGGAACGCAACGGAGGGGAGTATCAGTTTATGATAACCCCCACCGAATCGGACGGAAATATTATGGGTGCGGTGATCCTTTGCATCGACGTTACTGAGTCGGCCTTTGCCGAGCGCAATCGTCGGGAGTTTACAGCCAATGTTTCCCACGAGCTGAAAACGCCGCTTCAATCCATTATCGGCAGTGCCGAGCTGCTTGAAAACGGACTTGTTAAGCCCGAGGATACCGCAAGGTTCATCGGGAATATCAAGAATGAGGCGGTCAGGCTTGTTGCTTTGATAAACGATATCATAAGACTGTCACGCCTTGACGAGGGGGCCGACTCGGAGCTTGAGGAAGTCGAGCTTTTTGAAATTGCCAAGGAAGCCGCAGACACGCTTAAAATGTCGGCGGTAGAGCATAAGGTCACGCTGAATCTTTGCGGTGAAAAGTGTTCCGTAAAAGGTGACCGCCGCTATCTTTACGAAACGGTCTATAACCTTTGCGATAATGCGATCCGATATAATAAACCGGGAGGCAGTGTCGAGATCGAGGTCAAGGTCTTAAACGGAAATGCGATTCTCACGGTCGCAGATACCGGAATCGGAATTCCGAAGGAGCATCAATCACGGATTTTCGAAAGATTTTACCGGGTTGATAAAAGTCATTCGAAGGAAACGGGCGGCACGGGACTCGGACTTTCGATTGTTAAGCACGCCGTGGCGTATCACGGCGGAACGGTCGAGCTTGAAAGCGAGCCCGATAACGGCACAAGGGTGACGGTGACAATTCCGCTTGAATGAAAAAACCTCTGTGAAAGGTACTGCACCTTCCGCAGAGGTTTTTAAGGTTTATAATTTAAAATCCGAAATATTTTTCGGCATTCTTAAAGCAAACGCCCTCGACTATATTTCTCAGAGCCTTTTCGTCATACGGATATTCGCCGTTTTCGACAAGGTTCGCCAAGAAATTACAGAATATGCGTCTGAAATATTCGTGTCGTGTATAGGAAAGAAAGCTGCGTGAATCGGTCAGCATACCGACAAAATTGCCGAGTATCGACAGATTGGCAAGCGAGGTCAAGTGAGCCTCCATACCGCTTTTGGTGTCGTTGAACCACCAGGCCGAGCCGTGCTGAAGCTTGCCGGCGGCTTCGGTTCCCTGAAAGGCACCGATGACCGTGTCGATAAGTTCATTGTCGGCAGGATTCAGCGAATAAATTATCATTTTAGGCATGGTTCCGCTTTCCTCAAAGGAGTTGAGCAGTCCTGCCATAGCTTCACAGCAGCAACGTGTCGAAATGACGTCAAAGCCCATATCGGATCCCGATTTTTTGAAAACGGGCTTATTTATATTACGCATGGTACCGTAATGTATCTGCATGACCCAACCGCGGGCGGTGTATTCGGCGGCAAAGAAGCATAACAGGTCGGTTTTATATGCTTCGGCTTCCGCTGCGGTTATTTTTTCGCCTCTTAAAGCCTTAGAGAAAACCGCTTCGACCGCGGAGGCGTCCGACGGCTCGAATACAATATAGTCAAGTCCGTGATCGGCGGCCTTACAGCCCAAAGATTCGAAAAGATCGAGCCGCTCTGTCATAACCGACTTCAAGGCTTCGACCGAGTCGATTTGACGGTTTGCGGCCTTTGAAAGCTTGGATATGTATTTGGCAAAGCCGTCCTTTTCGATGTTGACCGCCTTGTCGGGTCTGAACGAGGGAACGACCTTGGTCTTGAATGAGCTGTCCTCGGCTATGAGCCTGTGCCACTCAAGACTGTCGGCAGGGTCGTCGGTTGTACCGATGACGGCAACGTTTGAACGCTCGATAAGTCTTCTGACCGTGAAATCGTCGGTTTTGAGCTTTTCGTTGCAGAGCTGCCAAACCTCATCGGCGGTATCGCCGCTGAGAATACCGTCATAGCCGAAATATCTTTTCAGCTCAAGGTGTGTCCAATGATACATCGGATTTCCGACGGCCTTCGGCAATGCTTCGGCGAAACGGCGAAATTTTGTGTAGTTATCGGCATTTCCCGTGATCTCTTCCTCGGGCACGCCGTTACTGCGGATCAAGCGCCATTTATAGTGGTCGCCGCCGAGCCAGACCTCGGTTATGTCGTTGAAGCGGCGGTTCTCATATATTTCACGTGGGTCAATGTGACAGTGATAGTCGATTATCGGAAGCTCGGCTCCCATAGAGTAGAGCTTTTTTGCCGTCTCGGTTTGCAATAAAAAATCTTCATCCATAAACTTGTTCATTTCAGCACCTCCGTGTTTGATTATATTGTACACCTAATTGAATATTTTTGCAACTAAATTTTAAATATTTTTAATTTGATTGCTGATTTGAGCATAGCCGGATTGACAAAATGTTGATTTTGTGTTATACTGCGGTAAAATCCAAGCGACGAAATGTGGAATTATACAAATGAGGTGAGCAAGAGTTATGTTGTCGGTCGAAAGGAAAAATATTATTTATAAACGGCTTTGCGAAAACGGCAAGGTGTTGGTCAACGAGCTTGCCGAGGAATTCGGCGTTTCCGACGAAACGATAAGGCGAGATCTCGAAAAGCTTGAGCAGGAGGGACTTGCCGAGAAGATATACGGCGGTGCCATAAAGGCCGAAAACACGTTTTACGATCTGCCGTTTCACATTCGCCAAAACTCCAACGTTGCCGCCAAGCAGGCAATAGCCGATGCGGTTTTGCCGTATATTCAAAACGGCGGCTACATCGCCCTTGATGCAAGCACAACGGCACTTGAAATAATGCGCAGGGCACGCAATGTTCAAAATCTCACGCTCATAACCAATGCAGTCGAGGTATTGTTTGAGTTCTCGCAAAAGAGCGATTGGAATATCATCTCGACCGGCGGAACGCTTAAAAACGGAAGTCTGTCACTCGTCGGCGGCATTGCCGAAAAAACGGTGAGCGGCTTCAATGTCGATATCTGTATCTGCTCCTGTAAGGGCTTGAGCGTGGAAAAGGGCTGTACCGACTCGAGCGAATCGGAGGCGGCAATGAAAAGAGCGATGCTCGCTTCGGCCAAGCAAAAGATTTTGGCAGTCGATTCGACCAAGCTCGACAAGGTGTCTTTTGCTAAGGTTTGCGATATCGGTGATTTCGATATGATAGTCACCGACACTAAACCGCCTGTTGAATTTATCGAAACCGCAGAAAAGTGCGGAATAAAGCTGATATACTGAAAAAACGCCTCGGCTTCTAACCGAGGCGTTTCGCTTTGCCTATTACTTAAGGTATGTGTTGATGATTGAGTTGATAGCTGCATCAAATCCGCCGCCGGGGAAGTTGGTGTATACCTTCTTCATTTCGGTCGAGAACTGCTGGCTTATGGCAGAAGCGGTCGTGGTACCGTTTGCATAGCACTCCGAAGTGAACTGAATGAGATTGCGGAGGCACTCGTTACTGTCATCGATGTATTGCTGCACTGCATCCTTGCCGACGGCATATGCGCCGCTCGGGATATATGCGTGAGCAACGAAAAGGTTTTCTATCTTGCCGTCTTTAACCATTTGAGTCAGCTTCTCAAGCGACTGTGTATAATAGCTTACATCGTAAAGCTGGCAGCCCCAGGAAGCGATGCCGTAGAGTTGAAGACTGTCACCTGCGATGATGGTCTTGGAACGGGTATCCAGGTATCCGCAAGCATCACCGGCGTGGCCGTTGATGGAGACGACTTCGATAATGCCCTCAATGACGGAACCGTTGCTTACCTGCTTATATGTACGGGGAGAAGCATTTGTATTGCTTCCGGCCAAGCCGTAAACAATTGCATTGGCGCACTTGGGAGCCAAGGTGGAAAGTCCGCCGGCGTGATCCTCATGCGTATGGGTGAGCAAAATTCCCTTAATGTTGCCTAGGTCGATATTGAGCGACTGAGCGGCAGGAATAACATAGGTCTCAACATCGGACGGAGTCGTTCCGGTATCGATGACGAGCCACTCGTTGTTGGAGGGGAGTCTCACAAAGAAAACGCTTGTGTAAATTTGATGGAAGGGAACCTCTAATTTGTAAATTTGACTGCTGATTTTGTAAATCACGCCATTTCCTCCGATCGTTCTGAGTTTGGGGAAGGGTTCGACCGTGTTGGGTGCCGTTATGGGACCTGCGGTCGAGGATGTTGCCGCCGATGAGGTGGCGGAAGCTACCGAAGATGATGCTGTGGGGGTCGACTGTGCAGGTGTCGACGAAGCGGTGGACTGAGTGCCGCTGACCTCCGATGAAGGTGCGGAAGTGGTGCCCGATACGTCCGAGGTGCTGCTTTCGGTCGAAGCCGTTGAGGCGTTGCCGCTGTCGGAACCGGTTGACTTATCGTCGCCGCAGGCGGCTAAAAGCGAAAAAGCCAATACGAATACCGTAATAAGTGCCGTTAGTTTGTAAAGCTTCATAAAAAACGCTCCTGTTATCAATATACTTTATTTAAGTTTAACACATTTTTTTGAAAAATCAATACCATTAACGATAAAAAAAGGTTACTGAATGTAGATAAATCAATGATAGGTAACACTTTTCTCAAAAAAATAAGATGAAAGT
>CAZWLH010000043.1:0-12554 GCA_964634675.1 uncultured Eubacteriales bacterium
GCGATATCTCTGTCAGAAGCCCTCCGCAAAGGGTTTTTCATAGTCCTCGCACCGCACTGCGGACACGGAACTACGGCTTTTGACTTGACCTCGCAAACTTTCAACACAGATGCAAAAACGCATTAGTGTAATATTAGCTATTTTCAAGATAAAAGTCAATAGTTTTTGCAAAATAGTGTCGGATTTTATGAATTATTTCGCAAATTATCGCAAAAAATGCCGCTTTTTTTAAATTTTTTCGAAATTTCGCCCGATTTCTCTTGTTTTCTCAAAATTTTCAAATCGGTTTGGGAAATTTTAACTCCCAAATACTTCTTTTCCGCTAAAAAGTGTTGCCTTTGAAACGATATTGTGATATAATTCAACGATAGATAAGTTAGATAACTATGCAAAGGAGTGGGAAGGTGTATATTTTGGGAATAGACCCTGGCTACGCCATCGTCGGCTACGGCGTTGTGCGTTACGAGGGTAACAAATTCACACCGGTCACTTACGGTGCCATAACCACTCCTGCCGGAATGCCGTTTGTAAAGCGCCTTGACATTATCTTCAACGAAATGACTAGGATATTTCAAACCTATAAGATCGAGGCTATGTCGATCGAAAAGCTCTTTTTCAATACAAACACCACTACCGCAATTGACGTTGCACAGGCGAGGGGAGTTATAGTGCTCTCGGCCGAGCGAAGCGGCGTTCCCGTCTTTGAATACACTCCGCTGCAGGTGAAATCCGCCGTCACCGGCTACGGCAGAGCCGAAAAAAGGCAGATAATGGAAATGACACGGATGCTTTTGGGACTGAAGGCCGTTCCGAAGCCCGACGATACCGCCGACGCCTTGGCTTTGGCGGTCTGCCACGCTCATTCGGCCGGCTCGGCTCTCGGCAAGCTCAACTATAATTTAAGGTGATTTAAATGATCTATTCTTTGAACGGTACCATTATTTTCAGCGATACCAATTCCGCCGTTATCGAATGCGGCGGTGTCGGATATAAATTTCACGCATCGACAAAAACCCTTGCGGCATTGCCTCAAAAGGGCCATCGCGCCTTTGTTTATACATATATGAGCGCTAAGGAGGATTCGGTCGACCTTTACGGCTTTTTTGACACACGTGAGCTTGAACTGTTTAAGCTCATAACCTCGGTCAACGGCGTAGGTCCCAAAATCGGTATTGCGATTTTGTCGGATTTCACGCCCGATGCCTTAAGCCTCAGCATTGCCTCAGGCGATGCCAAGGCACTTACAAAAGCCAACGGCGTGGGACTGAAAATCGCTCAGCGTATCGTTTTGGAGCTTAAGGATAAGCTTTCCGGCACGGTCGGGCTCGGGGCTTCCTTCGATAGCGGTTCTGCGGCCGATATATCGGACGGTTCATCCCCGAAGGATGCCATAGCGGCTTTAGTGCAGTTCGGTTATACACAAAGCGAGGCCGCCGCCGCCGTTGCGAAATGTGATCTTTCCAAGCCCACAGAGGCTATTATAAAGCAGTCGCTGAGACTGTTATCGACTAAATTTTAACGGAGGAAAAAATGCAGGATTTTGATTACGAAAGCCGAATTGTTGCTCCCGAATATACGCCTGTTGACAGTAAGACCGAGGTTTCCTTAAGGCCTAAGGCGCTTTCGGAGTATATCGGTCAGGATAAAGCAAAGGAAAATCTTGCCATTTATATAAAAGCGGCAAAGCTTCGAGGCGAATCGCTTGACCATTGCCTGCTTTACGGCCCTCCGGGACTCGGAAAGACCACGCTTGCGGGCATTATAGCCAATGAAATGGGTGTCAATCTGAGGGTGACGTCGGGTCCGGCTATCGAAAAACAGGGGGACCTTGCCGCATTGCTTACCAACCTCAACGAGGGTGACGTTCTGTTTATCGATGAGATACACCGACTGTCACGCAGTATCGAGGAAATACTTTACCCGGCGATGGAGGATTTCGCACTTGATATAATCATCGGAAAGGGCCCCTCGGCACGCTCAATAAGGCTTGATCTGCCGCGGTTTACACTTGTCGGCGCAACAACACGCTCGGGTCAGCTTACCGCACCGCTTCGCGACCGCTTCGGTGTGCTTTTGCGGCTTGAGCTTTATTCACCCGAGCAGCTCGCCGAGATTGTCACACGCTCGGCCGGTATTCTTAATATCGGCATTGACCGTGACGGTGCTTTGGAGATCGCTTCACGTTCGAGAGGCACACCACGAATCGCAAACCGCCTGCTCAAGCGTGTCCGTGATATCGCACAGGTCGAATTTAACGGTGTTATCTCGGAGGAGGTTGCACGTAAGGCTCTCTCGCGTTTTGAAATCGATGAGCTCGGTCTTGATGATTTCGACCGACGTATGCTTATGACCATCATAAAGACCTATGGCGGCGGCCCTGTCGGACTTGACACACTTGCGGCGGCGGTCGGAGAGGACAGTGTGACCATTGAGGACGTATATGAGCCCTACCTTATGCAGATCGGTTTTCTTTCACGTACAAACCGAGGACGCTGTGTGACGGCGGCGGCATACGACCATCTGGGGCTCCCTTACGGCAACGCCGACAGCGGAAGTCAGATGTCGCTTTAAAATAACAATAAAATTTTAAATTAAAAAATTCGGAGGTATCAACAATGGGAAGATTATTCGGAACAGACGGTGCAAGAGGAATTGCAAACTCTGAGCTTACTTGTGAATTGGCTATGAGCATCGGCCGCGCGGCGGCATATGTTCTTACAAAGCATACTACCTTAAGACCTAAGGTAGTCATCGGAAAAGATACTCGCGTTTCTTCGTCAATGCTTGAAATGTCCCTGGCGGCAGGTATGTGCTCCTTCGGTGCCGACGTTATTCTTTTGGGCTTTATTCCGACACCTGCGGTAGCATATCTTATACCCGAGGTCGGTGCCGATGCAGGAGTTATGATCTCGGCTTCGCACAATCCTTGTGAATATAACGGAATTAAGATATTTGACCGCAACGGTTTCAAGCTCCCCGACAGCATTGAGGAGGAGATCGAGGCTATCGTTTTAGACAAGGCGGTTGAGATCGAGCTGCCGGTCGGCGGCGATATTGGAAGTATGTATTTCCGCCACGATTACCGAGATAAATATATTGAGCACATTCTTTCAACAGTTGAGGACGGAACAAGACTTGACGGTATGAGGATTGCCATTGACTGCGCCAACGGAAGTGCCTCGCAGACCGCCGAAAAGATATTTACCTCTATGGGTGCGACCGTTCATATGATGCACAACCGCCCCGACGGTGTCAACATAAACGAACACTGCGGTTCGACACATATGGATGACCTTATCGACTATGTGAATGCGAACGATATCGATCTCGGACTTGCCTTTGACGGTGACAGTGACCGTTGTCTTGCGGTTGACGAAAAGGGAAAGGTTATTGACGGAGATAAGCTTATTGCCGTGTTTGCCAAGGAGCTTAAGAGACTCGGTCAGCTCAACGGAAATACCGCAGTCGTTACTGTTATGACCAACATTGGTTTCAAGAAATTCGCAAGAGAAAACGATATCGACATTGCCGAAACGGGTGTCGGCGACCGTTATGTGCTTGAAAATATGCTCAAGAACGATTTTTCGATCGGCGGTGAGCAATCGGGTCACATTATCTTCAAAAAGTATGCAACAACTGGTGACGGACAGCTTTCGGGTCTTCAGTTTGCCGTTTCAATGGCACGAACCGGAAAGACCGCTTCGGAGCTGGCTTCGGTTATGACCTCATATCCGCAGGTGCTTGTAAATGTAACTGCCGATGCCGATGGTAAGGCAAAATTCAAGACCGATGAAGAAATAAAGAAAACTATTGACGGTGTGCAGAAGAAGCTCGGTGACAACGGACGTATACTTGTTCGTGCGTCGGGTACCGAGCCGCTAATCAGAGTTATGCTTGAGGGTGAGGACATCGTTGAGATAAATAATATTGCAAATTCGGTTGCAGATATAATAAAGGAAAGAATCGCAGAATGAGAGTTGTAACAGGTTTTCCCGACTATGAGCTTATTGATGCCTCAGACGGCGAACGTCTTGAGCGTTGGGGCGATATAATACTTATAAGGCCCGATCCGCAGGTTATGTGGAGAGGCGGAAGAAAAAATCCGCTTTGGAACAACGCCAATGCCGTATATCACCGTTCGCAAAGCGGTGGCGGCTATTGGCAGATGATCAAAAATGTTCCCAAGGTCTGGAGTGTGAGCTTTAAGGACTTGACCTTCAGACTGAAGCCGATGGATTTTAAGCATACCGGCCTTTTCCCTGAACAGGCTGTCAATTGGGAGCTTATGGGCGACTGCATAAAAAGAGCGGGAAGACCGATAAAGGTGCTGAATCTTTTTGCTTATACCGGTGGTGCTACCGTGACCTGTCTTAAGGCAGGCGCATCGGTTACGCACGTTGATGCATCAAAGGGTATGGTCGGTTGGGCAAAGGAAAATGCCGTGGCTTCCGGTGTTGCCGACCGCCCTGTAAGGTGGCTTGTCGACGATTGTCTGAAATTTATAGCAAGAGAAATACGACGCGGCAATAAATACGACGGTATCGTTATGGACCCTCCATCCTACGGCCGCGGTCCCAACGGCGAGGTTTGGAAGATCGAGCAGCAACTTGACGAGCTTTTGTATCAGACCTCTAAGATACTTTCGGACGATGCGCTGTTTTTCCTGCTTAATTCATATTCGGGCGGTATTTCGCCGACTATTATCAATTATATGGTAAAAAATATCGTTATCGGCAAGCGTCCGGGCGAGGTCACGACCGACGAGATCGGTCTTTCGATAACAGACAGGGGAATTGCGCTTCCCTGCGGCTGTACAACACTTTGGACCGATCCCGACCTAACCTAAACTAAGGAAGTATTTGAATTGGACAATCTTATAAATGTTGATAATATCACATTTGAATATGAATCGGAGGACGGCTCCTATGAGGTTTTGAAGGACTTTTCGATTTCCTTCGAAAAGGGTACCTTTACCGCTGTGCTGGGTCATAACGGCTCGGGCAAATCGACTTTGGCAAAGCTTTTGAACGGTCTGCTGCTGCCTGCCTCGGGTAACGTCATTGTCAACGGACTCGATACCTCGGTCGAGGAAAATTCCATTGATATCAAGCGAACTGTCGGTATGGTTTTTCAAAATCCCGATAATCAGCTTGTTGCGACGGTCGTCGACGAGGACGTTGCCTTCGGACTCGAAAACCTCGGCATACCGCACAAGGAAATGGTGAAGCGTGTCGATGCCGCTCTTGAGGCGGTCGGTATGACCGAATATAAAAAAAGTGCACCGCATAATCTTTCGGGCGGACAAAAACAGCGTGTTGCCATAGCCGGAATAATCGCAATGGAGCCCGAGTGCATAGTTTTCGACGAGCCGACAGCTATGCTCGACCCAAGAGGCCGTAAAGAGGTTATCGATGTTATTTTAAAGCTTTGCAGAGAAAAGGACATCACCGTTATTCTCATCACACATTATATGAACGAAGCCGCAATAGCCGACCGTGCCGTTGTTATGGATAAGGGAAAAATCGTTTTGGACGGAGAGCCGTCACGAATTTTTTCCGAGATAGAAATACTCAAAAAAGCCGGTTTGGACGTTCCTCAGCCGACCGAGCTTTGCTCAGAACTCAGAAAGTCGGGCATTGACCTTCCGAAAAACATTCTCACTGTCGATGAATGTGTCGAGGCATTGACCGCGGCTTTAACGGAGGGTAAATAATGTCGCTTTTGGAAGCAAAAAATCTTGTTTATACCTACGGTAAGGGTACGCCGTTTTCTACTCACGCCGTTAACGGCGTGTCGTTTTCTGTCGAAAAGGGTGAAATAATCGGTCTTATCGGTCACACTGGTTCGGGTAAGTCGACCATTGTTCAGCAGTTGAATGGTCTTATTAAGCCCGAAAGCGGAAAGATTCTGCTTAACGGACGTGATATCAATACCGATTTTGAAAATATTAAAGAGGTTCGTTTTAAGGTAGGCTTGGTATTTCAGTATCCCGAATATCAGCTTTTTGAGGAGACGTCTTATAAAGATATAGCCTACGGCCCGACCAATATGGGACTTTCCGAGGACGAGGTCGACCGCCGTGTCCGCTATGCGGCAAAGCTTGTCGAGCTTGGTGACGATCTGCTCGAAAAATCACCCTTTGATCTTTCGGGCGGCGAAAAGCGGCGCGTTGCCATTGCGGGTATTTTGGCTATGCGACCCGAGGTGCTTGTGCTCGATGAGCCCACCGCCGGACTCGACCCTAAGGGACGTGATCTTATTCTTTCGAGAATCAAAGAATACCGTGACGAGACAAATGCCGCTGTTATAATCGTATCGCACAGTATGGAGGATATAGCAAAAACGGCCGATAAGCTGCTTGTTATGAACAGAGGTAAGGTCGAGATGTTCGATACCGTTTCCAATGTTTATTCAAATTCCGAGAGCCTGACCGAAATAGGTCTTGATATCCCTCATGTGACGAAAATCGCAATCGAGCTTAATAAAAGAGGCTTCGATATTCCGAAAAATATTTTCACCGTCGAGGCTTTAAAGCAGGCTGTTTTGAAATGCAGAGGAGGTGCCGCAAATGACTGATATCACCTTCGGTCAGTTTATTGACACGGGGTCGCTTGTGCACAAGCTTGACCCTCGCTCAAAGCTTCTTATCCTCATTGCATATATCGTGTTCATTTTTATCGCCGGCAACTTTTGGTCGATGGGAATTTTAGCACTGCTGCTTGCGGTGACTATGCTCGTTTCGAAAATTCCTCTTAAAATGTATATGAAAAACATAAAAGCAATACTGCCGGTCATCATACTGACATCGCTTTTGAATATGTTTTATACCGACGGCGGAAAAATCTTGCTTGACTGGTGGATATTTACCCTGACCACCGCGGGTATATACCGCGCGGTTTTTATGGCAGTGAGAATTATCCTTCTCATACTGTCAAGCGCTGTGTTGAGCTATTCGACCTCACCGACATCGCTGACAGGTGCGATAGAAAGCCTTTTATCGCCGCTTAAGCTTATCGGTCTCGGAAATGCCGTTCACACGATGGCGATGACTATGACCATTGCTTTGAGATTTATTCCGACTCTTATCGATGAGACTCAGAAAATAATGAACGCCCAAAAGGCAAGAGGTGCCGATCTTGAAAGCGGTAACCTCATAAAAAAGATAAAGGCATTGCTGCCGATACTCATTCCTTTGCTTATTTCTTCGGTGCGCCGTGCCTATGAGCTTGCCGAGGCTATGGAATGCAGATGCTATAATGGCGGAAGCGGCCGAACGAAATACCGTATTATGAAGTATTCCCTCTGCGACCTTGCAGTCGCCTTGGCTGCGATTGCGGTTTTCGTGCTTTCGGTATTTGCAAATATCTATCATTCGGAAATACTGTCTTTAATACCTTTTTTGTAAGGCGGTGAGCTTTTGTCTCGCAGGTTACTCACTATAAAATATGACGGAACCGATTACTGCGGTTGGCAGGTTCAGCCTAACGGCATTTCGGTTCAGTCGGTGGTTCAAAAGTCACTTATAACGCTTACGAAAGAGAGCGGTATCAAGCTTTCGGGGTGCAGCCGTACCGATTCTGGTGTTCACGCCGAAATGTTTTGCTGTCACTTTGATACCGAATGTCGGATCTCCGATTCAAGGCTTCCGATAGCTTTGAATACTCATTTGCCGCCCGATATCAGAGCATATGGGTGCAGAACCGTGCCAAACGATTTTCACGCAAGGTACAACAGTGTCGGAAAAACATATGTATATAAAATTCTGAATTCGGCGGTTGCCGACCCGTTTAAGTATAAATATTTTTTACAGGTGTCCAATCGTATCGACGAAAAGCTTTTGAACGATGCCTGCGGCGCTTTTGTCGGAACATATGATTTTAAAGGCTTTTGTTCCGTCGGCTCATCGGTAACCGATACTGTTCGTACGGTATCCGATTGCCGTGCCGAGCGTGTCGGCGACGAAATTTATATCAGCATCACTGCCGACGGCTTTCTTTATAATATGGTAAGAATAATCGTCGGCACCTTGCTCGATGTTGTTTTCGGAAAGATAACGCTTGAAGCATTGCCCGAAATTATCGCTTCACTTGACAGAAAGCGTGCCGGTGCAACCGCAAGACCTCACGGACTTTATTTAAAACAGGTGCATTATACCTTTGATTCGGGAGATCACCATGGGAACTGACAGAAAGAAAAGAAATATTCGAATTAACAAGACAAAATTAAGGGAAAAGGAAGAGAATTCTCAAGAGTCAAGCGGCGGCGTATCAAAGCTTCAGCTTATAAACGGTACACGTAAGCGCCGCAGAATCATTAGAATCACGGCATATGCAACCGTTGCGGCCGTGATAATCACCTTGATAATCGTCAATGCACTCACTCCGACGGGACTCATCGAGGCTATGCAAAACGGCTATGCCAAGTGGGGAAGCGGTGATTTTCCCATTACCGTATACGGAAGCAATGCCTCAAGTTTTTCCTCAAAAAACGGTGTGGTGTCGGTGCTGGACGATTCGTTTTTCGAAATCTACAATACCGACGGTAAGCTTATGCAGGCAGTATCGCACGGTATGTCGGAGCCGGCCTTCGAGCAATCGGAATCAAGATTTCTTTTATACGACCGCAACCGCTATACCGCATCGGTTTACAACTACTCCGATAAGCTGTATTCGCTTGAATTCGATAAAAAAATATCCTCGGGTGCCATCGGCCGCGACGGTACGTTTGCCTTAATTACCGATTCCGATACATATTGCAACACCGTTTATGTATATAATAAGGATAATGAAAAGGTTTACACATGGAATTCGGCCAATTATTACGTTGTGGATGTTGCCGTGTCACGTGACGGCGAAGGCATTGCCGTTTGTCTTTTGGGCTCACAGGGCGGCTATTTTGAATCCTATGTTTATATCTTGAAATTTAACAGTGCCGAGCCTGTTTTTACTTATAAATTCAGTGATATCGTCTCATCGCTCACCGTATGCGGTGAAAATTATATACTTGCAAACGGCTTTGACCGTGCTTATACCGTCTCTTGGAGCGGTAAGGCATCGTCCGATATCGGAGTCAACGGCGATGTCAGATGCTTCGACAGTGAAACAGGCGGTACTTCGTGTGTGGTCTACGGCCGCTCGGACAATGAAAGCTCGAACAAGGTCACCGTCATAAACAGTGAAGGCAATATTACCGCTTCATTCGATTTTGCTTCGGTCGTTGCTGATGTTGCGGTATCGGATTCCGAAATCGCCGTTTTATCGGGTAATGAGGTTTATGTTTATTCCCATTCCGGCACATTGAAGGCCACCGTCCCGACCGAAGTTAAGGCGAACTTTTTGGGACTTGACGATGATAACGGTATACTGTTACTTGACAGTCTCAAGCTTTCTAAAGTAAATTATTAAGAGGTGTGTTATGTCTGTTGTTATTGATCTTTTAATTGCGGCCGTTGTTGTATTGTTTATAATTATAGGTATGAAGCGCGGCTTTGTAAGTGAGGTTGTGAGCCTTATAAGCCTTCTTGTTGCCTTGATAGTTGCTTTTTCGCTGTCATCAGCTCTTTCGAATGCCGTTTATGACGGCTTTGTCGAAAAAAAGGTAGTTTCATCGGTCGGTGACTCGGTGCTTCCGAGCTTGAAGGTTGATATCGGTGCGGATGTCACACTTCCCGAGGCTGTCATTGATGCCGGTGAATATCTCGGTATCGATGTGTATTCACTGCTTGACCGTTCGTCGGACGGTACCGCTGAGGAAGCAGCTGAGCGAATCGGAAAAACCGTCAGTGAAAAGGTGGCTCGTCCTGTTATCACAAGCTTCGTGCGTGCCGCTCTTTTCATTATAATATTCATCATTGCAAAGCTTTTGCTCGACTTTATCGCACGCCTTCTCAAGGTAGTATCGCGTCTGCCGGTTATCGGCGGTGCAAATAAGCTGCTCGGCGGCGTTGTTGGTGCGGTGAGAGGAGTGTTGGCGGCACTTATACTCTGCTTTGCAGTAACACTCATCATCGAATACCGTCCGGGCGGATTCCTCGGAGTAACCCGTGAAGCAGTTGAATCGTCGGTACTTTTCGATAAGCTCGGCAGTATTTTAAAATGATATCTCGGCTAAAGGAGCCTGAAAAATGAAATTATGCTTTAAATGTAAAAAAAGACCGGCCGTTGTATTTATTCAGGGTATGAATCAAAACGGCGATCAGGTCGGAGAGGCAAACGGTATGTGCCTCGTCTGTGCCAAGGAGGCAGGCATACGCCCCATCAACGATATGCTTCGGAATATGAATATATCCGATGAGGATATTGAGGAAATGAGCGATCAGTTTATGGGTCTTATGGAAACAGGGGAGGACGGTTTGTCCGAATCCGATGACAACGATGCCTTTTCTTTGGGCGGTGCGGCCACTTTTCCTTTTTTGAACGGGATTTTCGGAAATATGGATAAGGCCTCGGCTCCGAACGGCGAAGATGTCGGAACCGATGAAAAGGGAAAATCTAAGGAAAAGGATAAAAAGAAGCCCCAAAAACGCAAGTTCATATCGCAGTTTTGCACCGATTTGACCGCAAAGGCACGCAACGGCGAGCTCGATGTTATAATCGGCCGAGATGCCGAGCTTTACAGAACAATTCAGATATTGTCGAGAAGAACCAAGAACAATCCCTGCCTTATCGGTGAACCGGGTGTCGGTAAAACCGCGATTGCAGAAGGACTTGCTCTTAAGATTGCTTCGAGAAATGCTCCCGCAAAGCTTTTGGACAAGGAAATTATGCTGCTCGATTTGACGGGACTCGTTGCCGGAACGCAGTTCAGAGGTCAGTTTGAGAGCCGTATCAAGGGACTTATCGACGAAGTCAAGGCCGAGGGCA
The DNA here is from genome assembly GCA_964634675.1 of uncultured Eubacteriales bacterium. Lineage (GTDB taxonomy): Bacteria > Bacillota > Clostridia > Oscillospirales > Acutalibacteraceae > UMGS172. The sequence goes on from CAZWLH010000043.1 coordinate 10,863, forward strand.
ACATCATTCTCTTCATCGATGAGGTTCACAATCTTGTCGGTGCTGGCGATTCCGAAGGCTCAATGAGTGCGGGAAACATCCTGAAGCCGGCTCTTTCACGCGGTGAAATTCAGGTAATAGGCGCCACGACATTCGCAGAATACAGAAAATATATCGAAAAGGATGCCGCTTTGGAGCGCCGCTTCCAGCCCGTCACGGTCGAAGAGCCGTCGGTTGACGATGCGATAGCCATGCTTTCGGGCATAAGAGGCTATTATGAAAGCTATCATAATGTGAAGATCGGCGACGATATAATAAGAAGTGCCGTAAATCTTTCCGAGCGCTATATAAACGATCGTTATCTGCCCGATAAGGCTATCGATCTGCTCGATGAGGCCTGTGCCTGCGCCTGTCTGCGTAACAAAGCGATAGATGAGCTTTATCTTGCCGAAAAACGCTCAAAGGAGCTTGAAAACGAGCTTGCCGCTCTTGAGTCGGAAGTAAACGAGCCCGATTATGAAAGAATGGCAACGGTCAAGTTTGAGCTTGAAAAGAGCAGGGGAGCGGCCGAGAAATTTGCACCCTCAGCCGCCGACAACAAGGTAACGGCCGATGACCTTGCAAGGGTCATTGAGCTTTGGACCGGCGTTCCTGCCGCAAAGGTCAAGCAAAATAATCTTGAAAAGCTTTCTTCGCTTGAAAATAATATCAAAAAGCACATCATCGGTCAGGATGAAGCGGTAAAGGCGGTCGTTTTGGGTGTCAGGCGCTCAAGCGTTCAAATATCAAGCCACCGCAGACCTGCATCACTTATTTTCGTAGGCCCCACGGGTGTCGGAAAAACCGAGCTTGTCAAGGTGCTTGCGAACGAGCTGTTTAATACTCCCGATGCGCTGATAAGACTCGATATGTCGGAGTTTATGGAGAAGCACGCAGTCTCCAAGCTTATCGGAGCGCCTCCGGGCTATGTCGGCTATGATGAAGCGGGTCAGCTTACCGAAAAGGTCAGAAGAAAGCCTTATTCCATAATTCTTTTCGACGAGATCGAAAAGGCTCATCCCGATATTTTAAACATCCTGCTTCAAATTTTGGATGACGGCCGTATTACCGACTCTCAGGGAAGAACGGTCAACTTTGAAAATACAGTTATTGTTATGACCTCCAATGCAGGCAGTGATAACAACGCAACTCTGTTGGGCTTCAACAAGACTCTTGCCGAGGCTTCATCAGACAAGGCGGTAAAGGCTTTGAGAGAGTTTTTGAGACCCGAATTTTTAGGTCGTGTCGATGAGATAGTCACATTTTCTCCATTATCGACCGATTCGCTTCGTGAAATCTCAGCGCTTATTCTGGATGAGCTCAAGCCGGTGCTTTCGGAGCATGGAATTGACTTTTCCTATGATGCGACGGTCTGCGAGTATTTTGCCGACAAATGTGACGGCAGATCGGGTGCTCGTGAGCTTCGCAAGATGGTAAGAAAGGAAATAGAGGATAAGATCATCGCTATAATGATCGACAATCCCGAAAAAACCTTTAAATCGATGACAGCGACCTGCGGTGACGGAATCGAAATTGCTTATACTGTCGGTGATTAAAAATTTTTCAATATTTTTCTAAAAAAGTACTTGACGTGCGGCGCAATTTGTGGTAATATGTATTGCGTCGCAAAGATGCGGGTGTAGTTCAATGGTAGAATTCCAGCCTTCCAAGCTG
>CAZWLH010000044.1:0-12294 GCA_964634675.1 uncultured Eubacteriales bacterium
AAATTGATAACGAAACTGCGGATGTTGTACAGATTAAAGTAGTCGGTGTCGGCGGCGGCGGCGGAAACGCCGTAAACCGTATGGTCGATGCAGGCGTTCGCGGTGTTGAGTTTATCGCTATCAACACCGATAAGGCTGCTCTTTTGAAGTCAAAAGCAACTCATAAAATTCAGATCGGTGAAAAGCTGACCAAGGGTCAGGGTGCAGGTGCAAGCCCCGACAAGGGCGAAAGTGCCGCTCAGGAGTCTAAGGACGAGATCGCCGCTGCTCTTCGCAGTGCAGATATGGTCTTCATCGCCGCCGGTATGGGTGGCGGTACCGGTACAGGTGCAGCTCCCGTTGTTGCTCAGATCGCTAAGGAGCTTGGAATACTTACCGTCGGTATCGTCACAAAGCCTTTCGGCTTTGAGGGCAGAAGAAGAATGACTCAGGCCGAGGAAGGCATTGCCGCTCTTAAGGAGCAGGTCGACAGCCTTATCGTTATCCCCAACGAGAGACTTAAGTTTGTCTCTGAGCAGAAGATCACTCTTAAGAATGCTTTCGAGATCGCCGATGACGTTCTCCGTCAGGGCGTACAGAGCATTTCCGAGCTTATCAACGTTACCTCTATGGTCAACCTCGACTTTGCCGACGTAACCGCAGTTATGAAGGATGCCGGCTATGCTCATATGGGGGTCGGCGTTGCCAACGGACGTGACAAGGCAGAGCAAGCTGCTCAGAAGGCAATTTCCAGCCCGCTTATCGAAACCAGCATGGAAAATGCAAGAGGCGTTATCATCAGCATCATCGGTTCCGAGGATATCGGACTCGAAGAAGTCGAGCAGGCTTCCACCATTATCTCGAATATGGCTCATCCCGATGCAACCATCATTTGGGGTGCTCAGCTTGATCCCAACCTTGAGGATGAAATGCGTATCATCGTTGTTGCTACCGGTCTCGGTGACGACAAGAAGGATGAGAAGAATCCTGCCGATGATATTCTCAACAGCATTTCCGGCAATATGAACAACGACGACGGATATATTTCCGTTCTCGATGTTCTCAGCAAGTAATTTAAAGCTTGATTTTGAGCAGTCGTGAAAGCGACTGCTCTTTGTTTGCAAAAAGCGTCCGAGTATATGAAGAGGTGCCGTAACTATATGTTACCTCGTCACATTGAAACTCGGACGCTTTAAATCATATTAAATACAGTGACAGCATTGTGCCGGTTATTATAAGGAGTATTCCGCAAATTGCTTTCCACGAGACCTTTTCCTTGAGGAATACGGCCGATATTGCTGCGGCTAAGGCGAGATCTGCCGTTAATATTGCGTTGACATTGTTCGAAGCGGTGAGCGAAAAGGCTCGGTTTGCCGCTATCCATGCCGCTCCGCCGGTGAGTCCCGAAAGCAAAAGAAATACTATTTCACCGAACGGTGTTTTGCCGATTCCTCTTTGTAAGCCTCTTACGAAAACCGCTATCAGTGACAGAAGCAATGCAACGGTCAGTGCAAGCGTTAAATTTATAACGCTTCCGGCAACCGAAAATTTACCGAAGCATATGATATAGGCTGCGGCGGCCGCAAGGCAGGCGGCAATGCCCGAAATAACCCACCTTGACGATGTTTTGGATTTTTTCAAGGCGGCGAGGATTATTCCTACCGCCAAAAGGCAAGAGCTGATTATTTTGATATAAGCATAGCTTCCGTCAGCCGAGGTGATGAGTGCATATAGCAAAAGGCAGAGAGGATAGGCCTTTCCGAGTGCCGAGACCGAGGTGACTGTGCCGTATTTTAAAGAAATATGGAAGCAGAGCAGTGCCGCAAAGAGCAGAACACCGTAAATCAAAAGATAAATGAGTGATGTGCCCGAAAGCTTTGGAAGGTCACCTGTAAGGCCGTTTGAAAATATGAATATCCAAAGACAGGTTACGGTCACAAGCGTTCTCAAAACGGTTATTACACTTGCATCGGCACGTCTGCTTCCCATCTTTAAAAGCACGGTCGACAGTGCCGTAAAAACTGCGGCGAGTGCCGCATACAAAACCCACATATTATGTCCTCCTTAAATTTGAAACGGCTCACCCTGGATAAGGCCGAGTCTGTCGAATTCACCGTTAATATAATTCAAAACACGCTTTTTATCGGCTGTCCACAAGGGCGCGATGAGCTTGCGCTTATCACCGTCACCCGTTATGCGGTGCACCGTCATACCGGGCGGTATCCGCCTGATACAGCCGGCTAATATTTTGGTATATTCCTCAAGAGAGGGTAGCGTGAATTTGCCGTCTGCATAATCCTTTGCAATGTCGGTGCCGTTTAAAATGTGAAGTATATGAAATTTGATGCCGTCGGCTTGACTGTGTCCGATATACTCGGCGGTATCATACATCATTTGTTCGGTCTCGAACGGAAGTCCGAGCATCATATGAACGACAACGCCTATTCCGTGCTCCTTCAGCTTTTTGACGGCTCGGTCGAAAACCGGCAGGTCATAGCCCCTTCTGATATACCGTGCGGTCGAGTCGTGAACGGTTTGAAGTCCGAGCTCGACCCAAACAGGCTTTATTCGGTTAAGCTCGGACAAAAGCTCGATGACACTGTCGGGCAGACAGTCCGGTCTTGTGGCGATCGACAGTATAACGATGTCGGGATGCGATATCGCATCATAAAAAAGCTTCTTTAAATAGGGGTATGGTGCATATGTATTTGTGAAGTCCTGAAAATAGGCGATATATCGGCCGTCCTTGATTTTGGAAGCGACCCTTTGCTTGGCTTTTTCGATTTGATCCCACACGTTTTCGGTCAAAGGCTCGGCGAAATCGCCGGAACCCTCGGCAGAGCAGAAGATACATCCGCCATATCCGACGGTGCCGTCACGGTTCGGACAGGTCATTCCTCCCGAAAGAGAGAGCTTGTATACCTTGCAACCGAAGGTGTCTCTGAGATAGCTGTTTAAAGTTTTATACATTGCTGTTTCCTTAATTGTTTTCGGAATTTTAAGTATATAACATTTTTGCCCTGAGGTCAATAGCCGAAATACTTGACAAAAGGCGATTTGTCTACTAAAATAAACAACGGAAGTGATGAATATTGAAGCATATTTTTATTGTCAATCCCGCCGCGGGAAGGCAGAATGCAACAAATGCCGTTGAGCAGGCGGTCAAAAATCTCGGTATCGATTATGAGATATATGTAACAAGGAGCGCAGGTGATGCAAAGCATTATGTTGCGGCCTTGAACGGAAAGCCCGAGCAGTACAGAGTATACGCCTGCGGAGGTGACGGAACGCTTAACGAGGTCGTAAGCGGTGCGGTCGGAAGCGAAAATACAGCTGTTACTGCGTTTCCTGTCGGAAGCGGTAACGATTTTGTTAAATATTACGGGCCTGTTGAGGCGTTTAAAAATATCGAAGCACTTGTGAACGGACGTGAGACGGCTATTGACGTTATGCGTGTAGGAGACCGATATGCGGTGAATATGGTGCATTTCGGACTTGATACCGCAGTGCTCAGGACAATGCATAAGGTGAGACGTCATTCGATTTTCGGAGGCAAGCGCGCATATACGACAGGTGTTGTGACCGCACTTATCAACGGTATGAAGCACCGCTGTACCGTGACGGTCGACGGAAAGCAGATCGGCAAGGACAAGATGCTTCTTTGCACAATTGCGAACGGAAAATATGTCGGCGGAAAGTATAAATGTGCACCGCGTTCGGATAATACCGACGGCTTGATGGAAATTTGTCACGTCGTGACGGTGTCACGCTTGAACTTTTTGCGGCTTATGAGTGCTTACGAGAACGGCACTCACCTCGAGGATCCGAGGCTTGAGCGATATATCAGCTACGCAAGGGGCAGCTCGGTAAGGGTTGAGGCTTTGCCCGGGAAAAGGCTTGCATATTCTCTTGACGGTGAGCTTCATTTTGCCGAAAGCTTTGTTGTGGAGAATTTAAAGGGAGCGGTCAAATTTATTGTGCCGACTACTGTCGACCTGACCGAAATTTCAAAAGACTGAAAAGAGGCTTTGACTTATGTTTATTAAAATATATGCCGTTTTGGCGGTGGTTATCGAGTTCTTTATCGTACTTTTCAACGGTTCCGTTAAAGGTATAAAGGACTTTTGGATCCCGATTGTGCTCTTTATTGCACTGTTTTTGGGGCTGTTGGCATTTCATATGATCGCACTGCTTATTATGTCGTTTTTTATCGACAAGAGCAAGCCCTGCGAAAAACCCAACAGATTTTGCAAATTTATGGTCGACCATACGGTCGAGGCGGTACTGACCGTTGCGAGAATAAAGGTAAAGGTTGAAGGTCTTGAAAAAATACCGACCGACCGCCGCTTCCTGCTTGTGTCAAATCACCGTTCAAACCTTGACCCGATGATATGTATAGTCAAGCTTATGAGCTACGGAATGGCATTTGTCTCAAAGCCCGAGAATTTTAAGATAGTTATCGCAGGTGCTTTTACGCATAAATGCTGCTATTTGCCGATCGACCGTGAAAATGCCCGAAACGCAATGAAAACTCTGCATAAGGCAACCGAGCTCGTTAAAAAAGATATCTGCTCGGTGGGAATTTATCCCGAGGGAACACGCAGTAAAACAGGCGAGCTTTTGGAGTTTAAGGACGGTGTGTTCTATATTGCCAAAAAGGCCGAGTGCCCGATAGTTGTCGTAGCGGTCGAAAACACCGAAAAGATCGCATCAAATTTTCCGTTCAGGAAAACGGTTGTTAATATGAAGGTGCTTGACTGTATTTATCCCGAAGCCTTTGCCGACAAGAATACCCACGCAATATCCGACCAAGTAAAGCAAATGATGTTGGATGAATTGAAGCATTGATAAAAACACCCGAAGAAGAGTTGATTCAGCTCTTTTTCGGGTGTTTTAAGTTGAAAATTTACCACCGAACGCTCCAACGTCCGCTGTAATCCATACTTCCGCTATCCGACGAGTTTGCGTGCTTTGCGGTTTCGGATTGTTTAATGCGCTTTTCAAGCTCAGAATAATATTTATCGCCGTTGACGGGCAATTCGACCCAATCGTTTTCCCAAGAGGAAAGATAGGCGGCGTTTGAAATCTCAACCTCGTTTATGCCCTCAAAGCCGCTTGATATCAGCGGTTCTCCGAAGCGCACGGCGTTGCAGAAGTTCTGCAAAATTCCGTGGTGTGCCGGGTCTTTTTCCAAAGCAACGCAGACCTCCTGTGAAAACGGTATTTCGGAGAAGCTTTCGGTGCTGTTAAAGCAGACCTCACGCTCGTCCTTTTTCAGTTTTGTAAAAGTGAGCTGTCCGTTTTCGATGACGATTTTTCCCTTTGTGCCGCCGATTTCGAGACGGTTGGTGCCGGGAAATTCGCCCGTTGAGGTTATAAATACCGTGATTGCACCGTTTTCATATTCGGCGTATATTGTCGCATCGTCCTCAACCTCGATATTGTGATATTTTCCGACGGTGCAAAAGCCTCTTACACGTCTCGGCATACCGCATATCCATTGCAGAATGTCAAGATTGTGCGGAGCTTGGTTCAAAAGCACACCGCCGCCCTCGCCGCTCCACGTCGCTCTCCAGCTTCCCGAATCGTAATAGCTTTGCGTTCTGTACCAGTTGGTTATTATCCAAACCGTCCTTTTAAGTTCGCCTAATTCGCCCGAACGAACTATCTCTCTTGCCCTTTTGAAAAGAGAATTTGTGCGTTGGTTGAACATAACCGCAAATACCTTGCCGCTTTTTTTCGCCGCACGGTTCATCTCTTCGATCTGCTTTGTGTAAACTCCGGCCGGCTTTTCGGATAAAACGTGCTGACCGTGGAAAAAGGCATCGACGGCGATGGGACAGTGAAAATAGTGTGGAGTTGCGATAATAACCGCATCGGTAAGCCCCGATGACAAAAGCTCTTTGTGTGTGGCGAATACCGCAACACCGTCGCCGAAAGCCGTTTTTGTGGCCTGCCGACGAACGTCGCTGATATCACAAACGGCCGTAAGAACCATACCGTCGACCTTGCCGTCGAAAATATGCTTTGCGTGAGCCGAGCCCATATTTCCGAATCCGATTATACCGACTCTTAAGGTTTCCATATGCTTTACCTCTCAAAAAAGGTATCGGAAAACAAACGCTTTCCGATACCTTTGACTTAATGTTATTTTGTACCGGAGTAGGAATCCGAAGTGTCAGCCACTACCGAGGTGATATTCTCTTTGCGCTTCGAGGTGGCAACACGCTTCATCAACTCGTTATAGTATAACTCATCATCGAAGGGGATGTCAATAGCTTTATCGAGCCAAGCCGAAAGGTGCATGGCGTTGGAGATGGTAAGACCGTTTATGCCTTCTTCACCGCCGGCAATAAGCGGAGTTCCGTGCAGAATGTGCGCCGCAAAGGCGTTAAGCACGCCGGAGTGCTGAGGATTTTTGCCGTCGGTCTCGACCGTTTTGAATTCGGCCTTCATAGTGGCAAAAGGAGTTTCGGCGGTTTTGGTGAACTCGGAGGTGGCTACGGGAAGCTCCCACATCATAAGCTTGTCGTCCTCGGCAATTATCTTGGCACGGTCAAGCGTTATTTCAAAGCGGTTGGTACCGGGATTGTCACCCGTTGTGGTAACAAAGGTTCCGGTAGCACCGTTCGGATATTCAACATATGCCGTAACGTCGTCCTCGACCTCGATGTCGTGCCATTTTCCGAAGTGCAGATGTGCGTGAATTTTTTTGGGCATACCGCATATCCATTGCCAAAGGTCAAGCTGATGCGGACACTGATTCAAAAGCACGCCGCCGCCTTCGCCGCTCCAGGTTGCTCTCCAATCGCCCGAATCGTAGTATATCTGCGGACGGTACCAGTTGGTGATTATCCAGTTGGTGCGCTTTATCTGGCCGTAATCGCCGCTTTGAACAAGCTCACGCATCTTTCTGTAAATGCAGTTGGTGCGCTGATTGAACATCATGGCGAAGGTCGAATCTGTCTGCTTTGCGGCCTCGATCATTTCCTTGACCTGCTTGGTATAAACACCTGCCGGCTTTTCGACCATAACATGGATATGGCGCTTGAAGCACTCCATAGCATATTTCGGATGCTCATAGTGGGGAACGGCAACGATGCAGGAATCGATAAGGCCGCTGTCGAGCATATCCAAAGCGTTGTCGAAGATTTTAACCGTTTCGGGAAGGATCTCTTTTGCCCATTCACGGCGTTCGGGCTTTATGTCTGCGATAGCCGTAAGCTCGATCTCGGGGCATTTTTCGGACAAAGCAATACACTTTGCATGAGCTGAGCCCATATTTCCTATTCCTATAATACCTAATTTGATTTTGTCAGCCATAGTTATTCCTCCGTTTACATTATAATAGATTTCAAAGCATCGACCGCGGCATCGAAGGCGGCATTCTTTGAAGGATATTTGAATTCACCGATAAGGCTCTTTTCACCCTCACGCTCCAAGCCCTCGAGCCCCTTGAAAACGCTCAAATGCGGCTCGACCGTAACGCCGCTGCCGCCGCAAGCCGCGAACTTTTCGAGCAGCTCCTTCAAGTGCCCGTCACCCTTTCCGGCAGGTACGACACGTCCGTCGGTCAAGGCATCCTTAATGTGCATATAGGTGACATATTTTTCCAAAAGCTCCCAAGCCTCAAGCGTGTTTTGACCGCACTGAATGAAGTTTGCCGGGTCGAAAATACAACCGAGTGCAGGGAAGGCTTCGTGAAGCTCCAGGCAACGGGGGGCTATGTCGCCGTAAATCCCCTTTTCGTTTTCGTGGCAAAGAAGGATTCCGCTGTCCTCGGCGGTTTCCAAGAATTTCGCTGTTCTTTCGAAAACCTCATCACGGAAGGTCTCGGGCTTTTCACCGTTCGGAATGTAAAAGCTGAAAAGGCGAATATACCTTGCATTTAAAGTGTGTGCGATGTCAAGTGTATTTTTGAATTCGTCAAGGTGCTTGTCAAAGCTGTCGGTAACCTTGATTTTGCCGAGTCTCGAGCCTATCGACCAAACCTTAAGTCCCTCTGCTTCAAGTTCTTTTCCGATTTCCTTTATTTCGTTTGACGGAATATCGGCGATGTTTTTGCCGTCAACATTGCGTATCTCAAGTCCCGAAACGCCGTTGCGCTTCATCGCGGCGATCTGACCGGCAAGCTCCGGAGCCGCTTCGTCGGCAAAGGCGTTGATAATGAATTTCTGCATATTTATCTCTCCTTATACTCCCGAATATGCCGAAAATCCGCCGTCAACGGGGATAACGACACCAGTGATAAACGATGCTTTTTCACTGTCGGTCAAGAATTCGAGCGTTCCAAGAAGCTCTTCGGGCTTGCCGAAGCGCTTCATCGGAGTGGCTCTGAGTATTTTGCCCGTTCTTGCCGTCGGTGTGCCGTCGGCATTGAACAGTAACGATTTATTTTGATTGGTAACGAAAAATCCCGGTGCCATGGCATTTACGCGAATACCGGTTTCGGCAAAATGAACGGCCAACCACTGTGTGAAGTTGCTGACGGCCGATTTTGCCGCACTGTATGCCGGAATTTTTGTGAGCGGACGGAAGGCGTTCATCGAGGAAATATTCAGAATCGAACACCCCTCACGGCCGATCATATCCTTTGCGAAAATCTGAGTGGGGAGCAGGGTGCCCATAATGTTGAGATCGAAAACGAACTCAAAGCCGGCCTTGTCGAGGTTGAAAAAGGTGAGAAAATCCTCGGCCGATTCGTCGCCCTCCCGAAAGGTCTCGTGAAGTGTCGTACACTTCGGATTGTTTCCTCCGGCTCCGTTTATAAGTATGTCGCAGGGGCCGAAATCCTCAAGCACCTCATTATGTACAGCTAAAAGGCTATCACGGTTTAAAACGTCGGTCTTGTAGCTTTTGGCCGTAAACCCTTGGGCGTTTATTTCGTCTGCGACCGCCTTTGCGGCATCGGCGTTGAGGTCGAGTAGGGCCACCTTGTGACCGAGTGCAGCCATATGGCGCGCAAACGCCGAACAAAGTACGCCGCCCGCACCGGTTATAACAACAGTTTTGCTCATATTATTTCACTCCGTTTTCGAATATTTTCAAAGCAGGAAGCACCTGCTCCACAGTCTCGTTGAATTCCGGCTTAAAGCTTCCTTCAAGGCTCATCCGTGCATTGTAACCGCACTTTTTAAGTGCTTTTGCCCATTCCTCGCAAGCCTTGAGGTCGGCTTCGGTGCGCGGCATCTGTCTGTCCTTGTCGGCACGCGCCAAATGGGTATGGATAAGCAGCTCGCCGGCATTTTCTATTGCCGAAAGCGATTCACCCGACATAAATACGTGATAAAAATCCGCAAGCGCGCAAACGTTCGGATGCGCCGCCCTTTTTATTATATCAAGGCTTTCCGCAACTGTGTTTATAAGGTTGGTTTCGTGGGCACTTAACGGCTCAATTGCAATTTTTATGCCGTATTTTGCCGCAATGTCACCGACTGTGCGTAAAACGGTTATAAACTGCTCCTCGCCCGAATTTCGGTCAAAGCCATCGGGAATGTTCCTCTGCTTTCCGCTGCCAAGCACTACGACCTCACAGCCGAGCTCTTTGGCACGCTTCATACCCTTTTCGGTATATTCCGCCAAAAATGCGGTGTCGGCATTATCACCGACCAAAACGGCATCGGGACCGAAAAAGCCGTTACAGGCTTCGGCCTTGAAGCCGTATTTTGAAAGCTCCGACTTTAAATTCCCGAATTCCTCGTCGGAACAGACCGCAAGCTTGGTAAAGCCGGTCTCGATATAGTCATAGCCCAATTCCTTTATCCTTGCAAAGCGGTCGGGACCGCAGCAAACTCCGAATCTCATAAGCTTATCTCCTTATTTCGATTTTTCCAAGGCTTCGAACAGCCCTGCGATATACGCGGCACCGAGCGCTCGGTCGAAAAGTCCGTAGCCGAAGCGGCCGGTCTCGCCCCAAATCATACGGCCGTGGTCGGGACGTACATATCCGTCCCAGTCATTGTCGACCAACGCTTTGGCAATGCCGAGCATATCTATTGAGCCGCAGTCGGTCGGGTGTCCGACCTCTTCAAAGCAACGCTCGCCCGTGATTTTTATGTTGCGAAGGTGTAAGAAGTGGATTCTGTCGGCATAGTCGGAGGCCATTTGAACCAAGTCGTTGTCGGGGTTTGCGCCGAGAGAGCCGGTGCAGAAGGTGAGTCCGTTGGCAGGGCGGTCGACGATTTTCAAAAATCTGTCGTAGTTTTCCTTACAGGTGATAATTCTCGGAAGCCCGAACATACCCCACGGCGGATCGTCCGGGTGTATCGCCATATTTATTCCGACCTCTTCGGCGACGGGGATGACCGCTTTTAAAAACACCTCAAGATTTTTCCAAAGCCCCTCTTCGCCAAGCTCCTTGTATTGTCGCAAAAGTCCTTGCAGCTCGGACTTTGTGTAGCTTGCATCCCAACCGGGAAGAGACAGCTCGCTTGTCAGCGGATCCATTCCGAGCACGGTCTTGTGATCATAAGCCAAGGCGTTGGCATTGTCCGGCTGTACGTGCCGAAGCTCACTGCGGAGCCAGTCGAACACCGGCATAAAATTGTAGCAGACGCATTTTACTCCTACCTCGCCCAAGCGGCGCAGGTTTTCGCAATAATTATCCATTAAAGCAGGCGCCTTGTCTGTGCCGAGCTTTATGTCCTCAGGAACGGGAACACTTTCGACAACCTCGAATGTAAGGCCGTTTTCCTCCGCTTTTTGCTTTAAGGCACGTATGCTTTTACGGCTCCAAACACCGCCGGGAGCAACATCGTAAACCGCCGATACTATGCCCGACATTGTCGGTATTTGATGGATTTTTTCGAGCGTTACGGGATCACTGTCACCATACCACCTGAAGGTCAGCTTCATATTACTTTCTCCTTTGCGCAAAATGTAAGGATTGTAATCCTTTTTTTACATTATACACCATTAAATTACCGAAAACTATTGTTTTTTTGAGCGTTATACATTGTAAATCTCGGCATAAAGTGTTATACTGTATGCGTAAAACGAACAATAGCCGTAAGGAAGCTGATTATGCAAAAATATTTTGACTGTACATTTGACGGAATATATGTCCACCATTCGCTGACCGAGCACCCCGACGAAAAGGCGTTTCCGATGCACGCACACGATGCGGTCGAGCTTTATTACTTCATTTCGGGCTATTGCCGCTATTCGGTCGAAGGTCAGGAATATGTTCTGAAGCCGGGTGACGTTATGCTTATGCGCCCGTCCGAAACCCACAATCTGAAGGTTATGGGAGATATGCCGTATGAGCGTGTCGTCATACAGTTTGACCCGAAAATAGTCGAGGATTTTGACCACAGCGGTGTACTTCTCAAGCCTTTTTTCGAGCGTCCCTTAGGCAAGCTCAACCGTTTGAGCGAGGAGGACTTCGACGGCAAGCTTTACTGTCGGTGCTTTGAGTCGCTTTCGTCGGATTCACCCGTCGGCCTGAGGCTTGAAACCGAGGCCAAGCTTTTGGCGGTGCTATGCGAGGTCGCAAAGGCGTTCGCTTCGAAAAAAACGCATACCGAAGCCGATACGGCCGAAAAAACCGAGACCGTTACCGAGCTTATCAAATACATCAACGAAAACCTTTACGAGCCGCTGTCGCTGTCTTCACTGAGTGATAAATTTTTCTTGAGCCAATCTCAGCTCGGACGTCTTTTCAAGCGTGCTACCGGCACAAGCGTTTGGGAGTATATCACCATCAAAAGACTTATCGCCGCACGCAACAGAATAAGGGTGGGAGAGCACGCTGGAGACGTTTGCACGGCCTGCGGCTTTAAGGATTATTCATCCTTTTACCGTATGTATAAATCAAGGTTCGGCGTTTCGCCTAAGCAGGACGACCTCACAAAGTCAAAACGGAAATAACATTAAGAAATAATATTTGATGCTTCGAATATAAAAAGCCGAATTATAAAACTAAAACTCCTGCTTCCAAAGAGGCAGGAGTTTTTTGAAGTTATAAGTTGCGGATTATGCCGAACAACACCAAGGCGATACATATCGAATATAATATGCGATTTTGTATTTTCGTGCGTTTGACAAGTCCGTATTTAACATAACTTATCATAGCGTATAAGGCGAAAAACACAGATGGAATCAAAAGCAAAGTCAAAGCTTGATTTGCGTTCCAGGCACCGATAATATCAAATTTCAAAAGAGAAACAAACATTCTTGTTATTCCGCAACCGGGACATTTAAATCCGGTAACTTTAAAAAATAAGCACGGAATCCCGAAACCGGTCGCAGAAACAAATATTGCATATGCTATGCCGATAAGAACAGCTATGATCGAGTTGCGTAAAAGCTTGTGCA
>CAZWLH010000045.1:0-12277 GCA_964634675.1 uncultured Eubacteriales bacterium
GGATGAATACCCTCTTTCATATTGTCACCCCTCTCCTTTTCTTCACATCAGTAAAGGAATAATAACACACATTTCAAAAAAAAGCAAGTACTATTTTCAAAAAAATGCGATTTTTTTATCAAAAGATGTCTTTCAGGCGTAATTTTACCCTTTCGAACACCTCGACGACCTTAAATTCGGCTTTATAACGCTTTTTCGAGGTCACGATTTCACTGCATTTATCGCCGAGCGCCTCGTTAAGTCGGCCCTCACCGTCGGTCACGGCCGGCAAGCATATCGCCGGAAACATCACGCACCACCAGTTATGTCCTTCACCGCTTCCGATAACGACCTTCACGGCTTCATAAATCCCTGCCGGCAGCGTAAAGCTTTCATATTCACGTGTTTCGAACCAAACCTTTGAAACCTCGACCGTAACGGGATAGGAACTGCCGTTTTCCTCGATCTCACGCTCGGCCTCTGTGCGAAACAGCTCGACGGTGCTGCGTGCCGCCTCTGCCGCCTCGCTCTCGCTTTTGCAGTTGGCAAACACCTCATCGGTCAGCTTTAAAAGCCGATCCCTTACCGCAAGCTTCAAGGCCTGATCCTCGGCACTGTCGGAATTGGCCGATATATGAAGCCTCAGCACGTTTTTTCGCACGGTATCGCACCTTGCGTCAAAGCGGCAGATACAGACTGTCATCATAAGTACAAGCGCCGAGGCCGTTGCCCTTAAAGCCACCGAGCCGTTAAATTTAAATTTTCGTTTCGGAATAATCATTTATCACTCCTGCCTTTCAAAAGGAATATCGGCAAAAGTGATGTCATTTATTCAATTATTTCTATACCGCTTTTTCGAGGTGTGCAAACAAAGCAGAGCCTTTCGGGTGTTGTGAGTGCCTTTGCAGCCGCTTCGGCATCACTTTTATTCAAAAACACCGACACTATCGACGGCCCTGCACCTGAAAGTCCGCAATAAACCGCCGAATTTTCACCTGCGACCGAGCCGACAAGCTCTCGCTCGGCTATATCGGTAACTGATTCGAAGCAGTTATACGCACCCTGCAAGGCATCGGCGATATCGCCTCTGTCAAGCCCTCTTAAAATCCTTTCGGTATCGGGATGCCTACGGACGGTCGGCTTATCGAGTGTACGGTACATATCGCCCGTCGAGCTTTTTTCGCCCTTTTTGGTTATAAGAATAAAGCATTCGGCAAGCGGCGGAAGACAGGTCATAATTTCACCGATGCCCTCGCAAAGCACAGTACCTCCGACCGCACAGAACGGGACGTCGGCACCGAGTGTCACTGCCGCCTGCAAAAGGCGTTCTTTGTCGAGCGGACGGCCGTTAAGCTCGTTGAGTGCTACCAAAACCGCCGCGGCATCGGCACTTCCGCCGCCCAAGCCGCCGGCCTTCGGGATGTGCTTTTCAATATATATATTCGCACCGCCCGACATTTTTGAGGCCTCATAAAAAAGCTCTGCCGCCTTAAAGCAAAGGTTGTCACGTCCGTTAAGCTCGCCGTCGGAGCAGCGAACCGTAACGGCACCGTCAAGCTCGACCGTGATAAAATCACAGAGTGACACCGACTGAAAGACCGAGCAAAGCGTATGATAGCCGTCCTCGCGTTTCCCTGTCACGTCAAGCGACAAATTTATCTTTGCATTTGCTCTCAGTTTCATTTCTTAATTTCTTCTAAAAATTCGCCGATCCTGCGAAGCGCTTCCTTAATGTGCTCAACCGAATAGCAATATGATGCTCTGACGTGACCCTCTCCGCTCTCGCCGAAGGCATTGCCCGGAACGATAGCGACCTTTTTGGAATAAAGCAGCTTTTCGCAGAACTCCTCGGACGACATTCCGGTTGATTTTATGCTCGGGAAAGCATAAAAAGCACCCTGCGGCTCGAAGCAATCGAGGCCGAGTGAACGAAAGCCGTTGACAATAAGGCGGCGGCGCATATCGTATTCCTCGACCATCATTTCAATGTCGTGACGGCCGTTTTTCAAGGCCTCGATAGCGGCATACTGCGAAGTGGTCGGTGCCGACATTATGGCAAACTGATGAATCTTGGTCATTTGCTTGAGTATCGGAGCCGGTCCGCAGGCAAAGCCTAAGCGCCAACCGGTCATCGAATAGGTCTTGGAAAAGCCGTTGATCACAACGGTGCGCTCGGCCATACCGTCAAGTGAGGATATCGACACGTGGCGGTTGCCGGTATAGGTGAGCTCGGAGTATATCTCGTCCGAAACAACGGCGATATCGGTACCTCTCAGCACCTCGGCTATTGCTTCGAGATCGTCCTTTTCCATTATGGCACCCGTCGGGTTGCCAGGATAAGGAAGGATAAGCAGCTTGGTTCGCTCGGTTATATGGCTTTTCAGCTCGTCGGCGGTAAGTCTGAAACGGTTTTCAGCCTTGGTCGAAATACCGACCGGCGTACCTCCGGCAAGCTTAACTATCGGCTCATAGCACACAAAGCACGGTTCAACGATAAGCACCTCGTCGCCCGCACCGACAAGAGCACGCACTGCGGCATCGATAGCCTCACTTCCGCCGACCGAAATCAGCACCTCGGACTGAGGGTCGTAGCCGACACCCGTCATATCCTTCATATAGCGTGCGACCTCACGTCTGAGCTCGGCGAGTCCCCAGTTTGAGGTGTATTTTGTTTTTCCGTCCTCAAGCGACTTTATACCTGCCTGACGGATGTGCCACGGAGTCTGGAAATCGGGTTCTCCGACTCCGAGTGAAATGACATCGTCCATTTCTGCGGCAATGTCGAAAAATTTTCTAATTCCCGACGGCTTCATTTCGACAACCGTGGGATTCAAAAGCTTACTGTAATCTATCAAAACGAAATCTTCTCCCTGTCATCGGTCTCACCGCCGATAAGCTCAATGTCAAGCTCCTTATAACGGCGGAGTATGAAATGGGTTGCCGTGGAAACAACATATTTCATAGGTGCAAGCTGCTTTGCAACAAACATTGCGACCTCCTGGAAGGTCTTGCCCTTTACTATAACACAGAGATCGTATCCGCCCGACATAAGGTAGACCGTTTCGACCTCGGGGTATTTTTTGACCTGCTCGGCGATCTGCTCAAATCCGACGTCGGGCTGAGGCTCGACCTTAAGCTCGATTATGGCAGACACCATTGCGCTGTCAAGGCGTTCCCAGTCGATAACCGCCTTATAGCCACGGATAATGCCTTCCTTTTCCATTGAGGCGACCTCATTCTTGACCTCTTCATCTGTAAGGCCGGTCATAACCGAAAGCTCATTCACGGTATAGCGCGCGTTTTCGGACAGTAATTTAAGCAATTTTACATTCATATAATAATACCTCTCTTCGGTTATTTGATTGCGATAAGCTGAGGCTTACGCCGGTTGTATACCGAGACATATTTAAAGCCGGCCGTTTCGGCAAGCTCATATGCTTCCTCGATCCTGTTTCCGACATCATATGCACTGTGGGCATCGGAGCCGACGGTTATATACTCTCCTCCAAGCTCCTTAAACTGCTTCAAAATGTCAATATCGGGGTGGAAGCGATAGAACCTTCCGCACATAGTATAAGGCTCACACTTTGTGTTTATTTCAAGTGCCTTGCCGTTGTCGGCGACGGTTTTGAGTATCGCTCTTATGATTTCATCGAATTGCGAAAAATCAAGGTTTTCCAAAAGCTCCTGCGGAAAATAGCGCAAGGGATATGTAAGATGCGCTAAGGTATCGAAGCCGTTCCACTCGGCCGTTTCAAGCACCTCTGTGAAATACCTCGGAAGCAAAAGCTCGGGACGGTTGGTCTCCCTTGTAAGATCGCACCGTGCAAAGCTGACCTTTTTGCCTCTTATCCTGTGAACCGACGCGACAACAAAGTCGAAGCCGTTTTTCAAAACGTCCTCGGTCGCCGCCAAATCACGCACCGGCGAGCCGAGCTCGATACCTGCCGAAACGGCGATATCGTCCTTAAAAACCGATTTCACCTTGAAGGCATCAAACGCCGCCTGACGGCATATAACGTCCTGCCTTGTGGATTTATAATCGATCAAATTGCAATGGTCGGTTATGGCAATCGCGGCAAGTCCCCGTTCAACCGCTTTTTCGCAGATAAGCGACACCGAATGATGTGCATCGTGCGAATTGTCGGAATGAATATGAAGATCGACCAAATTTCTGTATTTCATCCTGTCGCCCCTTGAGCATAAATTTTCCCTTTTATATAATACCACCGTTTTCCCCATATTACAAGATTTTTCTGCAAATCGGCACGCAGAAGCTCCGACGGTTTTAATTTTTTCACACAATCGGCATTTACATCTTGAAAACACCGTGCGGTTATGTTATAATATAGTGGATAATGCTCAAATGATCGCATTTCCCCATTTTTATCAGGAGAATAATAATATGAAAACTGACGTTGTTATCGTAGGTGCCGGCCCTGCCGGTATATTTACTGCAATAGAGATGCTGAAGCTCGGCAGTAAAAAGAAGATCGTAATAGTCGAAAAGGGTCAGTCGGTCGAGAACCGCCACTGTCCCAAATCCAAGACAAAAAAATGTGTCAACTGCAAGCCGTTTTGCCACATCACCACCGGATTTTCCGGTGCAGGTGCTTTTTCCGACGGCAAGCTTTCGTTAAGCTATGAGGTCGGCGGCGACCTTCCTTCCCTCATCGGTGAGGATTTTGCACAGGAGCTTATAGATTACGCCGACAAAATATACCTTGAGTTCGGTGCTGACGAGCACGTTGAGGGTCTCGGCAACACCGAGGAGGTCAAGGAGATACGCAAGCGTGCCATTCAGGCCGGACTTCAGCTTGTTGACTGCCCCATTCGCCATATGGGCACCGAAAAGGCGCAGGATATCTATCTTTCCATCGAAAACTACCTTTTGAACAACGGTGTTGAAATATACTTCGGCACAGAATGTCTTAATCTTATATTCGACGGTGCAAAGTGCGTCGGTATAAATGCCACCGACCGGAAGCAGGATTTTGAAATCTTGGCCGACAGTGTCATTGTCGCCACAGGTC
Source organism: uncultured Eubacteriales bacterium (assembly GCA_964634675.1). GTDB lineage: Bacteria > Bacillota > Clostridia > Oscillospirales > Acutalibacteraceae > UMGS172. The sequence continues at coordinate 5,013 of CAZWLH010000045.1, forward strand.
GCCGCGGTGCAGATTGGCTTGAGAAGCAGTGTGCCGAGCACAACATCGCACATCAGCCCGGAACGGTCGATATCGGTGTCCGTGTCGAGGTTCGTAACGAGGTTATGGAGACCGTCAACAAGGTGCTTTACGAGTCCAAGCTTATCGGATATCCGAAGCCGTTCAAGAACAAGGTCCGCACCTTCTGTCAGAATCCCGGCGGCTTTGTAAGCCAGGAAAACTACGACAACAATCTTGCCGTTGTAAACGGCCATTCTTATAAGGATTTCAAGTCGCAGAACACCAATCTTGCTATCCTTTGCTCCCACAACTTCAGCGTTCCGTTCAATCAGCCGATCGAGTACGCACAGAAGGTCGGTGAGCTGACCAATATGCTCGGCGCAGGCCACATTCTGGTTCAGCGCTACGGCGACATTCTCGACGGCAAGCGCACCTGGCAGAAAGAGCTTGCTCACGCCAACCTGAAGCCGACACTCCCCGATGCCGTTGCAGGCGATATCACCGCCGCAATGCCCTACCGTGCGATGACCAACATCATAAACTTTATACAGGCGGTCGATCACGTTGTTCCCGGCTTTGCTTCGACCGAAACACTTCTTTATTCACCCGAGCTTAAGTTCTATTCGAACCGTGTCAAGATGGATGAAAATCTCACCACGAGCGTTGAGGGACTTTATTGCCTCGGCGATTCGAGCGGCTGGACAAGAGGTCTTATGATGGCTTCGGTAATGGGCGTTCTTATGGGACGTAAATTGGCAGAAGACAAATAAATATATTTTTCCGAAAGGGTGTAATCAATATGGCAATACTTATTACCGGCGGCGCCGGCTACATCGGAAGTCATACCTGCATAGAGCTTTCAAAGGCAGGCTATGATATTGTCGTTGTCGACAATCTTCGCAACTCGAAAGAGGAGTCGCTCAAGCGTGTCGAAAAGATCATCGGCAAGCCCGTAAAGTTCTACAAGGCCGATGTCAGAGACAGAGAGGCTCTCAGAACCGTTTTCCGTGAGAACAAGATCGAGGCCGCTATCCACTTCGCAGGTCTCAAGGCGGTCGGCGAGTCGGCTAAGATCCCTATGGAGTATTACAAGAACAATATCGATTCGACCTTTGTTCTTTGCGATGTTATGGAGGAGTTCGGTGTCAAGAAAATCGTCTTCTCTTCTTCGGCCACCGTTTACGGTATGTCCAAGACTATGCCGCTGGTCGAGACTATGCCCTTGGGTGCCATCAATCCTTACGGCAGAACCAAGCTCTTTATTGAGGAAATGCTTCGTGACCTTTATGCCTCGGACAACGGCTGGAGCATTGCGCTTCTCCGTTATTTCAACCCCATCGGTGCTCACGAAAGCGGTATGATCGGTGAGGATCCGAAGGGTATCCCCAACAACCTTATGCCTTATATTTCGCAGGTAGCTGTCGGAAAGCTCGAAAAGCTCCACGTTTTCGGCAACGACTACAACACCGTTGACGGCACCGGCGTTCGCGACTACATACACGTCGTCGACCTTGCAAACGGTCACGTCAAGGCGGTCGATTGGGCACTTAAGAACACCGGCTGTGAGGCAATAAACCTCGGCACAGGCAATGGTGTCAGCGTTTTGCAGCTTAAGTATGCCTTCCAAAAGGCTTCGGGAATTGAGATTCCCTTCCAGATCGATCCCCGCCGTCCCGGCGACCCCGATGAGGTTTATGCAAACGCCGACAAGGCAAAGAACCTCTTGGGCTGGGAAGCCACCAAGACGATTGAGGATATGTGTACCGACACCTGGCGTTGGCAGTCGGGCAATCCCAACGGATACGGAGAATGAAGTTTTACGGTCGGGATATCCCGACCGTTTTTGACATTTCGGAGGCGATTTAATTGAACCGACAAATAGAGCTAACCATTCGGGCTTTAGAGCAAAACAATATGACCGCTGTCTTTGTCGAGAACAAGGAGGAAGCGGTAAAAAAAGCACTTTCACTTATAAATAAGGGTGACACCGTGTCGGTCGGCGGCTCGGTGACACTCGCACACCTCGGACTGTGCGACGCACTCAAAAGCGGTGATTATAATTATTTAGACCGATATGCGGCATCATCTCCCGAGGAAATGCACGCCGTTTTCCGCAAATGCTTCACGGCCGATGCGTATTTTTCTTCGGCCAATGCCGTGACCGAGCAGGGCGAACTGTTTAACGTCGACGGCAACGGCAACCGTGTTGCCGCCATGCTTTACGGTCCCAAAAAGGTAATTGTCATAGTCGGAAAAAACAAGATCGTCAAGGATATCGGCGCCGCAGTCGAACGGCTCAAAATGGTGGCCGCACCGCTCAATGCAAAGCGGCTCAAGAAAAATACCTATTGTGCCGAAAAGGGACACTGTGTATCGCTTGACAACGGTCATGGCTGTGACCTCACCTACGGTTGCCGCTCGAATGACCGCATTTGCCGCAGTTATACCGTTATGGGCGAACAGCTGCCGGGACGTGTCACCGTAATAATAGTAGACGAAGAGCTTGGATATTAAAGGAAAAGTGAGTTGCCGTTTCGGCAACTCACTTTTTCGGTTTATCTTAAATTATCCGTCCACTCGGCGGCAAGCTCGACCCAATGCGCATTATGCGGGTTATCGTGCTTCGGATTGCCGGAAGCGGTTATCTTGTTTGAGAGTGCCATTCCGTGCGGTGCATCCTCAAAGATGTGCAGTTCGAACGGAATTTTGTGCTCGGCATATGCGGCGGCAAAAACAATAGAGTTTCCGACCTTGACAAGCTGATCGTTTGCAGTATGAACGATAAAGGCAGGCGACGAACGCTCATCGACAAACTTTTCGAGCGAACATTCGGAATAAGCCTCCTCTTGCATATCACGGCCGCAAAGATTGTTAAAGCTTCCTCTTTCGCGGATTGCGATATCGGAGCTTATGACGGGGTAAACCGGGATTATTCCGTATGGTCGGTTATATCCGAGCGGCATATCTACGGCGGCATTAACCTGCGGCAAATGCCACTGCGTGCCGAGTGCGGCACAAAGGTGACCGCCTGCGGAAAAGCCGGTGGCAAAAACCTTACTTCCGTCTATTCCGTACTCTTCGGCATGGTCTCTGATATATTTCATAGCAAGCGATGCTTCGATAAGCTGCTCGGGGAAACGGTGATCTCCGCCGACAGAATAACGCAACACAAAAGCATTAAAGCCGTGTGCCATAAAGGCATGTGCTATCGGCTCACCCTCACGATCGGAACATACACAGCCATATCCGCCGCCCGGAATAACCAACATTGCTTTGCGCTTAAAATCCTTTATTTTATCGGCAATGTAGCAATCGAGCCAAACGTTTTCTCTATCCTTTATAAGCTCAACTCTTTTGAAAAGCATTCGAAACCCTCCCCTGATCACATACTCTCGGGAGCTTCGATCTTAAGCATCGAGAGCACGTTGGCTATAACGGTCTTGGCAGCCAGGCAAAGTGCAATTCTCGCATGGCAAAGCTTTTCGTCGTCCACCTTTACACGGCAGGCGTTATAGAACTTATGGAACAGTGTCGCAAGTTCCAAAACATATCTCGTGATACGTGCCGAATCATAGGACTTTGCCGATGCCTCTATTTCACCGGTAAATTCGGAAATATGGCGTATAAGCTCACGCTCCTCGGGAGCGTTAAGGAGACACAACTCATCCTCAGAACAGGCCGTGGGAGTGATTCCGTCGGCCGCAAGGTTGCGGAGTATACTGCAAATACGGGCGTGTGCGTACTGAACATAGTAAACGGGGTTCTGGCTCGACTGCTCAACGGCCAAATCAAGGTCAAACTCAAGGTGGGTATTGGGCTCCTTGGAGTTGAAGATGAATCTTGCGGCATCGAGCGGAACCTCGTCGAGCAAGGTCTTAAGCGTTATCGATTTACCTGTACGCTTTGAAACCCTGACGACCTCGCCGTTACGGACAAGGCGAACCAACTGCATAAGCACGACGTCAAGCTTCTCACCGTCAAGACCGACAGCATCCATAGCGCCTTTGAGACGTGCAACGTGACCGTGGTGATCGGCGCCCCAAATATTTATAACTCGGTCAAAGCCTCTTACGGCAAATTTGTTGTAATGATATGCGATATCGCCTGCGAAATAGGTGGGATTGCCGTTGGCACGGATTAGGACCTCGTCCTTTTCGCCGCCGAAATCGGTCGCCTTATACCAAACTGCGCCGTCCTTTTCATAGGTAAGACCCTTTTCCTTCAAAATGCCGACGATTTTATCGATAGCACCCGATTCGTAAAGGCTCGACTCCTTAAACCACACGTCATAGTTTATTCTGTATGTCGCAAGGTCGGTGCGAAGTCCCTCGATATTGAGCGGTAAAGCATAATCGACCAACGCCTCTCTGCGCTCCTCGGAGGATTTCGAAAGGTAAGCGTCACCGTGGACACCGGCGAATTCCTTAGCTCTTTCGGTAATGTCGGCGCCGTGGTAACCGTCCTCGGGGAACTCGGTCTCAGGGATATATATCTGCAGATAGCGTGCCTCAAGCGAAGCACCGAACTTGGCTATCTGATTACCGGCATCGTTGACATAAAATTCACGCGTCACATCATATCCGGCCTTATCGAGCACTGCGGCAAGGCAGTCACCCAAGGCGCCGCCTCTTGCGTTACCGATGTGCATAGGACCGGTCGGATTGGCCGAAACGAACTCGACCATAACCTTTTTGCCCGAGCCCATATCGGAATTTCCGTAGTTGTCGCCCTTCGACAGAACATCCTCGACTATTGCGGCATAATAGCGGTCGGAAAGGAAAAGATTTATGAATCCGGGGCCTGCGATCTCGGCTTTTTCGATGTATGTACCGTTGAAATCAAAATTTTCGGCTAAGGCTTCGGCGATTTTTCTCGGATTCGATCTGAAGGTTTTTGCCCAAACCATTGCGGCGTTCACGGCAAAATCACCATGCAAACGGTCGGCCGGCACCTCAACATTAAACGGTGCAAGCTCCGCCTCGGGCAAGGCTCCTGCGGCAATGGCCCTTTTCGCCGCATTGCAAATGATATCCTTTATACTGTTTCTTGTTTCGAAAACTATCTTTGACATATATTTCACCTTTCAATCAAGCTTGTTTTACGTTGATCTCGACCTTGTTGCGGCTTACCATACCGTAATTTACGTCCAAGGTATAGCTCATTGTCAGCTCGCCGCCGTCGGCACCGATGTTCTCGCTGACCGATTCACCGAATATTCCCATCGTGATCGTGCCCTGTGCCGTTTGGTAATGGCAAATGTGCCGCTGACCCTTTTTTATATACATTCTCGTGCTGAGTGCACCCGAGCGTGACATAACGACCGAATTGTCGTCACGGTCGATCTTTATAAGACAGTTTACGCCCTCCATACCTGTGGCGGCACTGTCCTCATAACGCAGATAGGTCTTACCGTTGATGACCTCCATTTTGCCGATCGTTGTGACACTCACGACATCATCCTCACCGTTGACCGTCTGCGTACCCTTTATATCGATAATTACATCCTTCATATTATCCTCCGAAGCTGTCCAAGCTCACCATTTCGACATCGTTTCCGATATCCGAGCCCAAAAGAATGCTCGCCGTCGAGGCAAATGACTGAGCTCTGTCGCTCACGAAATACCGTCTCTTTCCGCCTGTTCCGCACATACCGTGCTCCTTCAAATAAGCCGCCGCGCTCAAAGCTGCCTGCTCACCCGAATTTATCAGCGTGACCCTGTCTCCCAAAATGTCACCTATAATATCCTTTATGGCGGGAAAATGGGTGCAGCCCAAAATCGCCGTGTCGACCTCGGCCTCAATAAGCGGTTCCAAATATCGCTTGGCGGTGGCAACCGTGACCTCATCGTCACGGGCTATCCATCCGGCTTCGACAAGCTGAACAAAAAGCGGACAGGCGTTTTGCACAACCTTAAGCCGACCGTTTTTTTCGAGCATTTTGTTTTTATAAGAATTGCTCGACACCGTTGCGGCCGTGCCGAGTACACCGATTTTGCCGTTTTTTGTCGCCGCAACCGCAGCATTCGATGCAGGTGTCACGACCTCTATAAACGGCACCGCAAGCTCATCGGCCGTAAAGGCGGCAACCGAGCTGACGGTTCCGCAGGCGGCTATGATAAGCTTAACGTCATATGACAGTAAAAACCTTTCGTCCTGTCTTGCATATTTAATTATCGTATCGGCGCTTCGCATACCGTACGGCATACGTCCCGTGTCGCCGAAATACACAATATTTTCATCGGGCAAAACACGGTTAAGCTCCTTAACGACCGAAAGTCCGCCGAGACCCGAGTCAAAAACTCCGATTGGCCGGTTATCCATCAAAACAACTCCCGTAACTCACAAAATACTAACGTTTCATTTTATTCTAACACATATTATGTAATATTGCAAACCATATTTATAATAATACGGCCTTTATCCGATATCGGCTCAAGCCTCTATCAGCGCTCTGTATATCTCGTTTCTGCGAAGTCCAGTGGCGTTCGCGGCGTTTTTTGCGGCCTGAGTTTGCGACATTCCGCCGTCCATAAGCTCTTTGGCAAGCTTGACGGCCGATTCAAGCGTATATTCCTCGTCCGAAGCCTTCTCGGCACCCGAAACTATCAGCACATATTCGCCCTTAGGCGGTATTTCGGCATATTTTTCCGATGCCGCCGCAAGCGTTGTCCGCTCACAGCTTTCGTGAAGCTTGGTAAGCTCTTTCACCAAGGCGATATCACGGTCACCGAAGCATTTCAGCATATCCCTGAGGGTCGCCTCCAATTTATGAGGCGCCTCATAAAATATCATGGTGCGCTCCTCGTTTTTGAGCGATTCGAGATGCTCGGTGCGGCTTTGCCTGTTGACCGACAAAAATCCCTCAAAGCAAAATCTTCCCGAGGTCATTCCCGAAATTGCCAAAGCCGTTATAAGCGCACTCGGACCGGGAACCGACTCGACCTCAAGACCTCTTTCGCGACATGCCCTCACAAGGTCTTCGCCGGGGTCGGATATAACCGGCATTCCGGCATCGGTGACCAAGGCACAGGTCTCACCTGCGGCTATTCGGTCGGCAACGGGGTCGTTTCGTGAGGCCTTATTATGCTCGTGATAGCTCACCATCGGCTTTTTTATGCCGAGGTGGTTAAGCAACTTTAAGGTCACACGTGTATCCTCCGCCGCAATAAAATCGACCGCCTCCAAAGTTTCGGCGGCGCGCGGCGACAGATCGCCCAAATTGCCTATCGGCGTTCCGACAACATAAAGTTTTCCGCTCATTTCGG
>CAZWLH010000046.1:0-12115 GCA_964634675.1 uncultured Eubacteriales bacterium
CTTTCATCTTATTTTTTTGAGAAAAGTGTTACCTATCATTGATTTATCTACAAAATATCGCTCTTCAAGGAGCCTTTATCTCTTGACTTTAGACGGTAAAAATATTATAATTGTTTCGAAATTATAACAAGGTGAAAGGACCTGTGCTTTATGAATTATAAGGAAAAATATGAGCAGTGGCTCGGCTTTGACCCTGCCACAAAGGCCGAGCTTTCGGCGATCACCGACGAAAAAGAGATCGAGGATCGTTTTTATAAGGATCTCGAATTCGGCACCGGCGGACTCAGAGGAATAATGGGTGCCGGCTCCAACAGAATGAATAAATACACCGTGGGACGTGCCACCTTCGGTCTTGCACGTTTTATAAAGAGCAGCGGAACCGATAATCTTAAGGTCGCCATTGCTTATGACACACGTAACAATTCCGATGTTTTCGCAAAGACCGCCGCAGGCATATTTGCATCATGCGGCTTCAAGGTATATCTTTACGAAACGGTTGTTCCCGTTCCCGTGCTTTCGTTTACAACCGCTTTTCTCGGCTGCGCCGCAGGTGTTATGATAACCGCCTCGCACAATCCCAAGGAGTACAACGGATATAAGGTCTATGACTCCAAGGGCTGTCAGCTTTGCACAGAGGATGCCAAAAACGCTATCGGCTTTATAAACGGCATCACCGATTTTTCGACCATTCCCTTCTCCGATTCTTCGGAAAACATCGAGCTTATCGGTGAAAACGTGCTTTCCGAGTATCTTAAGGCGGTCGGTAAGCAGTCGGTATACACCGAGCCTTCCGATTTGAAGATCGTTTACACTCCCCTTCACGGCACGGGAAACATTCCCGTCCGCAGAATGCTTGAGGGAATGGACGTCACCGTTGTCAAGGAGCAGGAAATGCCCGACGGCAATTTTTCAACCGTCCGCAGCCCCAACCCCGAGGAAAAGGATGCCCTCACGATTGCCATTGCAAAGGCTAAGGAGATCGGTGCCGATTTGGTTCTCGGAACCGACCCCGACTGCGACCGTGTCGGAATAGCTGTCAAGAACGGCACCGATTACGTTCTCTTCACCGGCAATCAGACCGGTGCTTTGTTGGTCAACTTCATTCTCAAAACGAAGAAGGATACACTCAACTCCAAATCCACCGTAATAAAGACCATAGTCACATCCGAGCTCGGCGCCGAAATTGCACGCAAGGCAGGTCTTTCGGTCGAGGAGACCCTCACCGGCTTCAAATATATCGGCGACAAGATGAACAAATATGAGGCCGACGGTTCGCGTGAATTCGTCATCGGCTATGAAGAGTCCTACGGCTACCTTGTCGGTACCCACGCAAGAGATAAGGATGCCGTCGTATCGTCGATGCTTATCTGCCAAATGGCCGCTTGGTATAAGAATCAGGGCAAAACCCTGGTCGACGGTCTCAACGAAATATACGATGAGTATGGCTATTATCTTGATGCCTTGGAGAGCTTTGTTCTTAAGGGTAAGGACGGTGCCGAGCAAATTCAGCAGCTTATGATCACCTTCAGAAGCACCGGAAAGGCCCTGTTCGACGGCATTAAGGAGATAATCGATTACAGTGTCGGAGTTCGCGATCTTCCCCGTGAAAATGTTTTGAAATATGTTTGGGACGACGGCTCTTGGATGGCGGTACGTCCGTCGGGAACCGAGCCGAAGATAAAGGTTTATTATTCGGTCAAGGAAGCCGACAAGGCAGCGGCGCAGGCTCGTCTCGAAAAGATACAGGCAAAGATTCACGAAATCATTAAATAATTTTTTTTAAAACACACGCTCCGAAGCCAAACCTCGGAGCGTGTGTTTTTCAGTGTCACAATATTTTGCCGGAGCAGCTTGTCTTCTTTGTACCGATCATAGGTATCGCAGACGGTACAATCGAACCGCAATGCTTCCTGAAGCGCAATTTTTTTACAGCCGTCAACGAAAAGCAATCCCGAGCCGTCATAGCTCGGGATTGAATTTTAACTTATTTTAAGCTACCGGAATATCAATGTCTGCCTTTGACGGCTTTTCCGGCTTACGGTTATTTTCAACCGTGGGTGCACTTTCACCCTTGGCACACTGCTCGGTGATAGTTATCTTGCTGATAGTCTTATCCGACGGTGCGGTATACATAATATCACGCAAAATGCTTTCGATAATGGAACGCAAGCCTCTTGCGCCGGTCTTACGCTCGACCGTAACGCTTGCGATATGGCGTAACGCCGCATCTTCAAAGCAAAGTTCTATTCCGTCCATTTTAAACAACTCAACATACTGCTTAACGATCGAGTTTTTTGGCTCGGTCATTATTCTGTAAAGCGTTTCCTCATCCATTGCATCGAGTGATGCGATAACGGGCAAACGGCCGACAAGCTCGGGTATAAGACCGAACTTGACAAGATCGTGGTGAATGACCTTGCGTGAGGTGATCTCCGATTCCATCTGCTGCTTCGATTTCACCTCGGCACCGAAGCCGAGTCCGCTCTCGCCCATACGCTTTCCAACTATTTTTTCGATTCCGTCAAACGCGCCTGCGCATATAAAGAGGATATTTGCGGTGTTTATCTGTATAAACTCCTGCTGAGGGTGCTTTCTTCCGCCTTGGGGAGGAACGTTGGAAACCGTTCCCTCAAGAATTTTCAGCAACGCCTGCTGAACGCCCTCTCCGCTGACGTCACGGGTGATCGAAACATTCTCGGATTTTCTTGCTATCTTGTCGATCTCGTCGACATAGATAATCCCTCTTTCGGCCTTTTCGACGTCGAAATCGGCGGCCTGAATGAGCCTTAAAAGGATATTTTCAACGTCCTCACCGACATATCCGGCCTCGGTCAATGTCGTGGCATCGGCAATGGCGATGGGAACATCGAGAAAGCGTGCAAGCGTCTGAGCAAGCAGAGTCTTGCCGACACCGGTGGGTCCCAACATCAAAACATTGCTTTTGGCAAGCTCGACGTCGGATTTCTCGGCACAGAAAATGCGCTTATAGTGGTTATAAACCGCCACGCTCAAGGTTTTTTTCGCATCATCCTGTCCGATAACATACTCATCGAGATGAGCCTTAAGTTCAGCGGGAGTAGGCAGCTTGAAATCCTTCTTTGCGGTATTCTTCTTGGTCGGCTTCTTGCTCTTACGCGGGTCGATCTCATTTTCAAGCAAAAGCGAATGGCATACCTCTATGCACTCATCGCAAATGAACACGCCGTTGCCGGCGATAAGATGGTCGACCTCGCTCTCGGTACGTCCGCAAAAAGAGCATACCGGATAATTGTTGTTGTTGTTATTATTTGGCATTATACGCTCCGAAATAAATTATCTTTTTTCAATAACCTTATCAATAAGGCCGTATTCCATGGCCTCCTTGGCCGACATAAAGTTGTCACGCTCGGTATCGATCTTAACGGTCTCGAGCGGCTTACCGGTATTGGCGGCAAGGATAGTATTGAGCTTTTCACGAGTCTGCTCGATATGCTTGGCGTGTATGATGATATCGGTTGCCTGACCCTCGGCCGAACCGAGCGGCTGATGAATCATTATTTCGCTGTTGGGCAGAGCCATACGCTTGCCCTTTGCGCCTGCCGACAGCAAAAACGCACCCATAGATGCGGCCATACCCATACAAATGGTGCTGACATCGCACTTGATATAGTTCATCGTGTCATAAATAGCCAATCCTGCCGAAACGCTTCCGCCGGGACTGTTGATGTAGAAGGAAATGTCCTTATCGGGATCTTTGCCTTCAAGATAAAGCATCTGAGCAATAACAAGGCTTGCGGTTGCATCATTGACCTGATCGCACAACATAATTATACGGTCATTAAGCAGTCTCGAATAAATATCGTATGAACGTTCGCCTGCACCCGTTTGCTCAACTACCATCGGCACCAAACTCATAAAAAATACTCCCTTTCAATCATTTTTCAATAAAATAAGCGGAAAGCAACAGAACATAATCAAAAAGTCTGCCGCTTTCCTCACTTTTCCGCGGCCATACCACAAAAAATAGTATGCAACGGTTTTAAATATTATAAACAGTAGCCGAAATTATTCTTCGGTCTTTTCCTCTGCCTTCTTAGCGGCGGTCTTCTTGGCGGCAGGCTTCTTTGCGGGAGCCTTTTCGCCGTCGTCCTCGGCCTTTTTGGCAGCGGTCTTCTTAGCAGCCGGCTTCTTAGCGGCAGTTTTCTTTGCGGGAGCCTGCTCCTCGGTCTTTTCGGTCTTCTTGTCGACCTCGGTAACAACGGCCTCGGCCTTAACAAGATCCATAGCCTTCTGAACAACGATGTCCTTCTTAATCTCATCGGTCGGAACGGAAGCCTTGATCTTATCAAGCTCTATGCCGTAAGCATCTGCCATCTTCTGAAGCTCAGCGTTGAGCTCATCCTCGGTTGCCTCGATCTTCTCGAGCTCTGCGATCTTCTCAAGTGCAAGACGGATCTTGACCTGAGCCTCTGCCTGAGGCATAAATGTGTTCTTGAAATCGTCGATAGAGCCGCCGGTATACTTAAGATAGGTCTTAAGATCCATACCCTGAGCCTGAAGTCTGTATGCGAAATCTTCAACACTCTGCTTTGCACGGTTGTCGATCATAGCGTTGGGGATATCTGCCTTGACAAGCTCGATAAGCTGCTCAACAAGCTGGTTCTCGACATCGGCCTCGGCCTGCTTGTCCTTACGCTCGGTAGCCTTTGCTTTAAGATCTGCCTTATAGTCTGCGAGAGTATCAAACTCACTGACATCCTTTGCGAACTCATCGTCAACGGTCGGCATTTCCTTAACCTTGATCTCATGGAGCTTTACCTTGAAGGTAGCGGCCTTGCCCTTGAGTTCCTCAGCGTGATAGTCCTCGGGGAAGGTAACGTTTACGTCGAACTCATCGCCGGTATTGTGACCTGCGACCTGCTCCTCAAAGCCGGGGATAAAGGAACCCGAACCGAGTGCAAGAGAGTAGGACTCACCCTTACCGCCGTCGAAAGCCTTACCGTCAACATAGCCGTCAAAATCGATAACGGCGGTGTCGCCCATAGCGGCGGCACGGTCCTCAACGGTGACCATTCTCGAATTGCGGTCGGCAACTGCATTGACCTCAGCCTCGATCTCCTCATCGGTAACAACGGTCTTGAGCTTCTCGGCCTTAAGACCCTTGTAGCCGTCGATCTCAACCTCGGGCTTTACGGTGATAACTACCTTGAACTCAACACCCTCGGTCTTGCTGATGGAAACGAGATCGAAATCGATCTTGTCGTCAACAAACTCAAGCTTCGACTCTGCGATAGCTGCTTCAACGGCCTCGGGATAGATTATGTTGAGAGCATCCTCGAAAAATACGGACTCGCCGTAGTACTTCTCGATGATTCCCATAGGGGCTTTGCCTTTTCTGAAGCCCGGCACATTGATTTTCTTGCCGTTCTCTTCATAAGCCTGCTTGATTGCGGCGCCGAATCTTTCGGCATCGACGGTAATGTCAAGCTCATAGCGGTTGGTTTCTTTTTTATTAAATTCCTTAAGCATTATATGACCTCCCAAAAATACTCAAATTACTATACCACATTATAAAGGATTTTTCTATACTTTTCTTGAAAAAAATCAAAAAAATTACAAATTTTATTAAATTTAGCCATTTAAGGCGCCTTTTTCGGCACCTTTTATCGGCAAAGCTCATAAATCTTATAAAAAATCAAACAATAATTCTGTAAGGAGTAAAATCCATACAGTCACACGAAACGAGCTTAAAGGTTATTCCGTCACACTCGGGAACGGCTCTGTGAAGTCCCGAGCCGTGGATATGACCGTGATATACCGTTTTAATTCCGTATTTCTTAAGCACGTCGAGAATTTCATCACACTTCGAATTTTCGTAAACCGGCGAATAGTGCAGAAAAACGACCGGCTCCAAGCCACATCCGACCGCCGCCGATATCGAAGCCTCAAGTCTTCCCGCTTCGCGAAGGATTATCTTCTTTTCGGCCTCCGGTCGGTCGAAAAACCAACCTCGACTGCCGCAAATCCCCTTTCCTTCGGCCTCAATACAGTTATTAAACAAAAATTCAATACTTTTAAGACCGATTTTTTCCTTATATGCCTCAAGCTTTTTCATCGTGCTCCACCAAAGGTCGTGGTTTCCCTTGAGAAGTATTTTTCTTCCCGGCAGTGCATCTATGAATTTCAAATCGGCCTCGGTATCCTCAAGCTTGAGTCCCCACGATATATCACCGGGAATGACCACCGTATCGCCGTCGCTTATTATCCTGCGCCAATTTGCCTCAAGGCGCTCGACATAGTTGTTCCAACCGTAAAAAACATCCATCGGCTTATCGGCAGACAGCGATAAATGCAGATCGGAAACAGTAAATAATGACATTCGCCGTCCTCCTATGTTTAAATTGTGCCGAAGCGGTTAAAATACTCCTGTCGGAAACGACAAAACAAAAAAGGAGATTTTTTAAAATGAACGAGAATTGCGGATGTAAAATTTCGGGAATCAAGTGCGAGGTCGAATGTTGCCGTCATCACACGGCCGACAACTGCTGTGATGCAGGTCACATCAACGTGGTCAACACTGCGGCCAAGACCTGCGGCGAGACTGCCTGCGGAACCTTTGAAAAAAGATAATTCCGAAATTTCACAAAACGGGACTGTCGCAAAAGCGACAGTCCTTATTTTATTCAGTGCTTGATTTTAAGAAAATCGAGAACAACGTCGACCATTCCGTCTTTTTCGCAAACGTTGTTGAAGCGAGGTACTGCGCCCTTAAGTGCTTTAATGGGTGCCGGAGCCTCGGTAGCGGTTTTTTCGGACAGAAGCTCAACCGTTTCGAATTCGTCGCACGAAGCGTTTTCGTTATCTACCGCCTTGAGCACCGATGCTGCAAACTTATAAGGACTTGCGGTGGAAGCGATCACGGCAGGCTTTGAATCACCCGTTGCGGCGATATATTCATCGTACACCTTGACTGCAACGGCGGTATGGGTATCGCAAAGATAGTTATACTTCTTGAACTTGTCACCGATCGTCTTAAGGGTGTCGGTGTCATCGCAGCAGCCTCCGTAATAAAGCTCCTGAAGCTTTTGAAGCATATCCTCACCGATAGTGTATTTGCCGTTTTCGGCAAGCTCGGCCTGAATTTTTGCCACGGTATCGGCATTATTGCCGCTCAGGTGGTAAAGCATACGCTCCAGATTGCTCGAAATGAGAATATCCATTGAGGGCGATATGGTCGTAAAGAATTTACGGTTGCGGTCGTATGTGCCCGAAGCGATAAAATCGGTCAGGACGTTGTTGGCATTTGAAGCGCATATAAGCTTAGCTATCGGCACACCCATACACTTGGCATAATATGCCGCCAAAATGTTGCCGAAGTTTCCGGTGGGAACGACGACATTGAAGCCCTTTGACAAGTCTTCACCGCCGTTCAAAAGGTCGCAATATGCCGAAACATAGTAAACGATCTGCGGAACAAGACGTCCCCAGTTTATCGAGTTGGCACTCGAGAATTCCATTCCGTTATCCTTGAGAAGCTTTTTGACCGAGCTGTCGGTGAATATCTTCTTAACGCCGCTCTGTGCATCGTCAAAATTGCCGTTTATGGCGCAAACAAAGACGTTGTTGCCCTTTTGAGTATCCATTTGAAGCTTCTGCATCGGACTTACACCGTTATTGGGATAAAATACAACAATATCGGTATTTTCAACATCGCTGAAGCCCTCGAGAGCTGCCTTTCCGGTATCGCCCGAGGTTGCAACCAGGATCACGGTTCTTCCCTTGCCCACCTTCTTTGCAGATGTAGTGAGCAAAAACGGCAACAGCTGTAAGGCAAGATCTTTAAAAGCACAGGTGGGTCCGTGCCACAGCTCGAGAATATACTCGCCGTTGTCCAGCTTATGAAGCGGTGCGGGGCAGTTGTTATCAAAGGTATTACTGTAAGCACCCTTGACACAGTAGTCAAGCTCTTCCTTGGTAAAGTCGGTCAGGTAAAGCTTCAAGACCTCCTTGGCACGGCCGATATAGTCAAGCTTCGAAATTCTCTCGAAATCGGCGGCAGTGAGGGGCGGTATGGATTCGGGGACAAAAAGTCCTCCGTCCTCGGAAATACCCTGTGCTATCGCCATACTCGACGGCACCTTAACATTTTTATCTCTTGTACTTGTATAATTCATTTCTACACTCCGTTCTGTCAGAATGACAAACATAAAGTAACGTAAATATTTTACACTATCTTGCTCACTTTGTCAAAACATTACGGTAAAATTCTTGCTGATTTTCGAAAAATATTTTATCGCAAAGCCTTTTTCCGAATCCTCTGTCACGCAAATAGCGGTAAAGCTTCAATAAATCGGCCGTTTTTGCAAGTGCTTGCGACATTTCGGCACCGTCAAAATCCGTTCCGATCGCAATATTGTCCTCAAGTCCAAGCTCAAGACAGTGCGCCGTCGCTTTAAAAAAGCCCTCATACGGCTCGCCTGTAAATTCGGGATAAACGGTAAGTCCCACAAGTCCTCTTTTTTCCTTTATCACCTTAAGACAAGCATCGGAGAGGCACCGACGGTGCTTAACCGTCGACTCAACGCCCGAATGGGTCGCCAAGCAGAAATCGGCATATTCGGCGGCCTCAAAAAAGCTTTTTTCGTTCAAGTGCGACAGATCGGTACACATATTAAACCGGTTCAGCTCGGCTATCACCTGCCGTCCGAGCGTTGTCAGCCCACTCTCTCCGAAAGCACCGCCTGCCAACGGGTTGTCGAAGTTCCAGGTCAGCGAAACCGTTCTTATGCCGTCGGCATAAAGCGGCTCGACATCATCGGGGACAAAGCCCGGCACACCACCCTCGAGTGATAACATTGCCGAAACGCCGTTTGAATCAAGCTCCTCGGCAGAGAGAACTATCGGTATGCCGTTTTCCAAAAGCTCATTTTTTCCGTATTCCGACACCGCACGGTAGCGACGGTATCGGTCGGGAATTTCGGGATGCAAAAACACCGCAAAGCTCTGAATCGCACGGCAAAAGGACGAAAGTCCTTTCACATTCACTGCGGTAAGACCGTTATCAAGACTCAATCGACGGTCATACAGCTCTGTAAAGGTATCGCAATGCAGATCAAAAATCTTCAAAACCATCAGCTCCGAATGCGTTTTCGAAATAATTAAGACGCATTTTTCCGCCGTCATCGGTAAAGACCTCGGCAACATCGAACCTCGGTTTAAGACCGAAGCCGTTGTTTTGTAAATATATGCTCGCCGTAATGAAAATTTTACGCTGTTTTGCAGTATTTACATATTCATACGGGCGTATGACCGACCTTTCACTGCGTGTTTTAACCTCAACAAACAGTATTTCATCGTTGTTTTCGGCAATAACATCGATCTCGCCGAAGCGGCAACGGTAGTTTCTTGCCGAAATGATATATCCCTTTTTCTTAAGATATTCGGCTACAAAGGCTTCGCCCTTATTGCCTATTGTTTGAGTTTTCCCCATTATTTTTCACCGAGAATATTTTTCAAAAAGCTCTTGCGGTGTATCGGTAAAATGCCGTAACGCTCAATTGCGGCATAATGCGCCGCCGTACCGTAGCCCTTATGCTTTTCGAAGCCGTATTCGGGATATTCCTTTGCATACTGTAAAAGCAGGCGGTCTCTTGTAACCTTGGCGATTATCGAAGCCGCGGCTATTGAGCATGACTTGGCATCGCCCTTTACCACCATCTCACACGGAACCGTCATACCTTTGGGAACTCGGTTACCGTCGACAAGTGCAAATGAAGGCTTGACCTCAAGTCCCGATACCGCACGGTTCATGGCAAGAAAAGTGGCCTCTAAAATATTAACGCTTTCTATTTCTTCGACCGAGCCGAAGGCCACCGACCACGCAACAGCCTTTTCAGTTATTATACCGTAAAGCTGCTCTCTTTTTTTCTCGCTCAGCTTTTTTGAGTCGTTCAGGCCTTCGATCTGTAAGCCGCAGGGCAGTATCACCGCCGCCGCGCAAACCGGCCCCGCCAACGGACCTCTTCCGGCCTCGTCGACACCGCAGACCGTTTCAAAGCCCTTCGACATAGCCGCCTGTTCAAAACTGTAATCGGGCATTACTTATCCTCCGGCATTTCAAGTGTGATATTTCCGAGCTTTCCTCCGCGGTATTCGTCAAGCAGCATGGTCGATGCACGTTCGCAATCGACCTCTCCGCCGCGCATCATCATACCGCGCTTTTTGCCGATGCCCTGCAAAAGCTCATAAGCATCATAAAACTGTGTCGGGTCGACCTTATAGCGTTCCGACAGTCTTTCGGGATATTCGGCCGCCATTACCTCAAGCAATCTGACCGCCAAAAGCTCCTTGTCTATAACATCGTCCTTAACGGCACCGGTAAAGGCCAAATGCTCACCGACGGTCGGGTCGTCGAACTTAGGCCACAGCACACCGGGAGTGTCGAGAAGTTCAAGCCGCTCATCGATCTTAAACCACTGATTTCCTCTTGTAACACCGGGTCTGTCGGCGACACCGGCTTTTGAAAGCTTGGACATTCTGTTGATAAAGGATGATTTTCCGACATTCGGAATTCCGACAACCATAACCCTCAGCGGCTTACCGGTCATCCCCTTTTTGTCATAAGCCTCAAGCTTTTCCTTGAGCAGTGTCTTGACCGATTTTATAAAGCCGTCGGTTCCCTTGCCGGAGCGGCAATCCATCGGCAATGCGATGATCCCCTGCTCGCTGTAATACCTTATCCACCTATCCGTGGCGGCCTTATCGGCAACGTCGCATTTATTGAGCAAAATAAGCCTCGGTTTATCCGCAACAATACCCGCCAACTCCGGATTACGGCTGCTGACGGGTATACGGGCATCTGCTATTTCTGCGACGGCATCGATAAGCGGCAAAACCTTTTCAATTTGCCTTTCGGTCCTTTTCATATGACCGGGGTACCACTGTATGTTCTGCACTTCGCTCATAATACTTTCTCCGTTATGTAAATTTAATATACGCTCCCGAACGAATCAAAGGGGTAAACGCGGTAAAGTGCCTTTCCGAGTATCTGACGCCGGTCGATAAGTCCGACCGCAGTCGTTCGGCTGTCGAGTGAAACCGCACGGTTATCACCGAGCACAAAGACCTTTCCTTCGGGTATCTGCATAGGATACTCCCACTCGCCGTAAAAGCCACCGCCGACCGTAGCCTCGGTTTCGGTGTCACCGATAAATTCGCTTCCGACCGACTTCATCGACTCCTTCGATTTTCCTACAAAGACCTTACCGTCGCGGATATCGACCCATTCGCCCTCGGTCGCAATGACACGCTTTATAATAGGCGTATTGTCATACACCTCATTTGAAATTACGACGATATCGCCGTATTTCGGAGAATAAAGCAGATCGGACACAATAACACGCTCACCGCTTTGCAGCGTGGGCTGCATCGACGTTCCGCTTATTCTGACCTGACGGAACAAAAAGGTGAACACAAGCAGCAGAACCGCAACCGTAACAACGGCACAGTCTATCCACTCATAGACCTCATTCCAAAAGCCCCTGGTTTCACGAACGGTCTTTTTTGTTGCTTCGGTCTCATTTTTTTCGGCACCGAGCTTCAAGGCAGATCACCCCTTTCAAGCTTAAAAGAAAAAGGGAACAAGCATAACTCGTCCCCTTCGCTGCAAAATTAAATTTGCTCTTTGACCTTTGCGGCCTTACCGACTCTGTCACGGAGGTAGTAAAGCTTAGCTCTGCGAACCTTACCGCTTCTGACAGTCTCGACCTTGGCAACGTTAGGCGAATGTACCGGGAAGACACGCTCGATACCTACGCCGTAGGATACACGGCGAACGGTAAAGGTCTCGGCAATACCGCTGTTGTTCTTTGCGATAACGGTGCCCTCGAAGACCTGAATTCTCGACTTGTCACCCTCGGTGATTCTTACGTGCACACGAACAGTGTCGCCGATTTTGACCTGCGGTGCATCTACCTTAAGCATACCGGCAGAAATCTCTTTAACGAAATCCATTGTTATTCCTCCTTAAATTTTTCCCCAGACGTTCTTGCGATATATCGCAGAGGACCGTCAGCTTTGGTGTCGTTAAACGGCATCAAACCCATCGGCAAGGAAACCGATGAAATCAAATGCTAGA
>CAZWLH010000047.1:0-12073 GCA_964634675.1 uncultured Eubacteriales bacterium
TTGAGTTGTTTTTTCTATTATTTTTGTTACCTATCTATTGTATCATAACATAATTTGTAAACTTAAAAATGCCGCAGAGCAAATACTACGGCATAAAGCAAAATATTGAATTTTCATTAAGGTAAAAGCGTTATCTGCAATTTAACGGGATTATGGTCGGAGTTTTCGAAGCCGAGCTCCACCGTCTCGACCGTATCGATTTGCACGTTAGGTGATACAATAAATCCGTCGATAATATATTTTTGAGTGTCCGAGCTTAAAGGTTTGTCAAGCAATCGGCAGGTCGCACTGTCGCCGTCGAACGCGTATCTGAAACCCTCGGGCAGATCGTCATTCGAAAGATTTCCCGGTGTCCAAACGTCACCGTTCACGGGATAGGTCTCAAGTGTACCCGGGAACACTTGGTTAAAATCGCCGCCGGCTATCACATAGTTACCCTTTTCGTATTCAGCTTGCAAAAGCTCCATTAAAAGCTTGGTCTGTGCTATCTTTCCCTCCCCGTCATCATAGGCCTCCAGATGCAGATTGACAAGAACGACCTCTTTGTCGCTGCCCAAGACCTCTAAGCGCGTTAAAAGCAGACACCTTTTTAAATTCGCAACGCTTACTGGCCAAGAAAACGGACACGGCAAGGAAATCCTCTCGAAGGTTCCGTTGACGCTGCCGCCCGTGAAGGTCGCAATGCCGCTTTCGATTTTGCCTATCGGCGGCCATGGGAACGGCACAAAATCACACTTGTAGTTATAAGCAAGACCGAAGCTTCCCTCAAAGCCGTTTGACAGTGCTTTAAGCTCATTTATATTACCCGTGCGTGCCGAATCGGTATCAACCTCCTGCAGCAGCCACGCATCGGCCGACTGCGAGGATATAAACGACTTTACGGCGTTCAAATTCCGCTCGACTTCCGCCTTTTTCGGATTAACGCTGCTTCCGCCGTCCATAAAGAAATCGGCCTCGGCACCGAGTCCCGCATATCCGATGTTCCAAGTGTAAACCGTCATTTGTTCGCCTGTCTGTACCCGTTTTCCGTCGGCAATGTGCACGTGCTCGGCCTCCTGCCGAGCCTTCGGGCGGTACTCTGTAACCGTCAGATATATAACAAAACCCACAGCGAACAGCACCACCGCCGCCAAAACTCCCAAAACGATTTTCCACCATAAACGCTTTATCATAAATCCCTCCGTTAAACAGAAATCATTTATTCTGTTGCCTTTCCGTATATTTTTTTATTAAGCGATACCAACAACCGACCCATAAGCTCTCACCGAAAGCACTTTTTATCAAACCGCAACCGACAATTCCGAAGATCAAAAACGCGAAAATGCCCGATATCACCGTTCCTAAGGTCGGCTTTAGACGTGTTGTGGATTCATTCGGCTCATTAGGATCATATTTCACTTCAAAACAGTCACCGATTTTCTTCGGCTCATTACTTTCATATATCTTTCCCGTATAAATATCGTATCCTGTTTCGTAGCTGTAAATAATGTTATAACTCTTTGTGCTGCTTCTGCTTTCTTCAACGCTTATCACAGTAGCCGCAGTTACCGTCCAAGACTCTTCGTCAAGCTGTTTTATACATTCTCTCACTCCACCGAACAAAAAATAAATTGCACCCATTAAAAATACAATGCCAACCGCCAAAACAAAAGGCCTTACCTGTCTTTTCCCCGATTTTTCAGGCACAAAGCTCACTACTATCTATCCTTAAAATATCCTATCTCGGTTAATATTCCGTTTATTTCGCTCAACGAGTCGGGCGAATAAGCGTAAACCACCGTATCGTTACGGTACATTATCAAATAATATACACCGTCTATCACGGCAGTAAACATTTCGCTGTCATTTGAAAGCCGGGTTTCGTGTTTCTCACATTCGGATTTATCAAACTCGGGAGCGGTCGAATGTATTATTCTTTCGTATACCGATTCAACAGTTTCATTATCGGAATATCCGTAAAACTCGAACCTGCTGTCGCCCTTTACACCTGCCGCAATATGCTCAAGCTTGTTTTCGTCAAATTCCCAATAGGTTGTCGGAACATTAGCGGTTTCATAGCCTCTTTCGCCGAGTTCATTTATCAGCTCCGACTGTACCGCAATTGCCGAAGGACGGCTTACTTCGCAAGGCTCTGTGCGAAAAGCCGAAGCTATTCCAAGCAAAATAAAGAGTAAAACTCCAAAGAACAAAACGGCAACGAAAGCATAGATAAAAGCATTCCTGCGTTTTGCTTTTCCTCTGCTTCTTTTAACCGAAAGCTTTTCGGAAAGCTCCCTGCTCAAAGGGTGCTTTTTCCCGTAAATCAACCCAAAAACCGCAAGTGCGATATTTAAAACCGTCAGAATGATATTACCGATAACGGTGTATTTAAAAGCCGTCGGAACAGTCGCGGCAAATAAAGCCAATGCAAGTGCCGCAAGGCCCATCAAAGTGCAGAATCCGAATGCTTTTGTGAGCCGAATCGATTTGTCGTGGTCGGTACTGTTTTTATGAAAAAACGCGGCAAGCGCTCTCTGCACTCGAATCAAACGGTTTTTTCGAATACCTGTATTTAACATTTCGGCATTGAGAATCCTCACCGCTTCGCCGAAAGTCATTCCGCAAAGGTTGATTGCCTCACGAAACAGCCAAAATGCACAACAAAAATCAGACGGCAGAAGTAAAGCAGAAAAAACAATACTGAAAATCTGTTGCTTTATCACTGCATCACCACTTTCTTCCTTCGGCGAAACACCGAGCGATTTTAAGGGAAGATGTATCCCCTATCGGCATAATTCATTTTCCACTTAATCATTATACAGCATACGCACCTTTATTTCAATATAATTTCAAAAACCTCGGCAACCGCAATTGATATTAATAAACTTTTCCGCCTGCAAGATTTCATTGGCTTCGGGAATTTCTTTCGGCAAAATATCCGTCATTCCAACCGCCTCATACTTGCTTTGCGACAGATTGTGATACGGCAGTACCTTAACTGCGATTATATGCTTGAATTTTTTCAAAAACTCCGCAATTGAAAGAATTTCGGCAGCGTTATAATTCGGAACATACGGTATTCTTATTTCGATGTCAACCCCCGTTTCATCAAGGAAAGCAAGGTTCGACAAAATAACTTCGTTGCCGACACTCGTACACATTTTATGAACCGCAGGGTCGATGGCCTTTATGTCGTATAAAAACAGATCGGTATACGGCAAAACCGCGCGAATCGCACTCTGCGGCACGGCACCGCAGGTGTCCACCGCCGTATGTACACCGTTTTCACGAAACAGCTTCAACAATTCGGTGCACGCCTCATACTGTGACAGACATTCACCGCCCGATAAAGTCACTCCTCCACCCGAAGACTTGTAAAAAGCCTTGTCTTGGAGCAATATCGACAAAAGTTCCTCTGTCGAATATTCTTTACCGTAAAGCTTTAAAGCATCACCGAGGCATACGTTCTCGCACTTTCCGCAAGCGGTACATAAATCCCTTTTGAAAATATGAATACCGTTTTCAAAAATATGTGCGCCGCTGTCGCAGGCCGAAGTACACTCGCCGCAGTTTATACATTTATGTGCATAATAGCCTAAAACCGGCGCAAAGCCTATACTCTCGGGATTGTGGCACCAACGGCATTTAAGAGGACAACCCTTTAAGAATACAGTCGTTCTGATACCGGGACCGTCGTGAACGGCAAATCGCTTTATGTCGGTCGTAACGAACTTCAAAGTATTTACCTCTTTTCGAAAATATATGGCGGTTTGCCCTTTACACCGACGTCCAAAACAAATGTCATTCCGGCATTTATATCGTCCTTTTCGGCACCCATAGTTGCCGTTGTTACCGCAAGATATTCATACTTTTCGCCTACAAACGCACAGCTCACGGGTATCTTGGCCGGCACGGCTATTCGGTCTTTTATTTTAAGATTCTCACTGTCTATCACGGCTACATATCCGCCGCCCCAAACCGTTGCATAAATGTCACCGTTTTCGGCACAGCAAAAGCCGTCGACGCCTTGAAGCCTTACCTCACGGCCGGTAAACGAAATATCGCCCGTCGGCAAAAACCTATATTCACGGATGATTCCCGAATCACTGTCGGTATGGTAGCCGACCATTGCATAAGGAAATATGCCAAAAGCTCCCTTAACTCTTCTTCCGAAAATTTTCCTTTTTTAAGATCATTTTCAAAGAAAGGATAAAGCGAACGGTCAAGTCCGTTGCCCAAGGAGCGAACCTGATAGCTGTCGATACATTCCGAGACAAGGAAATATATCAGCATCAGTTGCATCGCCTCATAGATATTTGTCGGTGCGCCGACGGACAAATCATTTAAGCATTTTTCGATCCGAGAAGCTTTCGGGAGATCAAGACCGGCGGCAATGTCGGCGGCACGTTTTATGCAATCGATTATAGCCGAATACTGAATGTCTATGGCTTCATAAAAAGCCTCTTTTTCGGGTGTCAGTTCTCCTGTTTTGCGGAATTGTTCACAATAATCGGCGGCACGCTTTTTGATTCCCTTAAGCCCTAACTTCAAAAGCGACTCCCAATCCGGCACAACGTGGTCATAATTCGGCCAAATGGCCACTGCACCCGAAGCATTTAAATCGGAGAACACCGTTTTAAGCTCTTCATCCTTCATTTCGGATGCCTCGGCGTCCCATTTATGCAAGGTATATGGGTCGGCCAATCTTCCAAGTGAATAAAAGCCGATAAAGTAATCATGCTCGTTTATATAAAGACGTTGATTTTCCAATATAAATTTCACGGCCTCGGCACGTGCAACGGGATGCGGAGCATTTTTGAAATTCCGCATTTTTTCTTTAAGTCCGTCTTTTATCCCTTTGTCGTCGAGTCCGCTGCTCTCGATATATCCTTCTCCATGGTAAAACATTCTGCGAAACGGATTAAATTCTTTGTCCGGATCGTGATATTTTCTTTCCAAAAACGGTCGGTCGGTGTCAAAGCTATTGAACATATTATCGCTTCCTTTCGAATTAATGATAATTTATTCCGTAACCTTTTTCAATGGATATACCGATATTCATTGACTTTTTCGAAACTTATTGGTAAAATAATATAGGTGATGATTGTGGAAAGCTTTATGAATATCGATTTGAATATTGAGAAAATCCTGCTTGCCTGCCAAGTAAAAGCGGGAACCGGTACAAACGAACACCGCAACCGCCCGAGCCATGGCTTGACGCTTTTCCTCGGTGGAGAAAGAACTTTTGTATTCGAAGGCGGAAAGAAATTAAAGGTCTGCGGTTCAACCGTTGTGTATTTCCCGAAGAGCTCAAACTATTCGATCATAAATAAAAGCTATTCCGACTGTTATGCGATAAATTTCCAATCTTCCGATTGCTTATCCTCTGAGGCTTTCGCTTTTAAGACCATACAGTCCGAACGTTTGCTTGAGCATTTCAAATCGGCTGTAAGTGCTTGGAACAGCTCATCTGTCGGCCGAAGTATGCAGGTAAAGGCCGAACTTTATGGTATAATCTGTAAAATGCAAAAGGAATATTCTGCCGAAAGCTCTTTAAAAAAAGGGAACAAGCTGTTACCGGTAATAGAATACATCAATAAAAAATACTTAACCGAAAACATCGGTGTCGGAAAGCTCGCAAAGCTTTGCGGAATAAGCGAAGTATATTTGCGGCGGCTTTTTTCCGAGCATTACGGCATTTCACCGAACCGTTACATTAAACAAAAACGCATTGAAAGAGCCAAAGAGCTTATACTTTCGGGAATTTATACATCGGCTGAGGTTTGCTATCTGTCGGGGTTTAACGACGAAAGCTATTTCAGCCGTGAGTTCAAAAAGTACACGAGCGTAACACCGGGAGAATATCCGACCCACTTGCAAAATCAAACAAATCCAAATATACTCAACACGAAAACTCAGTAAAATAATCCATAAATTCAAAGGATGGTACATTCTATTAAATCATATTTCGGTGTATAATCAGCACGGTGGTAAGCCCCGACGCGCGTAAACTTAACGAAAGGTGAGATATTATGAATGCAAAAATATTTGTGACAAACAAAAACGGTAAAAGATTAAGCCCCGAAGCAGAGCTTTCCTTTGAATACAAAAACACCGATGCTATCGATATTCAAAATCATCCCGGAGATATTGAGCACGGTGTTATAAACCTTCACCCCGAGGTCGAATACCAAACGGTCGGCGGTATCGGAGGAGCGTTCACCGATGCTTCGGCCACAGTTTGGAGCGAAATGCCCGAAGACAAAAGAGAGGAATTCATCCGTGCCTATTTCGACCGTGAAAGCGGTATCGGCTACAATCTCGGCAGACTTTCGATTGCAAGCTGTGATTTTTCGACCGAGGATTATACTTATGTCGAAGAGGGCGATACGACGCTCGACTCGTTTGACATTTCACACGACAAAAAAGCGGTATTTCCTATGATAAAAGCCGCAGGCGAGTATTCACAACTCAAGCTTTTCGCTTCTCCCTGGTCGCCGCCGGCCTATATGAAGACCGAAAACAGCCGCATCGGCGGACATCTTAAAAAGGAATGCTATCCGCTTTGGGCTAAGTATTTTGCAAAATACATAGATGCCTGCCGTGAAAACGGCGTGGACATTTCGGCGGTCACGGTACAAAATGAACCGCGGCACTATCAGATTTGGGAGTCTTGCCTTTACACTCCCGAGGAGGAAGCCGAATTTTTAGGTCACTTAGGCCGTGAGCTTAACGGAAAAGGAGTCAAAATTCTTTGCTATGACCACTGCCGTGAGCGGCTTTTCGAGCGTGCAAAATATATTTTCGACGGCGAAAACGGCAAATATTGCGACGGCTTTGCCCACCATTGGTACTCGGGTGACCACTTCGGTGAGCTTCGTGCTTATTACTCGAAATATCCCGACAAGATAAACATAATGAGCGAGAGTTGCAGAGCTATCCCCGGAAGCGGTATTCACGAAGAATACGATCTTCCGCACGCCGAGATATATGCGCACGATATGGTCGGAGCCTTTGCCAGCGGTCTCACCCACTTTTGTGATTGGAACCTGCTCTTAAACGAAGAAAACGGCCCTTACCACAACCGTGAAGGCCGCGGCTACTCGGCCGAGGCACCTGTTTACTACGACCGTAAGAAAAATGAGCTTATCTACCGTTTGTCATACTACTATATAGGTCACATCAGCAAATTTGTCAAACGCGGCGCCACGGTCATCGCCTCAAGCTCTTATGATTCGAATATTGAGACCGTTGCATTTAAAAATCCCGACGGCAGCCTTGTTTGCGTGCTTCTCAACCGCACAGAGTGTGATTTCAAGCCTGTATTAAGAATCGGCAACGATATTTGTAAAATCCCCGTCGAAGCTAACTCGATCGTCACTGCTGTAATAAAATAATGCAAAAAAGGCCGTTGTCAGCGTAAACCGACAACGGCTTTCTCTATCACCGTCCGCTTCCGACCGTTTCTGCGGTCTTCAGCATATTTTCGGCAAATATGGCATAACCTCTTGTACTGTCGTTCAGGAAAACGTGGGTGACTGCGCCGACAAGCTTACCGTTTTTTATCAGCGGACTTCCCGAAAGACCCTGAACTATTCCTCCAGTTTTGGAAAGCAAGCGCCCGTCGGTTATCCTTATGACCATATTTTTGATTTTGCTTTTATCGTTAGAATAAACCTTTTCGATAACGCAATCATAGGCTTCGGTCTTGCCGTCATCGAGGGTTGCCATAATCTGAGCTTTGCCGGCGGTTATTTCCTGCTTCAAAGCGATCGGCATAACATTTTCGCTGAAGGAAAGCTTGCAGTCGACTCCGTAAACTCCGGTCACGTCATTGGCGGCAAGCTCGGCAAAGTCATCGCCCGAAAAAATCCCCTTAAGCTCTCCTGCCGATGAATCGGAGGCTTTGTTTATACCGATAATTTCGGTTTCGGTAAAGCTTCCGTTTTTGAACGGAAGCAGCTCCCCTGTATCGGTGTCGCATATTCCGTGGCCCAAGCCGGCAACGACACCGCTTGACGGACTGTAGAAGGTCAGCATTCCTATTCCCGCCGAGCTGTCACGCACCCAAAGCCCGAGTTTATAGGTATTGTCCTCTTTCGATTTCATCGGTGTGACATCGAATGAAAGCTCTTGACCGTTGCGTCTTACAACGATCACGCATCGGTTTCCGAGACTTTCGGCGACAGCGTTTTTCAAGTCGCTGTTGGAGGTCATTTCAATACCGTTGACCGAAACTATCGTATCACCCGATTTTATACCTACCGATCTTGCGGGATTTTTTGTACCCTGCTCGGTCTCGACATCACTGTACCCCACCGCAAGCACACCGTCGGTATAGACCTTTAGTCCGAACGGCTTACCTATAACCGCTACCTCGGTGCTTTCGGTCTCGGTCACAGCTACCGTTTTTATCGGTATTATTCCGAAAAGCGATACATTGACCGAATATCCCTCAACCGCAACCGAGGATTTAATGTCAACGCTCTGTGCATTTTCGCATTTTTCGCAATACACCGCCTGCGAATTGGGTAAAATCAGTCGGTTACCCTTTGCCACGGTATAGTTATCTGCGATTTTGTAACCGCATACTGCGACCGCCGAAAACAAAAGCACGCATACGGCGGTCAAAAAAGCACTCAAAATTTTAAAAAACCTTTTCATATGCCTCTCCCGAAATCTTCTTTCTGTTAACATTCCTCTTTTCGGGAGAATTATAATAGAAGGTTTTTTGAAAAAAAGTCAATTTTCGGAAAATCGGATTATTTCGGAAAAATCAGCTCGGCAAAGCTGCTTTTGCGTTTCGGTCTTTGCAAGCCTCCGTCGAAATTCACCAAGATCGAATCCTCACCTATGACCTCAATGGCCTCCCACGGAATACGGCAGTCGTTATCTCGTCCGAAGAGTCCGAAGCCGCGCTTGCGGCCGAAAACGATTATGCACTGTAATTTTCCGGTACAGGTATCCACCTCGACATCTCCGACAAACCCGAGTATCGTTCCGTCCTTGATACAAACAATCTGTTTTTCGCGCATTTCAACAAGTCTGCAACACATACCGTCACCCCTATAAGCATTTCGACAGTTTATAATATGCGAAGCACACCGCCGGTTATCCCTCGGATTTGATTCTTTCCAAAACTCCCTTTTCAATTCTCGATACCTGAGCCTGCGAAATTCCGATCTCCTCGGAAACCTCCATTTGCGTTTTCCCCTGCATAAAGCGAAGCGAAAGTATCCTCTTTTCACGCTCGTTAAGTGAAGCGATAACGTCCTTTAACGCGATTTCTTCGAGCCAATCCCTGTCGTCACCGTTGTCACCGAGCTGATCAAGCACATATACCGCGTCGCCGCCGTCGGAGTATACCGACTCAAACAGCGATACCGGCTCAACAATGCTTTCAAGCGCTATCACCACCTCGCCCACGTCAATACAAAGCTCTGCGGCTATCTCGTCGACCGTCGGCTCAGTCTGTTTTTCGGCAATGAGCCGTTCCTTCGCCTGCATAGCCTTATATGCGGTATCCTTTATCGACCTGCTCACCCTCACGGAATTGTTATCCCTCAAATGCCGACGTATCTCACCGATTATCATCGGTACGGCATAGGTTGAAAACTTCACCTGATGGACGGAGTCGAAGTTGTCTATCGCCTTCATCAGTCCGATACAGCCGATCTGAAACAGATCGTCCATACTCTCACCTCGGTTGGCAAATTTTTGGATCACGCTCAGCACAAGCCTCAAATTGCCTCCGATAAGCTGCTCCCTGGCTTTTTTGTCGCCACCAAGCGACATTGCAAGCAGGCGTTCCTTTTCCGGCTCGCTCAAAATCGGCAGCTTGTTTGTATTAACGTTGCATATCTCGACCTTATTATATTGCAAAATTCATCCCTCCGACAATTCTTAAATGAATTATTGCCGAAAGGGGACGCTAAAATTCTATACTTGTAAATTTAATCCTTTTATATTGTCTAAACCTATATTGACATTATGTCGGCGACCTTGTAAAATATAAATAAAACAATTTGAGGTGAAACCAATGGTATATACCGTAACGCTTAATCCGTCACTTGATTATGTGGTCAAGACCGATTCCTTAAGTTTTGACGATATCAACCGTGCCTCGTCCTCCGAGTTTTATTACGGCGGAAAGGGCATAAACGTCTCGGCAGTGCTGACACGGCTCGGTGTTGAAACCTCGGCGCTCGGCTTTATCGGCGGATTTATGGGGAAAAAGCTTCTGGAAATGCTCAAAGACGACGGTATCAAAAGCGATTTTTCACAGCTTGAAGTCGGTGAAACCCGAGTCAACGTAAAGCTGAAATCCGACAGAGAGCTTGACATAAACACCTCGGGTCCGACAGTTACCGAAGCCGATACCGACCGATTGCTTAAAAAGCTTGACCTTTTAAGTGACGGTGATTTTCTCGTTTTGGCCGGTTCTGTGCCGAAGTCGGTGCCGTGCGGAATATATGCGCGGATTGCAAAAAGGCTATGCGGCAAAAAGGTTCATCTCGTCGTCGATACGACCGGTGAGGAGCTTTTATCAATGCTTGAATACCGTCCGTTTTTGATAAAGCCGAATCACAAGGAATTAGGTGAGCTGTTCGGCGTGTCGGTGACTGATGACGGTGAGGTGCTGAAATATGCCCGAAGGCTTTGTGAAATGGGCGCCGAAAACGTTCTCGTTTCACGTGCCGAGCAGGGAGCGTTGTTGTTGGACGGCAACGGGCAATGTCACAAAATATGCAACGCCGAGGGCAAGCTGATAAATTCCACCGGTTGCGGTGACAGTATGGTCGCCGGTTTTATCGCCGGATTTATAAGGTCCCGGGATTTTACAGAGGCATTGACACTCGGCTCGGCCTGCGGCAACGCAAGTGCATTTTGCGAAAGCCTGCCGACGGCAAACGAAATAAATGCGATTTTATCGCTCGGCATAAGACCCGAGCTTTTGAAGATATAAAAAGCGGTACCGAAAGTCAAATCAAGGCTTTCGGTACCGTTTTTCGTTATTATGAGTTTTCAAGCTGCTTTTTCTTCAATTCGTTCAAAAGTGAAGGATAAAGCTGACAAGACATACCGCCGTCGACGATAAGCTCGGTTCCGGTTATATTCTTCGACATATCGGTGCCGAAGAACCAACAGGCATTGGCAACGTCTTCGAAATCGGAAATATCACCTATGGGAGTGAGCGTTCCGTTAACTATCTGCTTATTTCCCATAGACACCCAGCGTTCGGTCTTTATCGTTCCGGGAAGGACAACGTTACAGCGTATTCCGTACTGTCCCAAATCAACCGCAAGTGCCTTCGCAAAGGCGTTTATTCCACCCTTTGATGCGGAATAAGCGGCACGGTTCGGTATTGCGCGGTAGGCCGTGTTGGAGCTTAAAAACACGATCGAGCCTTTATGCCTTTCACGCATACGTATCGCCGCTTGACGGATTATCATAAAGTTCCAAACAAGGTTGGTTTCGAACACCTCTTGGAAATCGCTTACGGGCACCGTCCAAAAGTCCTGTCCTGCGGCAGGGTCTTTGGGGTTAAAGCCCATATTTGCGGCATTTAAAACGACTGTTTCGACCGTTCTTTCGGTTTTGTCGATATCGTTGAAAATGTCGATTATCTGCTGTTCGTTGCGGATGTTGCATTCGTAGCCCTTAGAGAAAATACCGTATTTCTCACTCAGCTTTTTCGCCGCCTTTTCGGCATCGTCTTTTCGGCGGCTCGTCACGAACACATCCCAACCGTTACCGGCAAAAAGCTCGGCTATTCCGTAGCCCGTATTATTGTGGGCACCGGTTATGAACACTGCTTTATTCATATCAAGACTCCTTTAAAAATAGAATTCCGTGCGAGCCGGTCGTATGTCGGTCAAAGCACCCGTATAGTGGCGAAGCGTGTGCGGCACGTAAGGATGCTTCAGGCATTCCTCTTCGTTTATCTCGATTCCGAGACCCGGCTTGTCGGGGATATCAATATATCCGTCGCTGTATGTAAGGCTTTCGTCGGTCACGTCCTTACGCCACTCAACATCACTGTACATAATTTCGAGGATAGAGAAATTGGGACAGCAAGCGGCAAGCTGCAGAG
>CAZWLH010000048.1:0-2518 GCA_964634675.1 uncultured Eubacteriales bacterium
TGGACTTCGACACGCATATTCATCGGCTTATCCGAGAAGAAAACGGGAATTTCGATTATCATATGATAGCTTCGGTAGCCGTTGTCCTTGGAATTTTTGATATAGTCCTTTATTTCCAAAACGGTGATGTCGCTTTGGCGCTCAAGCATTTTCGCTATCTCATAAATATCGTCGATGAACGAGCAAACAACACGTATGCCGGCAACGTCGTTAAGGTTGTTCACCATGCTTTCGATACTGATGTCGAGACCCTTTCTCACAAGCTTTTCGGCAATGCTTTCGGGACTTTTGATGCGTGTTTTAATAAACTCTATCGGATTTCGGCTGTAACGCACCGACATATCGTTGTTAAGCACCTGAAGCTTGGTTTGCACCTCTAAAATTGCACACTGATATCTCATCATCATTTCACGGAAGGTCTGAATGTGCTTGAAGTATTTTTCGGCACCCTTAGGCAGAGCACCGTTGTTTATTATCGGAAAGCTTTCCGAGTCCTGTGAAATATTCATTTATATCTTCCTTTAAATCGGATATCCGACTGACGGCGGATATCGAGCATAATTTCGCTGACCGTCAAAGCAAGCTCATTCACGGACTTCAGCTCGCTCGCAGTGCTTTTATCGGTGATGTAACGGTAAAAATCGGCTGCCTCATAGCTCATAAGCTGTGGCTTTTCGGCATTTTCGGTTATTTTGGTTTTGTTGCCGTTTGTTTCGATAAGCTCGACATCGGTCAGCTTTGAAATCGAGGGGATCACGAGTGTGCCGCAATCGCCCAAAATCTCACTGCCGATGCCGCTTTGAGCGGTTTTTGACCAGCAAAGCTCAACAGTCATATCTTTATAACGGAATATCGCACCGCCGTCACCGTCTATGTCGGTCTTAAGCTTGTTGCAGTACGAATATATACTGTCGGGTCGGCCAAACCAGCCGACGGCAGGGTATATGCAGTATATTCCGAGATCCATCAAGGCACCGGTCGCCATTTCGGGATCGAAAATATTTTGGTGCTCGCTCCTTAAATAGCCGTCGTATTTAGATGAACGCTGAGAAAAGTCAAAGCGCACGTGGCTTATTTTGCCGACTCTTTTTATGGCTTCGTGCACGGTGTTCCAAGACGGCATATGGCGTGCCATGAGCGCCTCCATATAAACCAAGCCCTTGCTTTCGGCAAAAGTCTGCAATTCCCGAAGCTCGGAAGGGATCACGGTTATCGGCTTTTCGCAGATGACGTGCTTGCCGTGCCGTAAAAAAAGCTTGCTTTGCTCAAAGTGCAGTGCATTCGGACTTGCGATATATACTGCATCGACCGACGGGTCTTCGGCTAAATCGAGAAGCTCGGTATACACCTTGCCGCATCCGAACTTTGCGGCAAACTCAGAGCCCTTTGTGAGCGATCTCGAATATACAGCCTCCAAAGAAAAGCGGTCGCCGAGCAGCTCACAGCCGCGTATAAACGAGTCGGTGATCCAACCTGTACCGACAGAAGCGATTTTTATCATTTGAGTTTTCCTCCAAAGCGGCAGACACCGCATTTTCTTCGAATATGATACCACAGCTTTATAAAAAATACAATAAAGTTAAATGAAACACTTGAAAAATATTTGTAAATAAAGTATCATATAAGTATTAAGATTTAGTGCGACTAAATCATTATATGGAGGTAAAATTATGAAGTTAGGCGTTTTCACTACTCTTATGAGCGATATGCCGTTTGCAGAGGCTTGTAAGTACTTTAAATCAATCGGCTGCGATATGATCGAGATCGGCTGCGGCGGATATCCCGGCAATGCTCACGCAGACCCCGAGGTTTTGCTCAACAACGAGGCCGAGTTTGAAAAGTTTATGAACACCATTAAGGAGAACGGCTTGGAGGTCAGTGCACTTTCCTGCCACGGCAACCCCGTTC
The DNA here is from genome assembly GCA_964634675.1 of uncultured Eubacteriales bacterium. Classification (GTDB taxonomy): domain Bacteria; phylum Bacillota; class Clostridia; order Oscillospirales; family Acutalibacteraceae; genus UMGS172. The sequence goes on from CAZWLH010000048.1 coordinate 1,909, forward strand.
ATCCTCAGAAGGATCTTGCCGAGATGTACGACAAGACCATTCGCAATACCATTCTTCTCGCCGAAAAGATGGGTCTTCACCAGATCAACACCTTCTCGGGTTGCCCCGGTGACTGTGCCGAGTCAAAGTACCCCAACTGGGTCACCTGTCCTTGGCCCGAGGATTTTCTTAAAATACTCGATTGGCAGTGGAACGAGGTTCTTATTCCTTATTGGAAGAAGACGGTCGAATTCGCAAAGGCTCACGGCGTAAACAAGATTGCTTTCGAGCTTCATCCCGGCTTCTGCGTATACAACACACATTCGCTTAAGAAGATCCGTGAGGCTGTCGGCCCCGAGCTCGGCGCAAACTTCGACCCGAGCCACCTTGTATGGCAGGGAATGGATCCCGTCAAGGTCATCAACGAGATGGGCGATGCCATTTTCCACGTACACGCAAAGGATGCGAGAATCGACAAGTACAACACCGCTACCAACGGAGTTCTCGATACCCAGAGCTACGGCAATATAAAGAACCGCTCTTGGCTCTTCAGAACGGTCGGCTACGGCAACGACGAGGCTTATTGGAGAGATATCATCAGTGCGCTTAAGGCCAACGGCTATGACTATGC
>CAZWLH010000048.1:2618-12025 GCA_964634675.1 uncultured Eubacteriales bacterium
TCGAAAAAGGTGTGCGGAATACTGACCGAAGCCGTTACGGGTCTTAAAACGCATATAATCGTCGGAATAGGGATAAACTTAACGACCGAAGAATTTCCGTGTGAGCTGTCACAAAAGGCGGTGTCTCTTATGTCAGAGGTCGATATAAACGTCCTTGCGGCACGTGTGACCGATGAGCTTTTGACACTGATAAGTGAATTGCCTGAGCGTTCGTTTTTGCGGGAATACCGTGAAAAATCGGCGGTTATCGGACAAACGGTGGAATTTTCCAAAGGCAAAATTACCGTATCGGGCAATGCTTTGGATATCGATAACGACGGCGGACTGATAGTCGAGACCAAGTCGGGAGTCGAAACGCTTTCCACAGGCGAAATATCGGTTAAAATAAAGGAGAAGCAGTAATGAAGCTTTCAATAGTCAGCTATAATTTGCGTTGTGTTTTTACTAAGGGAGACGGTGTGAATTCCTTTATCCACCGTGCCGGTATGCTTTTGAATAAAATCGAAGCCGAGCAGCCCGAAATAATTTGTTTCCAGGAATGTATGAAGCCGCACGGGGACTTTTTGAGGAAGCATCTCAGCGGATATCAGTTTATTTACAATCAGCGAAATGCCGATTACAGCGGCGAAGGCCTTGCTTTTGCGATAAAGCTCGGGGTTATGGAGCTTTACGGGCTTGATGTCTTTTGGCTGTCTCCGACTCCGCGCGTTCCCGGCTCGAGATTCCCGATACAAAGCGAATGCCCGAGAATTTGTCAGTGCATAATGCTGAGAGACCTTCGTGACGGCAAGCTGTTCCGCGTTTACAACACGCACCTCGATCACGTAAGCGACCAAGCACGTATTTTGGGCATAAAGGAAATTTTGGATTATGCCGCAGTTCGCCAAGAGGAATATGAGCTTCCGCTCTTTTTACTCGGTGACTTCAATGCGCTACCGGGTAGTGAAACCGTGCGCTATTGCGATGAGTTTAAGGAGCTTCCGATAGTCGATCTCACAAGAAGCACAGGCGGCACTTGGCACGATTTCGGCCGACTTTTCACCGATGATGGCGACAAATCGCAGAAAATCGACTACATTTACGCCGATACCGAAACGGCAAAGAAGCCTTTCTCTGCCGAGCTTTGGAAAGAGGAATTTAACGGAATCTATCTTTCCGACCATTATCCCGTAGTTTTGAAAATAGAACTTTAAAAAAATCTCGGCAAGACCGTTCGGAATTGCCGAGATTTTTTATTTTACCGGTTCAGCTATACAATAATCGTCTGAAGCTTCGGTTATTTTGACCGTTATTATTTCGTTTTCTGAAGCATTTTCGGCACGAAGCTTTATTCGGGTATAGTTTTCGGAGTAGCCCTCCCAAAAGCCGTCACATTCGTTTTCGAGCAGAACCTTCACGGTGCGGCCGACCTGCGACTGAAGAAATTTGCACTCGGCTTCTGCCGCCGCCGACTGCATTTCGGAACCGCGTTTCTGCTTTACCGCAGGGTCGATTTGGTCGGTGCGCTTGGCGGCCGCGGTGCCCTCTCTTACCGAATAAACGAAGACGTGTGAGCGTGCAAAGCCGATTTCGGTCAAAAAGTCGCGTGAGGCGTTGAAGTCATCATCGGTCTCACCGGCAAAGCCGACCATAATGTCGGTCGTTATCGAAGGATTGTCAAAGCGTGAGCGTATCCGGGCGACAAGCTCACGGTAAAAGGCGGTGTCGTATTTGCGGTTCATTTCCTTCAAAGTGCGGTCGCAGCCCGATTGCAGTGATAAATGGAACTGCGGACAGAATTTTCTGTCGGCCGCCAAGGTGTCGAGCGTGCGGTCGCTCAATTGGTCACATTCGAGCGAGCCTAAGCGGACTCTTTCTATTTTTTCGACACTTGATACCGCCGTGACGGCATCGCAAAGCTCAAACCCCGTATCCTGTCCGAATGCCGAAAGATTTATTCCGACAAGAACTATTTCTTTGTATCCGGCGGCGGCAAGACCCTCGGCCTCTTGCTTTACCGATTCAAGTGACTTTGAGCGCACACGGCCTCTTGCAAACGGAATTATACAGTAGGAGCAAAAACGGTTGCAGCCGTCCTCTATCTTGATATAAGCACGGGTATGCTCCGACATTTCTGTGACCGAAATGTCGGTAAATTCCTTTTCGTGCGGAGCGATAACTGTGCGTTCCGAGACACCGTCGAGTGCTTTTATGCAAACCTCGGGCAGCGTGTCGTAATGCGCGTTGCCGATTACAAGATCGGCTTCCTTTATCGCTTCGGCTTCCTGTGTGAACGCCTGAACCATACAGCCTGTCAGCACGATAAACGCATCGGGCGACAAGCGGCGGAGCTTTCGGACGGTTTGGCGTGTTTTGCGGTTGCTTTCTGCGGTCACGGTGCAGGAATTCACAATAATTACGTCGGCCTGCGAATTTTCGGGCAGTACCTTAAATCCTTTGGATTCGAAAATTTCACCTAAGGCCTGCGATTCGTACTGATTGACCTTGCATCCCAAGGTGCTGAAAGATACTGTCATATAAACACTCCTTTTGGCTCTTATTATAATGCAACCGAGCCGTTTATGCAACAAAAATTTAGGAACGCCCGAGCTTTTGCCTCAAGCGTTCCTTTAAAATAATGCTTATTTGTTCAAAATATCCTTATAAAGCTTGATATAAGTGCCTGCCGAGCGAGCCCAGCTGTTGTCACATTCCATATCACGCTTCACAAGCTCAGCCCAGCCCTCACGGTTGCGATAGCCCTCAACGGCTCGTTCAACGGCTCGTGCCATATCGTGTGCGTTGTAGGATTTGAAGGTGAAGCCGTTGCCGACGTTGTCACCGCTGTCGGTGACGGTATCCTTAAGTCCGCCGGTCTCACGTACGACCGGAACAGTACCGTAACGCAAGGCGATCATCTGAGCAAGTCCGCAAGGCTCGCTCTTAGATGGCATAAGGAAAATATCAGCGCCGGCATATATTTTATGTGCAAGGTCGGGAATGAATCCGAGCTTTAAGGCAACCTTATCGGGGTGACACTGCATTTGAGAGTGAAAATAGGTCTCAAATTCCCATTCTCCGCTTCCGAGTATAACGAACTGAACGTCGGAAGCTATCATACTGTCAAAAACAAACTTAACAAGGTCGAGTCCCTTATGTGTGACAAGTCTCGAAACCATACCGATAAGCGGAACGTCGGGTCGCTCCGGCAAGCCGCAGAGCTTTTGAAGCTCGGCTTTATTGACGGCCTTTCCGTCAATATTTTCGGCATCGAAGTTTTCCCAAAGGCAGGTATCGGTCGCAGGATTATAAACATCGGTGTCTATGCCGTTGACTATGCCGCAAAGCTTGAATGCACGGTCACGGATTATTCCGTCAAGTCCGTGAGCAAACCAAGGGTTCTTTATCTCCTCGGAATAGGTGGGACTTACGGTTGTGATACGGTCGGCACATTCGATAGCACCTTTCATAAGGTTGACACAACCGTCGTATTCGACCAAATGTGCGGTATCCTCCGGCAGACCGAGCACGTCTGAGATGAGCTCCTTTCCGTATTTTCCCTGATACTGAATATTGTGTATCGTAAAGACGGTTTTTATCGACTTATAAGGGTCGCAGGAGCGGTAAAGCGTGTCGAGATAAACCGGTACAAGCGCCGTTTGCCAATCGTTGCAGTGGATTATATCGGGAACAAAGTCGATATGCGGTATCATTTCAAGCACCGCACGTGAGAAAAATGCGAAGCGTTCGGCATCGTCATAATGACCGTAAAGGCCGCCGCGCTTGAAATAATACTGATTGTCGATGAGATAATAAATAACTCCGTCGTGCTTGGCTTCGAAAATACCGCAGTACTGTCTTCTCCAAGCAACGGGAACGGTAATGCTTGTTATAAACTGCATACCGGCACGAAGTTCATCGCTTATGCCTTCATATAACGGCAGAACGACACGGCAGCCGATAAGCCTTTTTCTCAGCGCCTTCGGAAGCGCACCGGCAACATCGGCAAGTCCGCCCGACATAGCATAAGGATATGCCTCACTTGTGGCAAATAATACTTTCATTTTGGGTCACCTCGTTAAACTTCTGCTTCCTTGCGGACGAATATCGGATAATTTTCGGTTCCGCACATATGTTTTCCGTCCGAAATACGTGCACGCTTATCGACGGTGGCGTATTTCAGATCGACGTTATCTCCGATAACGGTATCCTGCATTATTATGCAGTTCTCGAGCACGGTGCCTTTTCCGACCTTAACACCTCTGAAAAGCACACAGTTCCTGACAGTGCCCTCAATGACACAACCGTCGGCTATCATACTGTTTTTGACAAGGCAGTCAAGTCCGTAAACGGTCGGCATATCGTCACGTGTTTTTGTGAGAACAGGTCGCTCGGCATTGAAAAGCTGACGGCGAATGGCAGGGTCGTTCAAAACCTCGGCAGTGACCTTGACATATGTCTCGGGACTGTCCATAACGGCAGCGTATTCCTTGACCTCAAAGCCCCTCATATCGTACATTCTGAAGCCGCGGTGGAATACGTCACGGGCAAGGCTTGTTAGGTTATGCTCATAGCCGCGGTTGACGATGTCTATCAAAAGCTCTCTCGACATAACGGTGATATCAAGGCTGAAGCTGCAATCTAACGAGTTTGAGGCGGCAAAGGTGATTCCGTTTATCTTGTTACCGTCGAGCGAGAAGGACATAACGTCGTGGTGATTGCTCGGCATAATGCCTTTTTTATAAGCGATGGTAATATCGGCACCGCTTTCTATGTGCTGTTCGATCATTTGACCTAAATCAAAGTTGGTTATGACATCGCAGTCGCAAAGTACAACATATTTTTCGGTTGAATTTTTCAAATAATTCATTGCGCCGAAAAGACCGTCGACGTGACCCTTATAAACCTTGGCCTCGGTGTTGGAATAGGGAGGCAGGAAAACAAGTCCGCCCGATTTTCGGTCAAGATCCCAAGCGATACCGTTTCCGATATGATCCATAAGTGACTGATAATTTGCCTTAGTCACTATTCCGACCTTTGAAATGCCTGCATTTACAAGGTTGGAAAGTGCGAAATCTATACTGCGGTAGCGTCCGCAAAAGGGGAGGGAGCCCATTGAACGAAGCTCGGTCAGCTCTCCCATAAGCTCATCGTGCGAGTTTGGGAAAACAATGCCCATTACGTTGGTTTTTCTCATTTCTGCTCACACTCCTTAATGCTTTCTCTTATCATTTCTCCCGACGGTACCTTGGCACCGTCGGCAACCGAAAGTCCTGCACCGACGACCGAAACGCCCCATTTTGTCAGGTCGCTGACATTCTCGGGACGTTCACCGACCGTTGCACCCTCGCCGATTACCGCATTTTCGGCGATTATGGAGTACTGAACCGAGGCGTTCTTGCGGATGACCGCACCCGGCATTATCAAAGAATCCTTGACAACGGCACCCTCTTCAACGGTGACATTGTCGAAAAGTATTGAAAAATCGACCGTACCGTATACATTGCAGCCTTCGGTTATCAAAGAATTCTGAACCTTTGCCGAGTCGGCTATATACTGCGGAGGTGCCGAAGGCGTTCTCGAATAGATACGCCACGACGGGTCGGAAAGGTCGAGCTTGGCCTTGGGATCTAAAAGGTCGAGGTTGGCTTCCCAAAGAGAATCGATGGTTCCGACGTCCTTCCAATAGTCGGCAAAGCGGTAAACGACCATTTTTTGATTGTCATTCAACATATTCGGGATAATGTTTTTGCCGAAATCGTTGGACGAATCGGGGTCGGCCTCGTCCTCTTCAAGGTACTTTTTAAGCTTATCCCAAGAGAAAACATATATTCCCATTGAAGCAAGGTTGCTTTTCGGGTTTTTCGGCTTTTCCTCAAATTCGTAAATTATGCCGTTTTCATCGGCATTCATAATTCCGAAGCGTGAGGCCTCATCCATGGGAACTTCTATCACGGCGATAGTACAATCGGCGCCGGTCTCACGGTGCTGATCGATCATAAGGCTGTAATCCATCTTGTAAATGTGGTCACCGGAAAGAATGAGAACATATTCTGGGTCATAGCGCTTGATGAAAGGAATGTTCTGATATATTGCGTTGGCCGTGCCCTTATACCAGTCGCCGCCCTTATTGTTCTGATAGGGAGGAAGAATGTGAACTCCGCCCTGTGAACGGTCTAAGTCCCAAGGCTTGCCCGAACCGATGTAATCGTTTAGCTCGAGCGGCTGATACTGCGTTAAAACACCGACCGTATCAATGCCGGAATTGGTGCAGTTTGATAGGGGAAAGTCGATAATGCGGTATTTTCCTCCGTAAGGAACTGCCGGTTTCGCTATGTTTTGGGTAAGAACACCGAGTCTGCTGCCTTGACCGCCGGCCAACAGCATTGCGACACACTCTGTTTTTTTCACTTGAGGTCACTCCTTGCATTATTTGTCGAAGGCTTTTTCGCCTTAAGCTTACGTTTTCTCTTGAGATACATTACCGACATAGCCGGAATGGTGAATTCGGCAGATTGAGGGAAGCCATGCATCGGTACGGCTTCGGTTCTGACCGTTTTCCGAACGTGTACGCCATCGCCGCCGAACTCGGCACTGTCGGTATTGAAAACGACTTCGTATTCCGCATACTCGGGCATACCCAAGCGGTAGCCCGTGCGTGTCACGGGAACAAAGTTGCAGATGCACAAAAGGTCATTGCCCGCTTTATCTGTACGCTTAAAAGCAATTATACTTTGATCGCGGTCGTCGTTGGCTATCCACGAAAAACCTTCCCATGAATAGTCGATCTCCCAAAGTGCCGGAGTTGCTTTGTAAAGAGCGTTAAGCTCCTTAACAAAGCCCTGCATACGGCGGTGCTTGTCATAGTCGAGCAGGAGCCAATCAAGCTCTTGCGAATAGTTCCACTCGATGAACTGAGCAAACTCGGTACCCATAAACATCAGCTTTTTGCCCGGATGAGCCGTCATATATGCGTAAAAGGTTCTCAGTCCGTTGAATTTCTCGGCATAATCTCCCGGCATTTTATTGATGAGTGAGCACTTGCCGTGTACCACCTCGTCGTGCGATATCGGAAGCACGAAGTTTTCGGAAAAAGCATAGAAAAATGAGAAGGTCAGCGAATCGTGGTGGTATTTGCGGTTTATCGGGTCGAGCGACATATAACGAAGCATATCGTTCATCCAGCCCATATTCCACTTGAAGTTGAAGCCGAGACCGCCGATGTCGGCCGGCTTGGATACCATCGGCCATGCGGTCGACTCCTCGGCTATCATCATGGTGTCGGGAAATTTGCCGAATACCGCAGTGTTGAGCTTTCGCAAAAAGTCGATCGCTTCCAGATTTTCTCTTCCGCCGTATTTGTTGGCGATCCACTCGCCGTCCTTACGGTTATAGTCGAGATAAAGCATCGAGGCGACCGCATCGACGCGTATACCGTCGATGTGGTATTTGTCGTGCCAAAATATTGCGTTTGAAACAAGGAAGCTTACGACCTCACCGCGGCCGTAATTGAAAACACAGGTGCCCCATTCACGGTGCTCACCTTTTTTTGGATCCCCGTATTCGTAGCAGGGATCGCCGTCAAAGCGGTACAGGCCGAACTCGTCCTTCGGAAAGTGAGCCGGAACCCAGTCGATGATAACGCCGATACCGTTTTCGTGCATAATGTCGACAAACTCCATAAAATCCTTCGGAGTGCCGTAGCGAGAGGTAGGAGCGTAATATCCCGTCACCTGATAACCCCAAGAACCGTCAAACGGATGCTCCATTACAGGCAAAAGCTCGATGTGGGTATATCCCATTTCGGTGACGTATTTTGCAAGCTCACGGCCGAAATCACGGTAGTTGAAAACGTTTCCGTCGCTGTATCTGCGCCAAGAGCCGACGTGGACCTCATAAATGTTGACCGGCTTCGAATATATGTCGCCGATGTGCTTAGAGCGCTTCCATTCATCATCGTGCCAGGTGTAGCCGTCAAGGTCGTATACCTTTGAGGCATTTGACGGAGCGGTCTCAAAATGATAGGCATAAGGGTCACTCTTCAGGGTTACCGAGCCGTCCTTTGATTTTATACTGTATTTATAGACGGAATATTCCTCCAAGCCGTCAACAATCGCTTCGAACACACCGTTTCCAATGTGAAACATATGATATTTATCGGGATCCCAATCGCAAAAATCGCCCACAACGCTGACACCCTCGGCGTTCGGTGCCCAAACTCTGAAGACCGTTTTGCCGTTTTCGCGGTGACAGCCCAAAAAGGTGTATGCATCGGTGCAATTTCCCTGTGAGAACAGTTTCAGCTTAGCAAGAATATCCATATTCGCTCTCCTTGAATTTTATACACGTCGGTGAAAATATATTCTTTATATTTATATTTTAGCAGTGATTGACAGAAAATTCAATACTTATTTTAGTATTTTTCAATTTACACAAGTAGATTTTTTAGATAAAAATTATGCAGATTGCATAATTATTGTTGAAAACAGATATAATATGTCCTGTTTTGGCGTGATTTGACTGAGATTTTTCTGTTGCGTCGGCAGAGTGGATTGTAAGACGTTAAGTGACAAAAAGGTACCTACGGTGAATTTAAGTGAAAAATGAAAAAAATTCCACTCTCTGATGAGAATGAAATTTCGGTTTTGAAGTGCAATGTGTGCAATTTTCGGATTTCCTTATGTGCTATAACTGTTGCAACGTCTGATCAAAGCTGCATAAAATAGGGGCCGCACATACACTCATGGGTTTTTATGTATGTCCAAGAAAAGTCGGAGGCCACAACATATACTTCCGTCATTTTATCTAAAGAATTTGCGTTCTTGAATGTGGGTGAAAGTATTTTTGTTTCGTCATCCTCAAACCACTCAATATATACGGCGTTGTGCTTGTCGGCTAGGTCAAACGCCTTTCGGGCATTGTTACCCGTTAAAAATGCCTTTTCATCGAGCAGGTTCCAAGAGAAAATATGCCAAAGATAATTCCCTGTGGATACAACATATTTTTCAAGCTCCTTTTTTGAAATACCCTGTGCGAATTGTTTTAACCATAATGAATGCAGCTCGTTTCTTGTCATTCGCCGGCTCCTTTTGCTGTGTCGGGATAGGTAATTAAATAACGCCGATGTGAAGCAGATATCTTTGTTCCTTTACTATTGCTTATTGTTCGATCGGCAAGCTTTGCATAAAACAGTAAAAAAAGTAAAAATCGGCAAAACTCTGCTGAATTTTGCCGATTTTTGGCGGAGCAGGAGAGATTTGAACTCTCGCGCCGGTTACCCGACCTACGCCCTTAGCAGGGGCGCCTCTTCACCAACTTGAGTACTACTCCGTAGATGAATTGTTTTAAAACTATTTAACGCTTTAAAAAAATGTGGCGGAGAGGAAGGGATTCGAACCCTTGGCTCTTGCGAGTCACTGGTTTTCAAG
>CAZWLH010000049.1:0-11002 GCA_964634675.1 uncultured Eubacteriales bacterium
TCAGCTGGATAGAGCAACTGCCTTCTAAGCAGTAGGCCGGGGGTTCGAGTCCCTCTCAGCGCACCATAGCAAAAATCCGTTCTCCCAAGAGAACGGATTTTTGCTTTTATGCTATTCGTTATTTATTAATTGTTCATTTGTGAGCGGATATTCGTCCGGCATCTCTTACGCTGATTGCTGACACAAAAACCGACTTGTCGAAACAAGTCGGTTTTTCAAATAAATCCATTTTATTTATTCAATGATTTTATGCTTCCTCATCACCGTCGCTGTGCTGAGAGCGGCATGAATGTTTTTCGGAAAGAAATTTGTAAAGGAAATATCCGCCGATCCCGATAATTCCCGTTATGCCGAAAATAATAACCGAGCGAAGATATTCACGCTCACCGATAGCCGAGCCGGCAAGGGTGGAGGTGAGTATCGACGGTATTCGGCAAAATATGCTTATAAGCATAAATACGCCGAACTTTATCTTCGTGACACCTGCGAAATAGGTCAAAAGGTCCTTCGGAGTGCCGGGTATAAAATAAAGTATCGCCAAAAGCCGGGTTACCTTTTTTTCGTCGTTCAGGAATTTTAATTTTTTAAAGTCCCTCGAATCGATTGTAACAGAGGTGAATTTTCGGCCTAAAAGCCGTGTCAGTCCGAAGATGACAAGGGTTGCGAGAGTGACACCCAAAAGGCATAGGACGGTACCTAAAAATCCGCCGTAAACATAGCCTGCGCCGACCTCGATAAACTCACCGGGAATAAACGCAAAGATAATCTGAATAAACTGAACACCCAGGAATATCAAATAGCTTTTAATGCCGCCCGAACCCAAAAATTCTCTGAATCGGTCGGGGTCGCGTGCTGCATCGACAAGTCGGGGACCCAAGGTAAGAGTGCCGATGACCATAAGCGCTATAAAAACCGCCAATGAAACAAAAAGATAGATATTACGTCCCGAACATAAGCTTTTTAATTTAAGTCGCATTTTCTCACCTCGGTCAAAATGTTTAAGAATTGTGTTCAGTATAGCACGAAATTTAAATTATTACAACAAAAATTGCCGATTTTTCTTGAATAGCATCGAAAATATGTTATAATAAGCATAATGGAACGGAGTTTGATGTTTAATGTCTTTTGCGGCGGTAACCGTTGTTTTCGTTTTTGCCGTGGTTTCGCTCTATCTTTGGCTCGTTTTTCCGTCACGCCGAAAGGTCGATTTTCCGCTTGAGGGTAAGCTCATTGCCCACAGAGGCTTGCATAACGGCTGTGATGTTCCCGAAAATTCGCTTTCGGCATTTTCGAGTGCTTTGGCTTTTGGCTATCCGATCGAGCTTGATGTAAGACTCACAAAGGACGGATGTCCCGTTGTTTTTCACGACGGTGAGCTTTTTCGTCTTTGCGGCGAAAGCGGAAGCGTTGAAGCGTTGAGCCTCGGCCGACTTTTGAAAATGCGTCTTTTGAACACTGATAATAAGATACCGACCTTGCGCGAAGCCTTGGACTTGATAAACGGCAGTGTACCTGTTTTGATCGAGATCAAGGCCTCACATAAGAATTGCAAGGCGATATGTGAGGCTTGCGACCGTATTTTGTCGGATTATGACGGCGTTTATCTTGTTCAGTCGTTCTATCCGCCGGTGCTCGTGTGGTATCGAAAAAACCGCCCCTCGGTTTTGAGGGGTCAGCTTTCGGCTTCGTTTAAGGGTGAGGGCGCCTTAAAGCGTGCCGCAGGGTTTTTGTTGTTCGGATTTATCGCAAGACCCGATTTTATTTCCTATGCCGCAGTTGACGAAGGGTGCTTTTCTTTACGTTTGCAGCGCCTGATGGGTACTCCGCTGCTCGGTTGGACATTTAGGTCAAAAAGTGAACTTTCAAAGCTTCACAACTGCTTTGACGGATATATTTTTGAAAACTTCTTACCTTGAAGACCCTTGAGAGGATGTAATGACCGATATATGAATATTTTACATATGAAATACGCCGTTGAGGTCGCCAAGGCCGGCTCACTCAACAAGGCATCGGAAAAGCTTTTTGTCGCACTTCCGAATATCAGCCGCTCAATAAAGGAGCTTGAGTCGGATCTCGGTATCACGATATTCGAGCGCTCTGCGAAGGGTGTGACTCCGACGGTCGAGGGAACGGAATTCATAAATTACGCGAAGGGGATACTCGACCAGATCGAACAGGTCGAGGAGCTTTACAAGAAGAGTCCCGCAGTTAAGCAGCGCTTTTCGGTATCCGTACCGAGAGCTTGCTATATCTCCGATGCATTTGCCGAGTTTTCAAAATCGCTCACAAGAGATCCTGCCGAGATTTTTTATAAGGAAACCAATACTCAAAAAACCATAAACAATGTTCTTGACCGTGATTATAAATTGGGAATAATCCGTTATTCCGAAAATTTCGACAAATCCTATAAGGCAATGCTTGAGGATAAGGGACTGAATTATGAGCTGATCGCCGAGTTTAAGTATAAACTGATTGTAAGTGCCGACAGTCCTCTTGCCGCAAAGGAGAGCATAAGCTATGATGATCTGTTGCATTATATTGAGATAGCTCATGCCGATCTTTATGTTCCGACACTGCCGTTTGCCAAGGCCGTTAAGGAGGAGCTTCCCGGCAGTACCGACCGAAAGATATTTATTTTCGAACGGGCAAGTCAGTTTGACCTGCTTTCGAAAAATCCCGAAACCTTTATGTGGGTATCTCCGACACCCGATGAGCTTCTTGAAAAATACGGACTTGTGCTTCGTACTTGTGACGGCAATTCGAGGGTTTATAAGGATGTTTTGATATATAAAAACGGTTATAAGCTTACCGAGCTTGACAAAAGCTTTATCACGGCGCTCTGTGAGTCGAAGCGCAGGTATCTTTGATGCTGTGTTATCATTATGTATAACACAAGGTGATTAAAATGATAATTCCCGAAGCCGTGCGGATATGATATAATATATCTGAATGGTTTTCGGTATAAATACGGAGGAAAGTTATGAAGCTGGACAGAGTTATTGCGGTCAGAAACGACAAAACGGTCTACCGTGACGGTGACAAGTGTGTCAAGGTATTTAACGAGGGCTATTCAAAGTCCGACGTTTTAAATGAGGCACTCAATCAGTCACGAATTGAGGAAACGGGTCTTAAGATACCGAGGATAATCGAGGTCACGACTATCGACGGTAAGTGGGCGATAGTTTCCGAACACATAAAGGGGAAGACCTTAGCTCAGCTTATGGAGGAAAATCCCGATAAGCATGACGAGTATATTGAGCTGCTTGTAAATCTTCAGCTTGAGGTCCACTCCAAGAGCTGTCCCTTGCTCGGAAAGCTTAAGGATAAAATGAACCGTATGATCAGTGCGAGTGAGCTTGATGCAACGGTGCGCTATGACCTGCATACAAGGCTTGAGAGTATGCCGAAGCACACAAAGGTGTGCCACGGTGATTTCAACGCCTCCAACATTATTATTACCGAGGACGGAACGCCCTATATTCTCGATTGGTCACACGCAACTCAAGGTAACGCTTCGGCCGATGCCGCAAGAACCTACCTTTTGTTCTGCCTCAACGGTGATACCGCAGGTGCAAAAAAATACCTCGATTATTTTTGTGCTCAAAGCAATACATCAAAGCATTATGTCCAAAAATGGATGCCTATCGTTGCCGCCGCACAGTCGGTCAAGGGCAACTCTCACGAGCGTGAGTTTTTGTTGAACTGGGTCAATGTTGTTGATTATGAATAAGGAGAGTATGAGATGAAAGTTACTGTATGTATCGGAAGTTCCTGTCATATAAAGGGTTCGCGTCAGGTCGTTGAACAGCTTCAAAGTCTTATTGCCTCGGCCGACCTCGGAGATAAGGTCGAGCTCGGAGGTACCTTCTGTATGGGAAAATGTCAGCAGGGTGTATGTGTCACGGTTGATGACGAGTTTTTCTCGGTCACACCCGAAACAGTTAACGAATTTTTCCGCGATAATATCGTAGCAAAGCTTTAATGTCGAAAGGAACACGCAGTCAATGCCGAATTGTTTGACCTTAAAAAAATCCAACTGTAAAAACTGTTATAAATGTATAAGACACTGTCCCGTTAAAGCTATTCGCTTTTCGGCTAATCAGGCGCACATCATAGGTAACGAATGTATCCTTTGCGGTCAGTGCTTTGTTGTATGTCCTCAAAATGCCAAGGAGATCGTCGACGAGACCGAGAAGGTAAAGGTATTCCTCCAAAGCGGTGACCCCGTGATCGTAAGCCTGGCACCGTCGTTTGTTGCCAATTATGACGGTGTGGGAATAGAGTCTATGCGTGAAGCCTTGAAGCAGCTCGGCTTTTACGATGTCGAGGAAACCGCTTTGGGCGCTACCATCGTTAAGAACGAGTACGAGCGGTTGCTCAGAGACGAAAGCAGAGACATTGTAATAACCTCCTGCTGTCATTCGGTCAATCTGCTCATTCAAAAGTATTTTCCCTCGGTTTTGCAATATTTGGCCGACGTTATGTCACCTATGCAGGCTCACTGTATGGACATCAAAAAGCGTTATCCCAATGCCAAAACCGTTTTTATCGGCCCCTGCGTTGCAAAAAAGGATGAAGCCGAGCACTATGAGGGCATAGTCGATGCGGTATTGACCTTTGAAGAGCTTACAAGTTTGCTTAAAGCACAGAATATCGAGCTTAAGCAGGAGCAAGAGCACGATGGCAACAGCCGCGCACGTCTTTTCCCGACGGCAGGCGGTGTGCTTAAAACCATGGCCGAGCGCCGACCCGACTATACATATTTCGCCGTTGACGGTGTTGAAAACTGCATAAACGTGCTTCGTGACATTGAGAGCGGAAATGTACATAAATGCTTCATCGAGATGTCGTCCTGTGTCGGCAGCTGTATCGGCGGACCGGTTATGGAAAAATACCATAGCTCATCTCCGGTTAAGGACTATGTCACCGTGACTCAGTTTGCCGGTGAAAACGATTTTCAAATCGAACAGCCTTATTTTGCCGAGCTTCGCAAGAACTTCGAATCCATCGAGCACAGACTTCCTCAGCCGTCCGAGACCGAGATCAGCTCGATACTTCGCCAAATGGGCAAATTCAAACCCTCTCAGGAGCTTAATTGCGGCTCCTGCGGCTATAATACCTGCCGTGAAAAGGCAATAGCGATTGCTCAAGGCAAGGCAGAGATATCAATGTGCCTGCCTTATCTTAAGGATAAGGCCGAAAGCTTTTCCGACACAATTGTCAAAAACACCCCCAACGGTCTTATTGTTCTCAATGAGCAGCTTGAGGTTCAGCAGCTTAATGCTGCCGCAAGAAAGATTATGAATATTCGTTCCGCATCCGATATACTCGGTGACAACGTTGTGCGAGTTCTTGACCCGTCGGTCTTTATGAACGTCCTTCAAACAGGACGTGATGTAAAGGGCAGCCGTGTCTATCTTGCCGAATACAAGCGCTATATCGAGCAGACCGTTGTTTATGACCGTGATTCTCATCTGCTTATCGGAATTATGCGTGACATAACCGATGAAGAAACCGAGCGTGAGAAAAAGGAAAGCATCGGACGTCAGACTATCGAGGTTGCCGATAAGGTTGTCGATAAGCAGATGCGTATTGTACAGGAGATCGCGTCGCTGCTCGGTGAGACAGCGGCCGAAACCAAGATCGCGCTTACAAAGCTTAAGGAGTCGATTTCAGATGAATGATCTGTGCGCCGAGATCGGCTATAAAAGTATAAATCACTACGGCGAGCAGCTTTGCGGTGACCATGTTGATATCGTCGAGCCGGATGAAAATTCGACCGTTACCGTTCTGTCGGACGGTCTCGGAAGCGGTGTTAAAGCGAGTATTCTTTCGACACTGACCTCAAAGATCATTTCGACAATGCTTGCCGAGGGACTCCCGCTTGAGGATTGTGTTTCGACCATTGCCGCAACTCTGCCTGTTTGCTCGGTTCGCGGTGTCGCTTATTCGACCTTTACGATAATACATTTAAAGAATAATCTCACTGCCGAGATAATTCAGTACGATAATCCGCAGGTCATAGTCATACGTGACGGACAGAACTATGATTATCCGACCACCGAAATGAATATCGGCGGTAAGAAAATACTGAAATCGGTTTTAAAGCTTCAGGAAAACGATGTCTTCGTTGCAATGAGCGACGGATGTCCCCATGCCGGCATCGGTATGGCATATAACTTCGGTTGGAAAAGGGAAGAGATAGTGACCTTTGTCGAAGCCTTGGCTTCGGTCGGCTATACCGCAAAGACACTTTCGACTATGCTTGTCGACGAGTGTGACCGACTCTACGGCGGCAAACCCGGTGACGATGCCACCGCCTGTGTGGTAAGAGTACGTAAGAGGGAGCCTATGAATATTCTTTTCGGCCCTCCGTCGAAGCGTGACGATGCCGACCGTATGATGTCGCTGTTCTTCTCGAAGGAAGGCAAGCACATCGTCTGCGGAGGAACTACTGCTTCTATTGCCGCAAAGTACCTGCGAAAGCCGCTTAAGGCAAGCCTTAATTTTGAGACCTCCGATGTTCCGCCGACCGCAGAGATCGAGGGTGTTGACCTTGTGACCGAGGGTGTCATAACCGTTAACCGTGTGCTTGAATATGCAAAGGACTATTTGGCAGAAAACACACTTTACGAAAAATGGAGCTTCCAAAACGACGGCGCATCGCTTATCAGCCGTTTGTTGTTTGAAGAAGCCACCGACATCAATTTCTATGTCGGCAGAGCGATAAATCCGGCACATCAAAACCCCGATCTGCCGATCAATTTCAGTATAAAAATGAACCTTGTCGAGGAGCTTTCAAAGTGCTTGAAGCAAATGGGCAAGCGAATAAAGGTAAGCTATTTTTAGTCTAAGGAGAGGGAAGAATTGAGAAAATTCGATACTAAGATACAGCATTTGAAATATAAGGTGCTCCGTGAGGTCGCGCGCCGAGCTTGGAACGATACCCTGCTCGAAACCGTGCTTGATATTCCGAAGACGATAGTCCCCGGAAAGACCTCTACTATGCGTTGCTGTGTTTATAAGGAACGTGCGATTTTGTCCGAGCGTGTCAAGCTCGCAATGGGCGGAGATACCGAAAATCCCAACATTATCGAGGTTGTCGATATTGCCTGTGACGAGTGTCCTGCGGCAGGATATGAGGTCACCGATTCTTGCCGTGGCTGTCTTGCACACCGCTGTGAGGATGTTTGCAAGAGGGGAGCCATTTCCTTTGACCACAACCACGTTGCTCATATCGATAAATCAAAATGCGTTGAGTGCGGACAGTGTGCCAAGGTTTGTCCCTATTCCGCTATAATCAACCGCAAGCGTCCCTGTCAGGTCGCCTGTAAGATTAAGGCTATTTCGATAAATCACGACAATGCCGCCGCAATCGACAACGATAAGTGTATTCAGTGCGGTGCCTGTGTTTATCAGTGCCCGTTCGGTGCGATTTCCGATAAATCCTATATCCTTAACGTTATCGACCTTATCAAAAAGAGCGAAAACAATCAGAAGCACAAGGTTTATGCTATGGTCGCTCCGTCGATATCGAGTCAGTTCTCATATGCTAAGCTGGGACAGGTCATTTCGGGTATTAAGGAGCTTGGCTTCTATACCGTTGTCGAAGCTGCCTTGGGTGCGGATATGGTTGCTCAGGCCGAGTCTAAGGAGCTTGCCGAAAAGGGCTTTCTTACAAGCTCTTGCTGTCCCGCCTTTGTGAGATATGTCAAAACTCAGTTCCCCGAGCTGTTGCCTTATGTTTCACATAACCTTTCACCTATGGCTACCTTGGCGAAGTATATAAAGGAAACGACCGAAAACGCCAAGATCGTTTTCATCGGACCCTGCACTGCCAAAAAGGCCGAGGCTCAGCTTGAGAGCGTTAAGCCTTATATCGACTGTGTGCTGACCTTTGAAGAGCTTCAGGCTCTCTTTGACAGTCGTGATATTGATATCACAACACTTCCCGAGGGCGTGCTTGACAATGCTTCCTATTTCGGCAGAATTTTTGCACGCTCGGGCGGCTTGTCCGATGCCGTTGCTCAGGGCTTGAAGGAACAGGATATCGATTTTGACCTTAAGCCGGTCGCTTGTGACGGAATCGAGGCCTGCCGTGTGGCGTTGCTTAAGAAAAGCAAAAATGTGCTTGACGGCAATTTCATTGAGGGTATGGCTTGTATCGGCGGCTGCATCGGCGGCGCAGGCTGTTTGACCCACGGTGAGAAAAATAAGGCACAGGTCGACGAATACGGCAGGGAAGCCTTTGAAAAAACCATAAGTAATGCAGTATCACAGCTTAAATAACCTGAATTTCCGCTCGAAGCAGTGCTTTGAGCGGTTTTTTATTTATGATTCGTCATAAAGCTTTTCGACAAATTTCGATGAAATTTCCAGAATTTCGGCAAATTCACCTTGCTTTTTATTCTTTATCGTGTTATAATCGTACAAGTACGAAAGCGGAGGTGTATTATGCCCCGAAAAGAAAAGGATCTTACTCGGCTTGAAATCATTCAGGCGGCTACAAGAATGTTTTTGGAGATAGGGTATTCGTCGACCTCATCGAGAGCCCTGTGCTCCGAACTCGGGATAAGTCCGGGTACGTTTACCCACTATTTTCCGGCTAAGGAGGACATTCTTGCCGTACTCATCGGTATGCTTGCCGACTTTCATTGGAAAACCGTGACCGAAACGGTAAACGAGGGTGAAACGGCTATCACTGCCATCTGTCTTGAGCTTACTGCGATGGCGGCGATGTGCGAGGAGAGCGAAATTGCGAGGGATATCTACATCTCGGCTTATACGTTGCCGAAGCCTTTGGACATTATTCGAAAAAACGATGCAAAGCGTGCGAAGATAGTGTTCGCTGAGTTTTGTGTCGGCTGGTCGGACGAAATGTTTGCCGAAGCAGAAACGCTTGTTTCGGGCATTGAGTACGCGACCTTGATGAAAACCTCGACCTCGGCACCGCTTGAAACGAGAATATCGGGTGCTATGAACACTATTCTTAATGTTTATAACGTTCCGATCGATCGGAGAAAGCGGAAAATCGAAAAATCACTCGGAATGGATTACCGAATGCTCGGAAGAAAAATGCTGAGTGATTTTAAACAGTATGTTTCGGAAATGACAGAAATACACTGATGACCGACCCCAAGAATTTAAGGAGAACAAAAATGAAAAAAGAATTATCGGTGTTTTGCTATGTGTTGTAATGGTGTGTACATTGTTGCCGCTAAATGCTTTTGCGACGGATGCAAACATATTGCGCTATGACTTTAACGGCGGTAAAGTCGCGGATGTAACTTTGTTGATCATTATCCCGATACGGTTTTAGGCGATTGCCATTATATTATCGATACTGTACCAGTACGTGACGGATATATATTTAACGGTTGGAATACCGAAAAAGACGGCTCCGACGATGCATATAAATACGGCGATAAATACTATTTTGAAGAAATCGCAGGCTGCACTGAGACGCTCTATGCCCAATGGAAGCTGCCCAATTGGATAGATTATGCCGATACCTCTTGGTACGATTCCGACCGAAGTGCCGATTCCTATACTATATCTACCGCAGAACAGCTTGCCGGACTTGCCAAGCTTGTCAACGACGTTTATTCTTTTAAAGGTAAAACCGTAAAGCTTGCCGATAACATAAATCTTGCCGGTAAGGAATGGACTCCCATAGGAATTATTACTCCTCCTACCGGATTCGATTTTTCAGGCACATTTGACGGCGACGGATACACCGTATCGGGTCTTTATATTTACGCTCCCGAATCCAACTATCAAGCACTTTTCGGTTTAGTAAATGAAGGCGCAGCTATTAAGAATTTGAGAGTTTCGGGCAGTGTTACCGGTAAAGAGCAAGTTGCCGGAAATGTAACTTCCGTTTCGATAACTCTTCGCGGATTCTATGCAATGGGTGCGTGGGGTAATGACGGCGAATACATTTGGCGTAAGTGCAACTTTTGCGGCAAACCGGACGACACAAAGTATAAGCTACCGACAATTGACATAGTCGGTGACGATACCGTTTGCAAAGGTGAGGATTATAAGTTTACCGTCGCACTTCCGAGTGGTTGGTATTTTGATGAATTGGTACCTCAGTTGCAGGAAGACGGAACTTATTTATGTGTTGTCGAGAATAACCATGATGGCGGTTCGGTAAATGTAAGCTTTGTATTATCGTTCAATCCGGACGATGTTCGACCCTATAATATGGAGATCAAAAAAACCGTAACAGTTGTCGACCATAAGGGCGGTACTGCAAACTGCAAGGATAAGGCGGTATGCACCGTGTGCGGCAAGCCTTACAGTGAGACCGACCCGAAAAACCATAAAGAAGAACTTAAACATCTGGATGCAAAGCCGGCGACGGTAGAAAATGAGGGTAATATCGACTGTTGGTATTGCTCTGCCTGCGATAAGTATTATGCCGACAAGGACGGTAATACCGAGATTTCAAAGGACGAAGCTGTTTTAAAGAAGCTTGCTCCCGAAATTACCGACGGTAACTCCCAAAAGGTAACTGTCGGCGAAAATAAAGAGCTGACCTTCCGCTCTAACGCCGCATTTGCCGATTTCATAAGAGTTGAGGCCGACGGTGTAACGCTCGACGAAAGCAATTATACCGCAAAGTCGGGAAGCATTGTCGTAACTCTTAAGGCATCCTATGTTTCCACGCTCAGCGTAGGGGAGCATACCTTAAGCATTGTGTCTGCAGGAGGTACCGCTACCGCAAGCTTTACCGTTGAAGCTGCAAACGTACCTTAGGATAATACGCCGAGTGCTCCTGCGACCGGTAACAGCTCGAATGTTTCGGATTGGTTTGCGTTGATGCTTGCAAGCTTAACCTGCTTTACAATTGCCTGTTTCATCAAGAAGAGAAAAACATACTGATTTTATTCAAGGCCGAGCGGTTTAATTACTGCTTGGCCTTGAACTTAAATATTGCGCATCAAATGTTATGATACAATAGATAGGTAACAAAAATAATAGAAAAAACAACTCA
>CAZWLH010000050.1:0-10677 GCA_964634675.1 uncultured Eubacteriales bacterium
GAAGACCGATGTTGGTCATCTCTGCAAGGTTAGCGCCCTTACCGCCGAGAAGCTCACGCATGGAAGCGTCGCCCTCAGAGAACAGGTAGACATACTTGTGACTCATTGTTGAATCATCCTCCTAAAAAATATTAAACATCTTAAAGGGGTGCTTTTAAGGCACCGTCTGCCCCGAAAAGAGCAGAGAACTCCAAGATTCTTGAAGTATCTGTCATATTATATCAGTTATTTCATAAAAAATAAAGAGGAAAATCCCAAAAATTTAAAAAAATTTGAAATTTTTAGGAAATGCACTCAAAAAACTCATTAAATTTCGTGAATTGAGGTATTTTGACTAAATAAAAATCCCCCGAGGGCGATTCCTCGGAGGAAAGTTAACTGCTTTTAAAAAATCTTGCTTTCGCCGATCGATACCCTGCCCTCGACAACAAGCGCCGCAAGAGAGCTGCTGTATTTCAAGGCACCAAACGAAATACCGATAACATTATAAGCCGCAGTGACCTTAGACAATGAGATCACGGCCGAATCAAGCAGCTCGTGGCACCTCTGTCCCGAATAGGTTTTCGGACAGCACAGTGTGATGCCGACACTGAGCGTTGCGAAGGCATTGTTCTGCTTGACATAAGGCATATCGGCGCTTTCGCTTTTCACAGTCACACCGTTGATACCGACAGTTATCACCGGCGATGACAGCGGCGTATGCTGAGCCTTATCCGGAAATTCAGTAATCACCGCAACCTCCGACAAGGCGCTTTTCAAAGCACTGCACACACAGTTGATAATTTCGCTTGAATTCACTTTTAATACCCTCCCTACGTCTTCGGAGTAAGTACCGCCCAAATATACTGCGTTTTTCCTCCTACCTTTATGGCATCTGCTCTTGACACGGCATACTTTTCGGTTTCGGTAGATATTTCGACAGAAATCTCAAGACCCGAAAAGTTCGGATTTGCCGGACCTAAATACAGCAAGCACTCGCCGTCCTTAAAGCCCAATTCGGTTCGCACCTTTTCGATATAAAGCTTGTTTTTATACCTCATCGGTTGAATTTGAGCAAACACAGAATATTGTTCATTTCCGATACTCACTGTCACCGGTTCGCCGAATTCCTTTAAAAAGGCTTCAAATTTCTTTGCAAAATTCATTTTTTATCACCTGTACCGACAAACGCAAAGCGTTTCGGCTTGCAAAGAGGTTCTATGGCTCTCAGCGCCTCATTCATCATTTTTTCGGCTGAAGCGGTTGTTTTTTCCGAGCAATCGGTGACTGTGATATCACCGGCCTTGACCGTTCCCGACTCGGTTGAAATTTTAAGAGTATATCTGTAAAAGGCTATGCAGGCGGCGGCATAGCATATTTCAGAATCGTGAGCGGCAAGCTTCTCACGGCTGTTCAAAAATCCGGAAACGGTCTCGGCCGCGGTACGGCAGAAAACTCTGCCGTACTCCTTACCGTTTTCACCCGAAAGGGTCAAAAACATATCGACCGTTTTATCAATACTTACACTGTAGCTCATAGGCTTAGGCTATCTTGAGCACCGCAGAGGCATCGGTAAATATTTTCGCAAAGCCTGCGGTAGTGGTGATGACCGCTCTCTCAAGCTGACGGTCAATGAGCTTGTCGTAATCGACATTGACATCGGCTGCAACCACCATTTCGAGTGAACAGGACTTATCAAGACCGATTATTGTACCGTCGCTGACAGCCTTTGAACGCAAAAGTTTTGCACCGAGCGGATTTCCGGGATTGCCCGTGCCTTGGAAATTTATTCCCGAAAGCGGGTTTTTAAACTCATCGAGACTCATAACCTTAAGCATTGTCGAGGGAGACATAATAAGTCGGTTTAGCGTATAGGGATCAAGCTGATCGTAGAGCTTGAGAAGATCGCCGTAGGTCAAAGTGCCGCTTGCGGAAGTGTTGATTTTTGTGGCCGGATTACTGTTGCCGTCACCCGAAATAAGGACATTGACCGCATCTGCGAACTGCGAACGTGAAATATGAGCGCCGATCTGTCTCAAGGTGACCGAAAAAAGATCTATCTTCTGATACTTAAGTGCTTCATATGATGCGACAAGCATTCTGCCCCTCTTGTGGAGATTGACAAGGCTTTCCTGAGTGTGAACCACTGTTTCGGGAATCGAAGCTCCCTCAGCAACCTGCTTGAGCGATTTTTCATCATCGGTCGGAACAGAAGCAATTGTTCTGTAATCAAGGCTGTTGATATGGGTGGTGGTCGCAACGATCGAGGGCAGCATATTGGCCTCCTCTATTCCCTGCTTGACTGCACGTGAAACATACTCTGGGAAAAGAGCCGCAGACTGTGTCGTTGAGAAGAACTTCATAACACTGTCCGAGCCGACTCCCGAAACCTTGATATCGAAGCGTTTCAGCTGACGTCCGAAGGCATCGAGTCCCTCGTATTCGGTGCCGACATAAGCAGATGAAGGGTCAATCTCCTCAAGTATCTGCGAAAAGCTTTTGGTCGGGTGTGCATACATTCCCTTTTCAAGTACGATATTGTCAAAACTCATAAAATATCCTCCTTCAAATTAAACCATAAAAAATTCATTTGATGCTTTTTCGGCTTTTCCGTCATTTTTGCAAAACAGTTGAGAACGGGGTTCATCTGTTAAGGCTTTGCCCTCGCCGTAGAGCCGGAAAAGCTCGTCCGACTCGAGCGATTCAAGGGCTTTGAGTAGAAGCCGCTCGGCCTCATCGGTGCAGTCGGGAGCAAGCATTTCGATTATCATCGCTTTTCTCCTTTTAAGAAATTCTCCTGCTTTGTCGGCGGTTGTCTTAAGCTCCTCAAAGCTGTATCTAAGACATTCGGCTTCTTCTGCGGTCAAAACGACTTCACCTCCGTCAAGCTTCTTTTCGATACCGTTGATGACGACCGTTTCGGAACCGCCGAATATTTTCACAACTCCTGCCTTAGGTTGGGCGGGAACTGCAACAAACGACCACTCATAAGCATCAAGCGGCTCGGAAAGCTCGAAATAGCAGAGCTTTTTGATACCGTCCTTGCGGTAACTTCTTCCCTTCTTGTGCTGACAGGCGCCGAACGGACTTCCGCATACCGAGCAAGTCGAGGTGCCCATTGAGCAGCCGACACTGACTTCCTTTTTTATGCCCGACTCAATACCGAGTATCAGCTCGTCGGTGAGTGAGCTTTTGGGCATATAGGCTCTTGCAAGCAGTTTTTTATACTGTTCGCCTACCCTATTTTTTCTGTTTTCGCACTCAACTCTTGCCGAAAATACCCTTGCACACTGATTTTCGGCCTTGTGAGAATGGTCGAAGATACCGGTTTTTCCGACAAAAAGCTCGGCAAGCTTTTCCAAAGCACTGTCGGTAAAGCGTTCGAAATCACGGTCAATGTCGTTATCGCAAAGCACGACCGAAAAGGCATAAAGCTCATCAGGCGCAAATTTTCGCCGTGTATAACCGTTTATGAGCTCGGTCTCCTCTGCCGACGGCACGCCGAAATCCTCAATATTTCCGTTTTTCACTCAGAGATATCCTCCTTTGCTTCAAGCTGAGCGGCCTGTGCTCGCAAAAGCCTTGCCCTTGCTTCATCGACCTCATCCTGAAGTGTTATATCGTTCCAGACAATGTTTAATTTGCAATAATAGCCCCGACTTTTGAGCCAAGCTCTGCAAATACGCTCGATGACTCCGTTCAAAAGCTCTCGGTAGTATTCAAGCTCACTCGTAAGTGCGTCGGCCTGCTGTGCCGACATTCTTTCGGTGCTTGACCACGAAAGACCGAGCATAAACGGGGGTATTCCGAGCTTTGCGACTATCTGCTCAAGCATCTGCCTTACGGGCACCTCACAGTCGAGCATTTGACTGTCAGCGCCGATTACCTTAATATCAACATCGCCGACCGCAACAAAATCCTTTACCGTTTCCTTATCACTCATAGCGGCCGACCACTCCGAAGCTATCTCGGCGGCTCGGTCGGCACCGAAGGCGGCATCCGACTCGTTGGACGGTCGATAGGTCACCGCATATCTGAGATTTCCTACTCTTTCGAAATTCGAGCCGATACTGTCGAAAATTTTCAGAAGTACTCCCGTGACAAACGGCAGGCCGTCAAGCACAGATCTGCCCTCGGGTCGGTCGGCGGTAGGATTTGCGGTAGTGACAAGAATACGCTCGGGATACTTTATTGGAGTAAGCCTTCCGCCCTCCCGTCTCACCGCAACGGTAAAGCTGAAGGGGTCGCTTTCCTTTATCAGTTCAAGACCGCCGAGCGGAGCGTTAAAAAGTCCTGCAATATTGCCTTCGGCGGTGCATACTATCTCGCCGACCGCCGTGCCGTACATAAGCAGACTGTCCAAATATGCGGTAACAAAGCTGTTGATACCCCTGCCGCACATTTCCGTCGGCACCGTTTTCAAAAATTCTTTCAGCTCTTTTTGAGCAGCCAAGCTTTCACATTCGACTTCAAACCTACCGACAAGCCTGATTATCTTATCAATAGCGGCTCCGACTATCGGCACAGCCTCGCGAATCGCGTCGAAAACCGCAAACTCGGGCTTTGTGAGCGGTCGGTGGCGTTCGAGCGCCGAATAAGGATTTCCCGATGCCCTGTCGGTCAGTATACCGTAGGCCGATTTATTGCTTTTAATCATTATTTTCGCACCCATTATTTTCCTTTCCGAGTCCGTTATCGGCCTCTGATAGCAGCTTTTGCAACACTTGCAGGTACAGAACGGTAGAGTACCGTTGAAACGAAGTACCTGATATCGTCCATTGCGTGATCGTTTTCCTTTTTGGGACAGTCCTTAACGGAGCCTTCGTCCCAACGGTAAAGTGAAAACTCACGTATCGCATCGGTACAGCATGGGCAAATTTTGATTTTTCCGCTGTTCAGCGCATCGGAAACACGGCGTATACCGTCAAGCACATCGTTCTTTGCAGGAATCACCTTGAACTCCTGCCGCCTTTTTATGAGGGTTATGAAGGATGCGGCCGACGGGTCGCATATCACCGCCGAAATATTACGCCCTGCCGCAAGCTTTTTAAGCTCCGAATAGTATTCCTCATCGGTTTTCTGAGCACCCTCACGCCGTGAAGCCCAATAGTATTCTTCCATTCTGTACCAAATACCGTCGGATTCGCCCCAAAGTCCGAACGATGCCGGATTCACGGTGCCGTAATCACACGAAATATAATAGCGTGTACACTGCGTTGGGCATTCTGCCATACACCGTTCCGAAAACATCGGGTAAACCGCACCGTCGGCCGCCACCCATCTTCCCTTGACAAAACGTTCATAAAAGGCACCCGAATACATATTCTCATACCTCGCAAGCATTTTTTCGGAAAGCGACGGGTTCTCTTTCATTGTGAAGTGGAGATATAAAGCCTTTTTAGAGTCTGCTTTCTTTATCCACTCGTTATAGAACCAATGTGAAGGATTCGACGGATTGCAGTTAAACCAAAACTTTGAGCCTTCAACAGAGCATCTTGCAAGCGCCTGTTCAACAAAGGAGCGCGGCATCAGCGCAACCTCATCAAACATAACGCCCGAAAGCGTCATACCCTGTATCAGCGAAGCCGAAGCCTCGTCCTTACCTCCGAATATCCAAAAGGTATTCTCTCTGCCGTTCATTTCGACCGTTACCTTTGCCTGTGACATCTTATAGCGGCACTTAAGACCGAGGTCCTGCAGTACCGGAAGGTATGGCTGCAACTAATTGCGCCTTACCGATGACGCAGTGCGTCCGCATATGGCAAAAGACGCGTTTCGGAAGCTGCATCCTGCCCAAGTTATAAATGAAACGAACATACAGAGCGACTTTCCGCTTCTTACGGCTCCGTCGCAAATAACGGCATCTCTGTCGCGGTAAGGACTGTCGGGTCCCCACCAGCAGAGTGTTGCAAGCTGTTTTTTTGAAAAGGGCTTAAAATTCATCCTCATCACCTCGGTCTTTGCCTATTGCCGAAGCACCCTTGAATATTGCTTCGACAAACTGTGAGGTATCTGCACCGTACGACACGTTGTCGGCCTCTGCCAAGGCCTCGAGAGCCTTTATTCGGTCGAAAAACTTAAGTTCAACTCCCTTTTCGGTTCTTTTGATTTCGGATACCATAAAAAGGTCGAGAAGCTCGGGATCAAGTGCAGGCTCTCCAAAAGCGAGCCTGACGGCATCGGCAACCGAGCCAAAAGCAATTCTTCTCAGACCGTCGGCGGCGGTCATAAAGCCTTGCTTTTCCTTAGTAAGCCTTTCGATCTCAAGCCTTATGCTTTCCCTGTCGAGCAATCGCATTCCCGAACGTTCGGGAAAGGCAAAGCCGGCTCTTGCGGCTGCCTCACGGCCGTTTCGGCACGCGGCATAATACCCGCAAAATTCTTTTTCGCGTTTAGTGAGTGACAAATAACTCAGCCCCTTTCATAAAGAGAGAAAAAAACTTCAAGCGTTGTCCTTAAATAAGCAACCGTTATGCAACCTTTCGAAAAATTTTAAATATAAGTCAAATTAAGGCGTTCTTTTACATATAAATTAAATACGGAAAAATAAAAAGCCCCGTTTTTCGGAGCTTTAAGAAAGGTAAGAAGAAAAATGCAAAGAAGCTTTATGCCTGAGGGCCGTTTATTTACCGCTATCGGGAACAGACGTATACTGTCAAGCCGAAAAGGTCTTGAGGAGGCCGCCGAAAGCCGTGAAACGGTCGAAGCTTTTGTATCGTCCTGCGACAACGCACACAATCTTACAGTCGACTTAGGAGTAATGAAGGGCGTAATACCGAGAACCGAGGGAGCTATCGGCATAGCCGAAGGAACCGTGAGAGACATTGCGCTAATATCAAGAGTCGGAAAGCCTGTCAGCTTTATTATCGAAGATTTTACGGAGGACAAGGACGGACACCGCATTGCTTTGCTTTCGCGCAAAAAATCACAGGAACGCTGCAAAGAACAGTACATCAAAAATTTAAGACCGGGTGATATAATCCCTGCACAAATAACGCATTTGGAGAGCTTCGGTGCATTCTGCGATATCGGCTGCGGTATTATAGCACTGCTGCCGATCGACAATATCTCGGTATCTCGAATATCCCACCCAAAAGACCGTTTCGAATGCGGCAACGACATCACGGTAATAGTCAAAAGCATTATCGGTGATAAAATAACCTTAAGCCAAAAGGAGCTTCTCGGCACTTGGCAGGAAAACGCCGACTGCTTCACACAAGGCGAAACGGTGCCGGGTATCATACGTTCGGTCGAGGACTACGGAGTTTTTGTTGAGCTAACCCCGAATCTTGCGGGGTTAGCCGAAATAAGAGACGGAGTGAGGCCGGGTCAAAAAACAAGCGTATATATCAAAAGCATCCTACCCGAAAAAATGAAGGTCAAGCTGATAATAATAGATTCGTTTTTGTCTGAAAACATATCACGCCCGATAAAATACTTCATACAAAGCGGTCACATCGACAACTGGCAGTATTCTCCCGAACAGTGTGACCGACTGATATATACCGAGTTTTAACGATACTTTCGATATATTCATATCGTGTCAAATAATCCATTTACATTTCGCCGTAAAAGACTTAAAATTAAGGAAAAATATGAAAGGAAATTTTAAAATGCTTGTAAGTTTCAAAGATGTTTTGGCTGATGCCAAGAAAAACAAATACGGCGTAGGTCTTTTTAACACAGTTAACCTCGAAATGGCAAAGGGTGTTATCGCCGCCGCCGAGGAGCTGCGTGCACCCGTTATCATCGGCAGTGCCGAGGTTCTTCTTAATTGCTCCGAGCTAACCGAGCTCGCCGCAATGCTTAAGCCCATGGCCGAAAAAGCAACCGTTCCCGTTGTTCTCCACCTCGACCACGGTCTCACACTCGAGCGTGTAAAGGAGGCTATCTCGCTCGGCTTTACTTCGGTTATGTACGACTGTTCCGCAAAGCCCTATGAGGAAAATAAGCGCTCCTTGGCCGAGGTCGTAAAGCTCGCCCACGCAAACAACATCACCGTTGAGGGTGAACTCGGACACGTCGGCTCCAATGCAAACGCCGCCGACGGCAATATCTATACCGATCCCGCACAGGCAAAGGATTTTGCCGAAGCCACCGGAGTCGATGCCTTGGCAGTTGCCATCGGTACCGCTCACGGCGTTTACAAGCAGAAGCCCGTCCTTGATATCGGACGTCTTCGTGAGATCGCCGAGGTCGTTGAGGTTCCGCTCGTGCTTCACGGCGGTTCGGGTCTTTCCGACGATGACTTCAAGAACACTATTGCAAACGGCATTTCCAAGGTCAACATTTTCACCGACATCAACACCGCACTTTGCAAGTATATTCACGACAATTGGTCAGAGAATTTGGGCTATACCAAGCTTATGCCCGGTGCCGTTGAGGCCGTTAAGCAGGTAGTTGAGCGTAAGATCAAGCTCTTCGGCTCTGACGGAAGATATTGATAAAAGCTTTTAATTTAACCGTTCCGCACTCGTTGCGGAACGGTTTTTTATGCAAAGAACATACCTCCGAATACTCGGAGGTATGTTCTTAATCAAACTAAATTGTGATTATTCGTAATCGACAACATCGACCCAAGAAAGAAGGAATGCTCTCTCCTGTTCCTTGCCCTTGACCGACTGCGAAGCGGCAACGATCGGAAGCCATTTCTGAACGTACTGCTTAGCGGTATCGCTCTTCTTGCAGAAGAGGTCGAGATACTTCTCGGCAAGATCCTTGTTTCCGGCAAGGTTGAAGAGCAAATATGTTCTTGCAACGTCGGCCGAAGCGTTACCCTGGGTTACGTGAGCCCAGTCGATGATGTAAGGAACGCCGTCATCGGTGATGATGATGTTGGATGGGTTGAAGTCGCCGTGGCAGACCTTGTTGTGCTTGGGCATAGACTCAAGACGGGTGTGCAACTCATAACGGGTAGTTGCATCGAGGTCGGTCAAGGTGATCTTGTAGTTCATCTTATCCTTAAGGCGCTTCAAAAGCGGGCACTCCTTGGAGTGAACTGCAAGCTGAAGATCGACAAAGAGGTCAAGATACTTGTCCATATTGTCGGGATCCTCATCCATAAGCTGCTGAAGGGTCTTTCCGGGAATATAGTCGAAAACTATTGCCCACTTGCCTTCGATCATAGTGACTTCATAGAGCTTCGGAGTGTTGAGTCCGAGGTTCTCGATACGAGCCTGGTTAAGAGCCTCGTTGAGAACGTCTTCCTTGGAGTAGTTGGTATCAAAAACCTTGATGCACTTGTCACCCTGGCGATAGATAACCTTGGAATTATCGTTGTAAATAACGGTTGAGTTTTCCATAATTCTGACCTCCTGTTAAATTAAGCTTTCTTGCCCTTGCGGTAAGCGGATTTTACGCCGTTCTGAGTAAACTGCTCGAAATCGGCGGCGGTGGGCATTGCGCCCTCCTTGAAATGCTCGCCGTAGTATGCGTTGAGGTACATCTGCTTGATTTCGGACATAAGCGGATAACGGGGGTTAGCACCAGTGCACTGGTCATCGAATGCCTGTTCGACCATTGCATCAAGCTCGTCGAGGAACTTCTGCTCGTCGATGTCGTAATCCTTAATGGTCTTCTTGATACCGACTCTTTCCTTAAGGTCGTTGATAGCCTTGATGAGGTTTTCAAGCTTCTCTTCGTTGTTGTTGCCGCCGAGTCCGAGATAATCTGCAACCTCGGCATAGCGAGCAAGGGTATGCGGATGGTCGTACTGCGAGAATGTACCCATCTTAACGGGGGTCTCACAGGCGTTGAAACGAAGAACCTCTTCGATCATAAGTGCGTTGGCAACACCGTGGGGCAAATGATGGAAAGCACCGAGCTTATGAGCCATAGAGTGGCAAACACCGAGGAATGCGTTAGCGAAAGCCATACCTGCCATAGTAGCGGCGTTAGCCATCTTCTCTCTTGCTTCGACATCGACCTGACCGTTGTCATAAGCTCTCGGGAGATATTCGAAAATAGTCTTAAGAGCCTTAAGAGCCAAACCGTCGGTATAGTCGGTAGCCATAATAGAAGCATAAGCCTCAAGAGCGTGGGTAACGGCATCGATACCGGAAGCGGCAGTAAGTCCTCTCGGAGCGCTCATATGGAAATCGGTGTCGATGATAGCCATATCGGGGAGAAGCTCATAGTCGGCCAACGGATATTTTACGCCGCTCTGCTCGTCGGTGATAACGGCGAACGGAGTAACCTCGGAACCGGTACCGGCAGAGGTCGGGATAGCGATGAAGTAAGCCTTTTCGCCCATCTTCGGGAAGGTGTATACACGCTTACGGATATCGATGAAGCGCATAGCCATATCCATAAAGTCGGCTTCGGGATGCTCATACATAACCCACATAATCTTAGCGGCATCCATTGCGGAACCGCCGCCGAGAGCGATAATTGTATCGGGAGCAAAAGCAGTCATCTGAGCGGCACCCTCTTTGGCACAAGCAAGTGTCGGGTCGGGAGCAACGTTGAAGAAGGTAGTATGAACGATGCCCATTTCATCAAGTTTATCGGTGATAGCCTTAGTATAACCGTTCTGATAGAGGAAGCTGTCGGTAACGATGAATGCTCTCTTCTTGCCCATAACGTTCTTAAGCTCATCAAGAGCAACGGGCAGACAGCCCTTCTTAATGTAGACCTTTTCGGGCGCTCTGAACCACAACATATTTTCCCTTCTTTCGGCAACTGTTTTAATATTGATAA
>CAZWLH010000051.1:0-10605 GCA_964634675.1 uncultured Eubacteriales bacterium
GCAGGCTGTAAACCTCGTAGTAACTGCGGTCTTTCTCTTTCACGACCTTGTAGTACAACCGTGACATTAACAAGGCATTCGAAGAATTACAGCAGGCAATTATCGGTTTGGGAGGTAATGTTTAAATGTTCAGTTTAAAGGAATTTATAAAATCGGGACTTATCAAGGCGGTCGGCAAAATGGCCGATTACAAGATAATACTCAATGCCGCCGGGTGGCTTGAAAAGGGCGTTTTGGAGGAAAGCGACCTTGCCGAAATCGACGCGGTAATAAACGGACAGTACGGGGAAGGAGAAAAGGATAATGATAAACAGATATAAAAAAGGAGAAAGCTTAAAGCTCAGCGCAAATTTCGGCTCTGAGGAGTTCGCCTGCAAGGGCAAGAACTGTTGCAACGAGACTGTTATCGATACGGAGCTTGTAAAGTACTGTCAGTCGATAAGAGACCGTTTCGGTGCGGCGGTAGTCGTCAACAGCGGATACCGTTGCCCCGTTCACAACAAGGCGGTGGGCGGTGCTTACGGTTCAAAGCACACCGAGGGCAAGGCGGCAGATATCAAGGTTTCGGGTGTGGCACCTTCGGAAGTGGCAAAATACGCCGAAAGCATCGGCATAAAGGGTATCGGACTTTATGAGACGGCGGCCGACGGCTTCTTTGTCCACATCGACACACGTGACAAAAAGGCGTTTTGGTACGGACAGGCTCAGTTGAAGCGTACCACCTTCGGCGGCGGTTCGCAGATGCTTTCTGTATCGGAATGGCAGAAAGCGGCTATTAAAGACGGTTTCGATGTTCCGAAATACGGAGCCGACGGCAAATGGGGCAGTGAATGTGAGGCTGTGGCTAAAAAGGCAGTATGCAAAAAGCGTATTCTCTACAAATACAAAAGCCTCACCGCACTTATCCAAAAGACGGTCGGAGTAACGGCCGACGGAAAGTTCGGAAACGCCACGAAAACGGCCGTCAAGGAATGGCAAAGGGCAAACGGGCTTACCGCCGACGGTTGTGTAGGTTCCGCGACGTGGAAGAAAATGATAGGAGTATAAAAAATGAACGATACGATTCTTGTTGCGGTGCTGTCGCTCATCGGCACTCTCGGCGGTTCGCTTTGCGGAATACTGACCGCAAACCGGCTTTCAAACTACCGCATAGCTCAGTTGGAGCAAAAGGTGGAGCGGCACAACAGTGTTATCGAGCGTGTATACAAGCTTGAAAAGCACGAAGCGGTCATAAACGAAGAAATCAAGGTCGCCAATCACAGGATCGACGACCTTGAGGATTATCACAAATAAGGAGGTGTTAAAAATGAAGGCTTGGTTTAAAAAGCACTCGAAATGGTTCAAGGCGGCAGGCATCAGAGCCGTCAAGACCACGGCACAGACCGCGGTTTCGATGATACCTATCGGTGTCGGAGTTGCCGACGTCGGTTGGCTTGCCGTTTTCGGCACCGCACTGCTTTCGGGCGTGGTTTCCCTGCTCACAAGCATCGCCGGTCTGCCGGAGGTGAAGGAGTGAAAATGCCAAGTTTCGGCTGACTTTAAGTCAGCCTTACATATATTTCTCGAGGTATTCGCCGAAATCGATGACCGTGCCGCTCAGGCGTGAATCCTCGGCCGCAAAGGCCAGCATATGGTTGCGGCAGGAAACGCCTATCTCGCTGACGTCGGAGGCATCGAGCTCATCGGTCATATAGCGGTAAAGGGCATCGACTATTCCGCTGTCGCCGCCGCCGTGTCCCGTTACGATACTGTCACCCGAAACGGCTATTTCGGCATCAAGATAACGGTATTCACGGGTCGCAAAATCGAAAAGCTCAAAGGCCTTGTCGGCCGGTGCACCCATTGTGGCATTAAGTTCACCCTTTGTGCCCATTATGTGCACTCTACGGCCGCCCTTTGTAAAGGCCGACATGGTCATGGAAACGGTTATTCCGCCGTCAAATTCCATATTAACGGTCTGGTGGTCGACAACGTCGTTGTCACAACGGAAAACGCATTTTCCGAACTGTGTGGTGCGAAGTGCCTCAAGCATTTCTTCATCGGTCGGACGGTGCTTTTGTGCGGCCGCCTCTCGGAACCAAAGGTTGTTTTTGTCATCGTAATAAAGCTTTACGGCGTTGTAGTAGCAAGTGTCGGCGTGCGGACAGCCGTCGGAGCAACGCTCGGGAGCGCCTTCGGGAGCGTTTTCGGCACGGAAGTACGTGCGTGAGCCGAAGGACTGTATCTTGCGGCAATCCTTGCTTAAGAGCCACTGAAGAATGTCGAGGTCGTGACAGCATTTTTGCAACAGCATAAAGGATGAGCGTTCACTGTTGCCCCAATTGCCTCTTACAAAGCTGTGGCTTTGGTGGAGATTGCCGACACCCTCTATGTGCTCTATCGAAATGACATCGCCCAAAATGCCGTCGTCGATGATTTTTTTGAGCTTTGTAAAGAACGGTGTGTATCTCAAAACGTGGCAAACGATTATCTTACGTCCGCATTCCTTGGCTTTTTTCAGTATCGCGGCACATTCCTCGGGAGTCGGAGCCGCCGGCTTTTCGAGCAAAAGGTCATAACCGGCTTCGAGAGCCTTTATCGACGGCTCGATGTGCATACGGTCCATAGTCGAGATTATCGCAATGTCGGCGATTTTTTTGGCGGCGAGCATTTGCTCCCAACCTTCAAAGCAGTTTTCCTCGGCTATGCTGTGCTTTTCTTTTATGTATTCAAGGCGTTCTTTTATCGGTTCTGCCACGCCGACTACCTTGAATTTTTCGGGAATATTTGACATAATATCAGTATAAACGGTGCCTCGGCTTCCTGCACCGATGACCGCAACTGTGTATTGCTTCATAGGTATTCCTCCGATATAAAATTAAAGATTTTTATGTTGGGAAAATCGGTATAACCTGATTTTACCCTATTTACAAGCGATTTTATATGTGATATTATATATTTAATCTTTGATTTTATATAAACAGGAGCAGATCAAATGCAGTCCTTTTCAGTAGGTTCAACACCTAAAATAACCGAATTATACACGACATATTCAAAAAAGTTCGAGCCAGAATACCGCTTTAAAGGCGAAACGCACGATTTTTGGGAGCTGGTGTGTGTGAATTCGGGTAAGATCAGCGTTGCCGCCGACAGTGACATTTTCGAGCTTTGCGCGGGGCAGGCGATCCTTCATCCGCCGATGCAGTTTCATAACATAACCGTAACGGGCAATGATTTTGCAGAGGTGACGGTTTTCACCTTTTCGGGCGAGAACATTCCGAGCTTAACAAACACGGTCTGTGAGCTTGACATTAACGAGGTCAACGCCGCTTACCGCTCTGCCTGCGAGCATTTCAATATTCTCCGCAAGCTTTGGATAGATTCCTTGAAAAGCTCTGACGACCGACATTTCGAATATATCAAACGGCTTGAGCTGCTGCTTGTGTTGCTTTATCCGTTGCCTAAAGCCGACCGCTCCGAGTCGTTAAGGGCGTTGAACTATTCGAGAATAGTGGCCGTAATGAATGAAAACGTTGAAAAAAGACTGTCGGTCAAGGCTATTGCACGTCTTTGCAATATGAGCGAGATAGGTCTTCAAAAGACCTTTTCGTATTACGCAGGTGTCGGAGTGTTGTCGTATTTCAACCGTCTGAAAATGCGGTATTCGGCCGAAATACTGAAGGGCGGCGCCACGGTAAAGGAGGCGGCGCTTGCCGTCGGCTTTGAGGATCAAAACTATTTCAGCACCGTATTTAAGAGGATAACGGGCGTTTCGCCTACCGAATACATAAACAGCGGAAACAGCTGAGTACCGCTTCCGCTTTATATTTACGAATCAGTTATAGCCATAGGTCTCGGCGGTTTTGAAAAGCTCTGCGACCTCCTCCTTAAGGCAGGCGTTTTGAGGCAGCTTAAGCTCCGGATCGCTTTCATACAAGCGACGGGCGGCGTTTCCCGCGGCTCTGAAAAGTTCCATATCCTCGGAAAGATCGGCGATTTTTAGCTTTGGCAATCCGTGTTGCCGCTTGCCCAAAAAGTCACCCGGACCTCTTAAACGCAGATCCTCATCGGCGATTTTAAAGCCGTCGTTGGTCGAGCACATAAGCTTTAAGCGCTTGGAAACGTCAGCGTGCTTTCGGTCGGAAAGCAGTATGCAGGTCGAACGGTACCGACCTCTGCCGATTCGCCCTCTGAGCTGATGAAGCTGGCTGAGTCCGAACCTCTCGGCGTTTTCTATCAGCATAATAACGGCGTTGGGAACGTCTATTCCAACCTCGATAACGGTGGTGCTGACAAGCAGCTGAAGCTCACCGCTTGAGAAGGCCTTCATTACTGCATCCTTTTCCTTGGGTTTCATTTTTCCGTGCAAAAGTCCTACCTTATAGTCCTTAAAATCGGCTGAGCTTATTTCTTCATAGTATTTTACGGCCGATTGCAGATCGGCGGTCTCGTTTTCCTCGACCATCGGGCAGACGATATAGCCCTGCCGACCCTTGTCCAAATGGTCACGGATATATCCGAAGGCACGCTTTCTTATAGATGAGTCAATGAGATAGGTGCTTATCGGCTGACGTCCGTTGGGCAGGGTGTCGATTATGCTTATGTCAAGATCGCCGTAAAAGATAAGCGACATAGTGCGAGGTATCGGAGTTGCCGACATAACAAGCATATGCGGCTCGTTGCCCTTGAAAATAAGGGAGGTGCGCTGCTTTACGCCGAAGCGGTGTTGCTCGTCGGTGACGATAAGACCGAGTCGGTCGAATTTGACGTCATCCTGAAGCACGGCGTGTGTGCCGATGACGATATCGACACCGCCCTCTTCGATTTCGGCCTTTATTTTCTTTTTGTTGGCCTTTGTGACCGAGCCGGTCAGCAGGGCCGTAGATATTCCGGTGTCCTTGAGCAGTGAGTTAAAGGTTTTAAAGTGCTGGGTCGCCAATACCTCGGTCGGTGCCATTATAACGGTT
Source organism: uncultured Eubacteriales bacterium (assembly GCA_964634675.1). GTDB lineage: Bacteria > Bacillota > Clostridia > Oscillospirales > Acutalibacteraceae > UMGS172. The sequence goes on from CAZWLH010000051.1 coordinate 4,947, forward strand.
TGCCAACCGCATTTGGCGGCGCAAAAGCTCAGGGCGGCGGCAACGGCGGTCTTGCCCGAGCCGACGTCACCCTGAATCAGCCGTGACATAGGCCGTCCCGACGACATATCGCAAAGCGCTTGCGATATCGCCCTTTGCTGAGCATCGGTTAAAGTGAAGGGAAGAAGCGATTTGAATTCGGGCAATGCCGAATCGGTTATTCTTACCGGGGTATGGGCGCTTCGTGAGCTTTTTTGAAAAAGTATGCCTACCTGCAAAAAGAACAGCTCCTCGAAAATTAGCCTTTTGCGAGCGGCATTCAGCTCGGCCTTACTTTGCGGACGGTGAATTCCGTTCAAGGCTTCTTTAAGCGGTACAAGATCGTATTCACTCAAAATTTCTTCGGGTAACGGGTCAGTGGGAGTGAATACCGACAAAGCGTTTTCAACTGCCTTGGCGATCGTCTTTGAGTTAAGCCCCGAGGTTTGCGGATATATCGGGCAGACCGTCTGCTCATTTATGTCATATATTTCGGGAGATGACATCTCACACGAAAAAAGCTTGCGGCTCATCGTACCGTAAAATAAAAATTCCTTTCCGAATTCAAGCCTTTCGGCCGCCCATTTGCGGTTGAAAAGTGTTATTTCAACGTTTTCCTCACCGTCGTTGGCAAAGAATTTATAAATGACCATCCTTTGACGGATATATATTTCACGCACCTCACTTGCGACGGCGGCTTTTATACAGCAGGGGCGGTCAAACGGAGCTTCCCTGAGCTTCAACGGGTGTGAACGGTCGATATAGCTTCTCGGATAAAGGCGCAAAAGAGCGCCGACACTCTCCGCTCCGAGCTGACTGAACAGCTCGGAGCGTTTTTCGCCGACGCCTTTTACAAATCTTATACTGTCTGAGGCTTTCATATCATTCTACCGAAAGAATGAAATAGTAAACAGGCTGGCCGCCGTTTACAAGCGTTACTTCAACATCACTGCCCATTTTCTCCTGCAAGGCATCGCAAACCGCAGAAGCCTGCTCCTCGGTGACGTCCTCACCGTAAATAAGCGTGATAAATGCGGTCTCACGTGTGCTGAGGCTCTTGGCAAGCTTCAGCACGCTCTTCTCAAGGTCGGTCTCGGTAAAGGAAACCTTACCGTTGGCAAGAGCCAACAGCTCGCCCTTCTTGATCTGCTTGCCGTCATAGTCGGAGTCACGTGCGGCAAAGGTGACCTGTCCTGTCTGAACGTTTGCATATGCCTTTTGCATATTTATTGCGTTGGTATCGGCATCGCTGTCGGGATCAAAGCCAAGCATAGCGGAAATACCCTGCGGAATGGTGCGTGTGGGCAGAACGATAACCTTACGTGTGCTCAAAGGAACAGCCTGCTCTGCCGCCATAATGATGTTCTTGTTGTTGGGTAAAACAAAAACGGTTGAGGCGGGAGTTTGCTCGATCGCATTGAGAATATCGTCGGTGCTCGGGTTCATGGTCTGTCCGCCCGAAACGATTTTATCGGCACCGAGGTCGCAGAACAGCTCATGCAGACCCTCACCTGCGGCAACCGCAACAAAGCCGAAGTCCTTCTCGATTTCGACCGGCTCGGCCTTTTCGGGAGCAGCGGGAGCGGCGGTCTTGGGAGCCTCGCTCTTGGCATCATGCTTGGCACGCTCATGCTGGTCGCGCATATTTTCGACCTTCATATTTATGAGCTGACCGAAGGTAAGTCCTTTTTCAAAGGCATTACCGGGGTGGTCGGTGTGGACATGAACCTTTATGATCTCATCATCATCGACAACAACGACACAGTCACCGATGGTTTCAAGATATGCACGGAGCGTTTTGGGATCCTTATCGGCCGAATCACGCTTAACGATAAATTCGGTGCAATAGGTAAAGGTGATATCCGCTTCGGCCTCACCTGCGGCGTTACGCTGTGCCGAGGCAGGGGATGAAACGGCAGCGACTTCGGCCGTTTCTATCATTTTGCCGTCGCGAATGACCGACAGCATACCCTCGAGTATAACGACAAAGCCACGGCCGCCTGCATCGACAACACCGGCCTTTTTGAGAACGGGAAGCATTTCGGGGGTTTCGTCAAGTGCCTTGCGTGCTCCGTCGAGCATAGCCTCGAACACCTCGACGACATTCTTGCCTTCCGTAAGAGCGGCTGCGGCATATTCCGAAGCCACACGTGCGACCGTGAGAATGGTACCCTCGGTCGGCTTCATAACGGCATTGTAAGCTGCTTCAACGCCGAGACGGATAGCTTCGGCAAGACCCTCGGAATCCATATATTCCTTGCCCTTAAGACCCTTTGCAAAGCCTCTGAACAAGAGCGAAAGAATAACTCCCGAGTTACCTCTTGCACCTCTGAGAAGTGCCGAAGCGTTGACCGAAGCAACCTTTTCGGCGGTCTCACCCTCAAGAAGCATAAGCTCGCGTGCGGCGGCACTGATGGTCATCGACATATTTGTGCCGGTATCGCCGTCCGGAACGGGGAATACGTTAAGCTCATCGACCGCCTGCTTGCAGTTGATGATATTGTTTGCGCCGGACAGTAAAGCATCACGCAAAGTGTTTCCGTTTATCAAAACTAACAACTCCTTAAACGGCAGAAATCTGCCTTAACAAAATTACTCTTTAATTCCGTCGATTCTGACGGTCACTTTGCCGACGTTAATGCCGCAGGCTTCGTTAACAACATATTTGACCTTGTGTGTAATGCTCTTGGCAATAGCATTTATGTTCATGCCGTAAGCAACGATAATATGAAGATCGACATTTATCATATCGATATTACCGGTTATGTTGATACCCTTTTCGGTATAGTTCTTCTTAGAGAAGATATTGCGGAACTTTTGCTTGCCGTGGGGTGCCATTCCGGCAACACCGAAGCAGGAGGAAGCCGCATTGCCGATAAGCTTTGCAAGGTATTCCTCGGAAAGAGAAATGGTTCCGGTTCGGGTTTCATAGCAGATCATATATCTTACCTCCGTTATTTTGTTTTGTTTATATTCGCAATTCCGAAGAAAACATCGGAAACGGATGACATTTCGGTAACGCCGACAGATGAAGAGCAGACGGTCAGTCCGCAGCGGTGGCAGATCGGTATTATCGGCATTTCGGCGTTGAAAGCGTTGATTATATCGACTATCGAAAGCTCGCCCTTATAAAAGCCCGAAACGGTCGCATCGAGAGAATATACCTTTTCGGTTACGGCATCCGAGCCGTCAGTCGGAATATCGGCGGTGCCAAAGTCGCCGTCCGTCACCGTTTTCGAGGTATCCTCGGGCTTTTTGCCGTCGGTCGGCTCATTTGAAGCGGTAATATCGGGTATTCCGAAGGAAAGTGAGCCGTTAGATGTTACAAGCTCGGTCACGTCCATATTGGGAAGAAGGCTGACCTCGGCAATGTAAAGCTCAAAGCTTCCGCTCTCAAGTGCCGAAATATAGGCATCCCAATCGACCGAAACAAGTTCGGTTCTGAAGCCCGAGGACTCCAGCTGCTCACACAAGAGCTTTGCGGCCTTTAGGCGGCGCTCATTCCCGTTATAGGCCAAAAGGCGTAATTTGAAGGCTTTTCCGTCGCTGTCAAGGAAAAATCCCTCTTCATCCCTTCTATTATAACCTATCTTACTCAAATTCGCAACAATATTTTCCGAATCTTGGGTATAACTTAAATTTTGAAGTCCTCTTGAATCCTCCCAAGCCTCGTTGAAAAGACCGGTCGCAGGCGTGGCATAAGAGAAGTATGCGCTGTCGCAAACGGCGGTGCGGTCGACTGCCGAGGCAAGGGCGTACCTCAGCTCGGCATTTTTCAGGTGCTTATTCGAAAGATTGATTCCCAGATAAACAAGGTCTGTGAGCCTTACCGACGATGAAGAGCCCGACATCGGCGGAATGACGCCGTCGGAAAGGTCGGTGTAGTAAATGCTCACGTTTCCGACCTCAAGATTATACTTGACGACCGTTTCGTCGGGAGCGTTTATGAGCTTTATCTCGTTGACCGTCGGTTGTCCGTTTATATGGTCGGGATTGCTTTTGAGCAAACGTGAAGCTGTGTCGTAAATATATCTTCCCGAGCCTATCGGCGGCAAGCTGATGTTGTTTTCGTCCTTCCTTTCGTCGGTTCCGCTTTTGATTATCGGAAAGGTCAAAAGATTTGCGAAATAAGGGTCGGCCTTAGAGAGTGTTATGAGTACACGGGCTTGCCCCTCGGCCTTATAGCTTTTTACCGTTGCCAGCGACCGGCCGTAAGCGGTCAGCTCTGCCTCCAATGCACGCTTCAGTGAAAAAACGACATCGTCTGCGGTGACTGCGGTACCGTCGGAAAAACGGGCGCTACGCAGCGTTACGGTACATTCGGTGCCGTTAAGCTCAATGCTTTCGGCAAGGCAGAGACGCGGCTGAAATTTCGTATCTAACTGTATCAATGAATCGTAAAGCAAGGCGGAAAGTCGGCGGTTGGCCTGCGTTTCGGCCTTATAAGGGTTGAGCGAATCACTCATACTGTAAAGCAGGGAAAGACTGCTTAAAGCCGTGTCGGCGGTGCCGCTTTGAGAGGAAGATGTATTGTCGGCAGGAGTGTTTGCTTTGCAGGCCGCAAGCAAAAGCAAAAGAAGCGTCAGCCACAAACACACTGTTCTTTTTATCATTCATAAGCACCTGCCCTTCTGACTATGTACTATTTAATAACTATGCGTGAAACGGCCGTGGTAAGTCCCGTTTCCCTGTCAATATCGAAAATACAGCCGTCAAGTCGGCACGGCCCGTCGGCAAGCTGAAATTTCACGGCGGCGCCGTCCTTTATCCGAGCGAGCGAAAGCTCCTTCTTAACGCCTAGTATGGAATCGTCGGGACCGGTCATACCGATGTCGGAAATATATCCCGTCCCAAGCGGAAGTATTTGCTCATCGGCGGTGGCAACATGGGTGTGAGTGCCGAAAACGGCAGAGACACGGCCGTCAAGATAATATGCCAGGGCCTTCTTTTCGGCGGTGGCTTCGGCGTGAAAATCTACCAAAACGGTTTTGATGCCGCTGTGCTCGGCATTTTTCAGCAGACGGTCGGCGGCGGCAAACGGATCCTCGGCCTCGGGCATATATACCCGACCCGCAAGGTTTATAACCGCGGCACGCAGCATTCCGAGGTCGATTTCGGCATATCCGACACCGGGTCCTGAGGTGTGAAGATTATCCGGCCGCAAAAGAAAGGGATCGCTTTCAAACTGGGAAAAGATCTCTCTTCGCCTTAAGGAGTGGTTTCCGCCGGTCAAAACATCGGCGCCTGCGGCATAGAGCATATCGGCCGAAATGGGAGTGATACCGTTTCCGTCGGCCGAGTTTTCGCCGTTGACTATGCAAAGGTCGATTTTGTTATTTCGTTTGAATTCGGGCAAAGCCTTCATTAAAAATTTGCAGCCGATACTGCCGCAAACATCTCCGACTGCGAGGACTCTCAAAAAATCACCTGCCATTAGTTGGAATTATTTTAACACAAAGCACGGATATTTACAATATTTTTTGCTCATTTTACCGCCCAATGCACACACAAAGCCATTTTATATGATATATTTTACTACTAATATATGAATTTTTCAACAAAAAATCAAAAGTTTGAAATATTGTTAAAATATGTTATGATACAATAGATAGGTAACAAAAATAATAGAAAAAACAACTCA
>CAZWLH010000052.1:0-10376 GCA_964634675.1 uncultured Eubacteriales bacterium
TTTGAGTTGTTTTTTCTATTATTTTTGTTACCTATCTATTGTATCATAACATTAATATTTGCCTTAATTTTATTAGGTTTTGGATATTATTGAGCTCAAATATTGACATTTGACGCATTTCGGGTTATAATATTACCACAAAATACAGGAAGGTGACATTTATGAAAGCAAAGCATATTCTTTGGATCATTTCCGCAATTGTCGCCGCCGCCGCAGTTGTTGCCGGTGTCGCGGTATTCGTTACACGTTTCCTCGCCGAGGAAGACGAAGCAAACTACATCGACTGCGAAATCGCCGACGATGCAGAATAATTATTGTTTCAAAGCGTGAAACGGCTCACCTTACGGTGAGCCGTTTTGTTTTGCGGTCATCTCAAATGTGAGCCCGTGGTGGTAATGACCGCCACCCTGTTGCCGAGCTCGTCGGTCACGGTTATTTCAAAGAAGCAGATGCTTCTGCCGTCCTTTAAAAGCCTTGATTCGCCTATCAGCCTTTGTCCCTTCACCGCACCGAGGTAGCATATTTGACTTGTCGTGGTAACGGTCGGACAGTCCTTGTCGAAATTGGTCGAAACCGCAAAAACGAAGTCGGCAAGCGTGAACATTACACCGCCCATCGGATGGCCGAGGGCATTTTTGTGCCGTTCGTCAAGTGTCAAACTGCACTTGGCGTAGTTTTCGCCTATTTCATCTATCTCGATACCGGTCATTTCGGATGCATAAGCATCCTTTTTGAAAAATTCTCTTGCTCTTTCAATATCGGTCATTTCAGTTTCTCCTTATATAAAAATCAAAAACCGAGAGCCGCCATTTCACCGACAATTTTTTTGAATATCGGTGCACAGTCGGCCGAGCCCGAACGGACATCCTCTTTCAGAACGACCACCGCATAGGTCTCGCTTTTGCCCTCGTAAAAGCCGCAGAACCAACCGTTCAAGACCCTTCGGCCGTCTTCGAGCCATCCCGTCTGAGCCGTGCCGGTCTTGCCGCCCGAGACAATATTCTCGGAATAAGCCGCACTTCCCGTGCCGCTTGTCAGCACGTTTATGAGGTATTCCTTAAGCGTATCGGCGGTTTCGGAGCCGAACACCTCGGTTGGAGGCGACGGTGAATATTTGGCTTCGGTCGTGCCGTCGGTAACGCTTTGGACAATATACGGCAGTCGGTATTCGCCACCGCAGACGATGCAGGAATACATCACCGCCATGGCAATGGGACTGAGCAGCAGATCTCCCTGCCCTATCGTGAGGTTGGTAAGCTCGGTCGGCAGAGCCTTTAGCTTTTCGAGCGACGGCACATTGCCTGCCGAGGAAACAAGCCCTCCGCCGCAATCTGTCGCTTCACCGAAGCGAAGCGCCTTGGTCACGGAATAAAGCTTATCGGCACCAATTCTTTGACCGAGCGTGTAAAAATAGGTGTTGCAGGAGACGGCCAAAGCCTCTTTGAGCCCCAATTCGCCGTGTCCGCCCGAGCGGTTGCACTTGAAGGTATGTCCGTCGACCGTGATACTGCCCGTGCAACGGTAGCGATAGTCACCGAGACCGTTTTCGAGTGCTGCGGCGGCAACGCACGGCTTATATACCGAGCCGACATTATACGCCGAAGCCGCACGGTTAATGAGCGGTGACGAAGGGTCACCGAGTGACTGCGATACGTTATCGGGATCGAAAAAAGGTCGGCTGACCACCGCACGTAGCTTGCCCGTTCTGACTTCCAGCACAACCGCCGCTCCGCGTCCGATGTTTTCGGTGGCCTGCTCGGCAACGGTCTGTATCCTGCTGTCAACTGTGAGCGTTACGGCACTTTTTGTTTCGGCGTTGTCGGTCTTTGTTCCGAGTCCCTCTATCATCCGTCCCTTTGAATCCGAAACATATGAAACACTTGCATATTTTCCGGTGTACAAGATCCCGTCAAAGGCCTTTTCAATGCCTGTCACACCGTGCCCGTCGCTTCCGATATATCCCAAAACGTGACAAAGCCGTCCCGAATATCTTTGCGGTATAAAAAAGCCTTGCCAGCCGCCGTTGACCGTCGGTCTCCCGGTCACCGTGACGGGTCGGCCGTTTCTTATCGCACCGAGCTTTTCTCCGAGCTGCGGCTCCTGCAGGATTTCGGAAAGCGCAACGGCGGCCTTTTCGGTCGGAAATACCACCGCTGCGGCGGTTCTGAAAGCATCGGTCAGCATAACGCCGTTGCAATCGGTCACCGCTCCCCTGACAAGGTACAGCTCGACCTTTTTCGATGACTGCTCCGCTGCCGCCTCCTTCAGCTCCTCGCTTACAGCCGTGGTCGCAACACGTGTTGCCGCCGTCAGCATCAAAAGCAAAAGCACCGAAAAGCAGACGACCGACCGTCTGTAAAATTCCTTCAAAAAGATCACCCTCTGTATTTTGCGCCGCAGAGGGTGATTTAAACATTTTATTCGGTTTTCATTCTCAAAAGCGAGCCCTTTTTCACGGGTGTCTCACAGGGAATTTTAACCGTCATCATAGGATGCGGTGCCGAATCTATCGGATTGCCGTCGCCGTCGAACATTTCGTTTGCACAAAGTGTGAACGGTCGGCTTTTCGGTTGCAGGCAATCAAGCTCACGACCCTTGAGGAACTTGTTTTTCAGCTCCATAACGATCATTCCGTCGGAATAGTCTCTGACAACTCCGGCTACCGAATAATCACGCACATAGCCTGCCGTGGGATAGGTTTGAGAATTGTCGGGTCGACCGTAATAGAAGCCGGTCGAGTATGGTCGGTGGCTTATTTTTTCAAGCTCCTCGGTCACCCATTCCGGCACCGAAGAAGTCGGGTCGGCTATATAGGCATCGACGGCACCGCGGTAAGCGTTTGCGGTGACCGCCGTGTAGTAGTGCGACTTTGCACGACCCTCGATCTTCAAGCTGTAAACTCCCGCCTTACACATATCGGCGATATGCGAAGCCATACAAAGATCGTCGGCATTGAGGATATAGGTACCCTTATCGGTCTCGGTTATGTCATAGTAGCGACCGGGCCTTGTCTGCTCCATAAGCGAATAGCTCCAGCGGCAGGACTGTGCGCAGTCACCTCGGTTGGCATCACGTCCTGTCATATAAGATGACAAAAGGCAGCGTGCCGAAAACGAAACGCACATTGCACCGTGTGCAAAGGCTTCGATATCAAGCTCGGACGGAGTTTTTGCCCTTATTTCGGCAATTTCGTCAAGCGAAAGCTCACGTGCGACGACAATTCTTTTCGCACCCATATTGTAAAATGCTCTTGCGGTCTCATAATTGACAATGCCCGACTGCACCGAAACGTGAAGCTCCTGTTTCGGGCAGTGGTGTTTGACAAGCCCGATGGTTCCGATATCCGATGCGATTATTCCGTCAACGCCGATATCCGCAAGCATTTCCAAAAATGCCGGAAGTCTCGGTATCTCGTCGTTATGCGGAAGTGTGTTGCAGGTAACAAAAACCTTTGCACCGTTTTTGTGGGCATAAGCGACGCCTTTTCGCATATCTTCCTCACCGAAATTGGTGGCAGCGGTTCTCATCCCGAACTCCTCGCCTGCCAAATATACCGCATCGGCACCGAAATCGACCGCCGCAATCAGGCGTTCTAGATCGCCGGCTGGACACAAAAGCTCCGGCTTTTTTATAATATTTTCCATTATGATACCCATAGTCCCTCGTTTTTAAGCTTTCTAATTATCTTGTTGTGCTCGTCGTTGGTCTTGGTGAAATAGAACTTCATATTCTTGTCGGTAACAAAGTAATAGTAACCGCTTCCCTCGGTCGGATACAGTGCGGCGTTTATCGACTCGACATCGGGCGCACAGTAAGCACCGGGAGCCAAGCCTGCCGATTTGTAGGTGTCATACCTCTCGGTGTTGTAAGGATACTTTGTCGTGGGATCGGACTGCAGGAAGGCACCCTCTCCCCAATTGCTCAAGCGGTTCCAAAATACCGACGAAACGGCCTGCTTGTCGGCATATGAGGCAACGCTTGCCTCCATTTCGATCATCGATGCCAAGGTTATGACATCGTGGAGCGACATTCCGAGCTCATCGGCTCTGAGCCTCATAGCCTGTGTGACCTTTTTGTCGAAGTTGTCGAGCATCTTCTTGATCGCCTGCTCGGCGCCGCGCTTGTTGTTGGTCTGATAGAAATAGTAGGTATCGGGGTAGAGATAGCCCTCAAGACGGTAATGAACACCCTGTGCCTCGATCTTGATCCCCTTCATAAAATCATAATTGTATTTTTCATATGAGGCTTCATTGACCGCTTCTTTGAACTGCGCGGCGGTACAGACCTGATTTTCCTCAAGTCGTGCGGCTATCTTGTCGATGGTCCAGCCCTCGGGAATGGTGACCTTGACCGATGCGGCCTGAGTTCCGCTTGTCGCAAGCTTTTCGGCTATATCCTCATAGCTGTCCTGCTTCGAAAAATAGTAAATACCGTCCTGGAACTTTGCGGCATAGCCGCTTCTGCCGGCATAGAACCTGAAGAACAGCGGACTGTCGATAACGCCCTTGTCCTCAAGCTGCTTGGCTATCTGCTTTGCGGTGGCACCCTCGGACACGACTATTTCTATATTTTCCTCGGCCGAGTCGGCGGCAAGACTTACACCGAGATAGTCCATTCCGAAATAAAGTATAAAGGAAGCGGCACTGATCGAAATAATAAGTATCGCTGCCATCCATATTACCGACATAAGGCAGTCTGTGCCGGTCGAGACCTTTTTGCGCTTGTGCTTTTTTGCGGTGCTCCGGGGCTTGGGCTCACTCTCGCCGGTCATTTCGTCGGCGATCGAGCTGTCTATGAAAAAATCCTGTCCGATAACGAAATCATCGCTTAGAAGACTGTCGTCAAGGTTGCCCTTTTCGGCCTTGTCGGTGCTTGCGGACTGCTTTCCGATCTTAAAATCGCCGTCTCCGACCGAAAGCTCATCGGGCGTGTAGCCGTCCTCCGACTCGGGCTCGTCGCTTATTTTAAAGAAGTTATCCATAGTTGAATTTCCTCCGTTCGGTATCAAATTTATCTTATAAACTTTCTGCGGTCGTCATGTCGGCGTGCACTTACGTCCTTGATCCATTTTTCGGTGACTATAACGTCGACCGGACGGTCGAATTTGCCGTGATACATATGCCGTCTGATACATCCCGAATAGCATATTCCAGCACAGGCACCGTTGAAGCGCGCCATATATCGGTCATAATAACCCTTGCCGTAGCCGAGCCTATAACCGAGATAATCTATCGAAAGTGCCGGCAGAAGCATAAGACAGCCCGTGAAATCGGTGACCTTTTCGGCATTTTCCGACGGCTCGAGCACACCGAAGGAGCCCTTTGAGAGCTCGTCGAATGAAGTTATATAGTGAAACTCCATCGAACGTGTGCCGGGAATACACCTCGGCACGGCGACCCTTTTGCCGTCACGCCACGCACCCTCTATTATCTTAAATGTATCGACCTCGATATCGGTCGACACATAAACCAAAACCGTACCTGCTGAGCGGTACTGATAAAGGCGGAACACGTTTCGTGCCACGCCCGAATCAAGCTCGCTTTTTATCTGCGGCGGCATATTTCTGCGCTCCTCCTTTATGGCGTCACGCAGCTCGGTTTTATACTGCCTTATGTCTATCGGTCGCATAGCATTGCTTCCTTAAAATGGTCGGCCGAAGCCTTACCGCTGATGTACTTCACTATCTCAAAGCCGAACTTCATCGCCGCACCGGCTCCGCAGGCGGTTATGATGTTTCCGTCGGTCATAACGGCATCCTGTCTCACATCGGCATCGAAGAGCTGCTCCTCGAAACCGGGGAAGCAGACCGCCTTTTTGCCCTTCAGCAGGCCCTTATGCCCCAATATCGACGGAGCGGCGCATATGGCCGCCAAAAGTTTGCCGTTGTCACGGCAGTAATCGACAAAGCTTTGCACCGAGGCGCTCTTTTCGAGATTTAGCGTTCCGGGCATACCGCCGGGGAGGATTATTCCCTCACAGTCGCCGTCGGGACATATCTCACAGTCCATAACGTCGGCAACAACGGGCACACCGTGTGCTCCGGTCACCGTCTTTGCACCGACACCGACGGTATATACCTCGATATCGGCACGTCTTAAAATGTCGATCGGTGCCAAGGCTTCGACCTCTTCGAAGCCCTCGGCAAGAAACAGATAATACATAAAGCCACTCCGATAAAATTATTTTAATACATCTTCGACCGTTTTCAAAATATCGGCCGAAATTTCCTCAATACTGCGCGGTTTGCCGTTTTCGGCACAGTTTATGACCTTCCAACCGCATTTTTCGGCGGCATATTTTGCGGCTTTGCGACAGGCCGCAAGATACGCCATATCCTTTTCGTGGATATCCTTTTTCGATTCGTCGCCGTTATAGCGTGATGCCACCATCGCCGACGATACCTCGACCGGCATATCGAGAAATATCACGGCATCTGGCTTGGGTATGGCGGTCTTGCCGTACTCGGTCTCATAAAGCCACGATAGGTATTCTTCCCACTTATCCTCTGGGAGCTTTGCCATTTGATGATAGGCGTTCGATTCGACATAACGGCCGGCGATGACGACACCGCCCCCGGCGTAATAGTCGCCCCAATGCCGTTTGTAGCTTGCGTAACGGTCAACGGCATAAAACAGAGAGGCGGCATAGGCGTTGACGGCATCGGGACTGTCGCCGAATTCACCGCCGAGATACATTCTCACAAGCGTGCTCGAGGGATCGTTGTAATCGGGGAACGAAATGACCCTCGACTCAATGCCGAGCTCTTTGAGCTTTGACGGCAAAAGGCCTACCTGCGTGGTTTTGCCGCAGCCGTCCAAGCCCTCTATGACTATCAGCTTACCCATTGATATCACCGCCGTTTTTCACCGCATAAAGCTTACGCATCTCGGACGCCTTTTTGCAGGACATTTTGCCCTCGGGACATGGGCCGTTGAGACAGGCGGGCCCTGCGTTTTTAAAGAGGCTCGGTGCCACTTCACGGCAAAGCATCAGCATTTTGAAGGCAAGCTCTCTTATTTCCCACTGTGCGCGGTTGCAGCAACGGTGACGGAAGAAATTGTGCAGACTGCGTGCATTCATCGTGACTATCATCTTGGTGTCGCAGGCGTTTGGCAAAACAAAGCGTGCATCCTCAATGGCCTTTTTTTCGGCGGCACGGTCGGCCGAAGCCTCGTCTGCACCCTCGGCGATAAGCTCCGCCTTGTGCTTTTTCTTCAGCACCTCGGTCAGTCGGTCGTAGTATTCCTGATCCCTTTGCATTGCTTCTTTGAAAAGTGCGGCGGCCTCGGGGTCGTTTGCTATTTCGGGAGGCGTGACATATTCAAACTGCGCCTCACAGACATAACGCTGGCTCTGCACTGAAAACGATGCCATTCTGTGCCGTGTTATCTGAGCCAGAAGCGCTCTCGAAACGCCTTCGATGCCGAAGGTAAAGCTTGCGTGCTCTATCGGACTTTCGTGCCCTATTTCCGACAGCATATCGACAAATGCGGCCGTTTTTTCGGGAGTGAGCTTTTCCCTTACCTCATCGATGGTCGACAGCGAATAGCAAAGCCTTGCCGCAGATGCCACGGTAAGCTCTGGATCGGGCGTGTGAGCGAGTAACGTTACCTTCATATTTTCCTCCGTGCTTCAAGCCGACGGCAATCCTGTCCGTCAAGCATTGGAAATACTGATTTTGACCGACGACACTTAACCTGTCGGTAACAAGAGCACAGTATGCTCCCATTTTCACAAGTTACATTATAACAAACCTTGCCCGTTTTGGCAATAAGTAAAGTGTAAATTTTCGAAAAAGCCGTTTTCAGCCGGCTCTTTTGCCGCAATTTCACCTTTGTGCCACGGTATATTCAAAAAAATATATTTTTTTGCTTTAAAGGTCTTCTATTTTAAGGTAATATTTGCTATAATAATATTTAATTAGGCTGTCGGAGGTAAATGCCGTGTTTGTTGAATGCTGCGGAATGAAAATCAATTATACGGTCGAGGGCAACGGCCCCGACGTTTTGCTTTTACACGGCTGGGGTGCATCGCTCGAGTCTTGGAGGGGCGTTATCGGGGCGCTTAGTGACAGCTGTCGGCTGATTGCGCTTGATTTTCCCGGCTGCGGCGGCTCGGAGCTTCCGAAAAAGCCTTTGGATATAAACGACTATGTGGCGCTTGTTATGGAATTCTGCTCGGCCTTGGAACTGCGTGACCCGATACTCGTCGGCCATTCGCACGGCGGCCGAGTGATAATGAAACTGGTCGGCTCGGGACTTATGAGCCCCGAAAAAATAGTTTTCATCGATGCCGCCGGCATAAAGCCGAAGTTCAGCATAAAAAAGCAGTTTAAAATATACTCCTTCAAAGCCGTAAGACGTATTTTGACATTGCCCGTTATAAGAAATCATACCGAAGAGCTTTTGAAAAAAGCAAGGGCTCACTTCGGCTCGGCGGACTATAATTCGGCTCCCGAGGTTATGCGAAAAACCATGGTCAAGCTTGTCAACGATGATATGACCCCCTATATCGACGGCATAAAGGCCTCCACCCTGCTTATTTGGGGCGAAAACGACACCGCAACTCCGCTTTATATGGCAAAACGGCTCGAAAGTGTTATTCCCGACTGCGGTCTTTGCGTTATCAGAAACACCGGGCACTGGTCGTTTGTCGAGCGACCCGGAGAGGCTCACGCCATTTTGAAAAGCTTTCTTAAGGAGTGACGGTATGAACATTATATTTTCCTGCTTTTTTGCGGTCTTTTCGGCCGTTTGCGCGATTTTTGCACCGAAACGTCAGTTTCAGATGCTTCAGCAAAACTCTTATTTTGCCGTAAGATATTTTCGCTGGTATAAAGACAGCTTCAAGCCGAGAAACGTGTGCCTTATCATTGCCGCCGTTTTCGGAGCGGCGCTTTGCGCTTGCCTGCCGTACTTCGGCACGGTCTTGAAAGCCGTTATAGCTGCGGTGCTTTGCCTGTTTCCGATGTGCGTTGCTTTGCGCTCGATATCACTCGAAAAGCACAGCATAAAACGGCTTGCCGTGACCGCAAGGGTAAGGCGTATGTGGGCAACCGAGGCGGTGATCGTCACGGCGGCGGCCGTGCTTTCGGCGGTTTTCGGCGAATATGTCGGTGCCGTGTTCAGAGGGCTTCTGTTTTTATTTGCCGCCTTGCCGGAAATCCCGACGGTTTTGTCGGCGCTGCTTATGAAGCCTGTCGAAAAGGCGATATCGAATTATTATATCGGCGATGCGAAGAAAATCCTGCGCTCGCAGAAAAATATGAAGGTCATCGGCATTACGGGAAGCTATGGCAAGACCAGCACCAAATTTATTCTCGGCCGGATACTGTGTGAAAAATACAACACCCTTGTGACCCCCGAAAACTACAACACACCTATGGGCATCGTGCTCACCGTGCGGCGTTTTCTTAAGCCGCAGACCGAAATTTTCGTTTGCGAAATGGGTGCCAAGCGCAAGGGCGACATTAAAGAGGACTGTCTTATCGCCGATCCCGATTGGGGAGTTATCACCTCGGTGGGTCCTCAGCATCTTGACACCTTCGGAAGCATCGAAGCTGTCGTTTCGACAAAGTTCGAGCTTGCCGACCATGTTGCGAAAAAGGGCGGTAAGATGTTCTTAAACACCGACAACGCCTATATCGCCGAAAAAGCCGAGGGACTTAATGCGATCACCTACGGCACAGAGGGCGGAGATTGCAGAACTTCGGATATTTCGTATTCTCCGAGCGGTCTTTCGGTAACGCTTGACTGCAAGGGTGAGCACTTCACCGTAAGATCAAGGCTTTTGGGACGTCACAACGCCGTAAACATTGCGGCGGCGGCGGCAGTGGCGCTTGAGCTCGGAATGAAGCCCGACGAAATAATCTATGCGGTGTCAAAGCTGCGTCCCGTTGAGCACCGCTTGGAGCTTAAAAGCTACATCAACGGCGCAACGCTTATCGACGATGCTTATAACTCCAACCCCGAGGGCTGTCTTGAGGCGGTGAAGGTATTGGGCTGCTTTGAAGGCTTTAAGAAAATACTTGTCACTCCGGGACTTGTTGAGCTCGGCGAGCGTGAATACGAAGCCAACCGCCGCTTGGGCGAGGAGGCCGCAAAGCACGCCGATATCATTATTTTGGTCGGCAAAAAGCGTTCGGTACCGCTCATCGACGGTATCGCCCCGACCGGATTCCCCAAAGAAAATATACACGTTGTCGGCAGCTTTAAGGAGGCAGTGTCGGTCTTTACGCCCCTTTGCGACGAAAAGACCTGTCTGCTTTTCGAAAACGATCTTCCCGACAATTATCTTGAATAAAAGAGGTTTTGAAAAATGAAAACAAATGTTGCGGTATTCTTCGGCGGTCGCAGTGTCGAACACGAAATATCCAT
>CAZWLH010000053.1:0-10242 GCA_964634675.1 uncultured Eubacteriales bacterium
ACGTCGAGTCCGTTTTTCGAAAGAGCGCAAGCAACCGAAACGGCTATCGGAATACCCTTATAAGCGGGGCCGTAAAGCACGGTTCTCTTATTGCCGACCTTTTCGAAATAAGCCTTGGCATAAAACTCGCCGAGACGAGCTATCTGGTCACCGGTTTTTATGTCACCAGCATTTATGAAATAAGGGATCTTTCTTCCCGATTTTGCGGTAAAATCGCCGAACTTCAAAACTCCGGCACCCTCTAAAAACTGAATAAATTCTCTCTTATAGCTTTCCATTTTAACTCTCCTTATCCAATGTGAAATTTATCATCCTCTGTAAGGCCGAGCAAATCTATGGCACGCTCGAAAATCGGCTTTGCCGCATCAAGCTCCTTCGGATGATGTGCATCCGAGCCCATATAGAAATTGCAGCCGTTGGCCTTGGCTGTTCTGTATATGCGAAGTACGGTATCGGTCTCGTCGTCGGCGAAATTCATATCGTCGGAATTAAGCTCAATGCCGACACCGACCTCGGCGGCTCTTTTGAAGAGACTGTTCATTTTATCCTCGGGCAAAAGCTCCAGCACCTTTAGAAAATCGCTTCGGTCTCTTGCGATAAGTCCGCACGTTAAATGTGCAAGACCGATTTTTTTGAACGGCAGATCATAGCTCAAAAAAGCTTCGAAGCGTTCGACCCAAGCCTTTGCCTTGGCTTCGGGACTTGCGGCCTCTTCCTTGGTAATGGCAAAGCCTTCCATATGAAAGTGCGTCAGCGGAACAACAACGAAATCGAGCATATCATAATCCTCGGGATTAAGCGCTATAACGTGGGAATTATGCATCTCGGTCTCGACACCGAAAAGAAATCTCACACCGTCACACTGCGGCAAAGGCAAAGACTTCCTTGTGTACTCAAGAGTTTGATACTTATACCAATCGTTGGGAGTTGCCGTGGTGACATTCCAACAGTGATCGGTAAGCACAACCGTTTTAAGACCGTTATCTACGGCATATTTCAAAATCCTCTCGGGTGTTTGATTGGGATCACCTGAGCAAAGTGACAGCTTCGAATGAATATGCAGATCGTTATCCCATATGTATCGCATTATTATTACTCCTTAATCGCAGAATTCTTTTACGCAGCGCTCGTAAGCGGCGACGGGATCGGCGGCCGCAGTTATCGGACGACCGACAACGATATAGTCGGAGCCTATCCTTTTAGCTTCTTCGGGGGTCATAACTCTCTTCTGATCGCCCTTTTCGCCGTCGGCAAAACGGACACCGGGAGTGACAGTCAGAAATTTTTCACCGCAAAGTTCGTGAACCTTTCCTGCCTCGAGCGGTGAGCAAACAACACCGTCAAGACCTGCGACCTTGGCGTTGTGAGCATAGTGCATAACTACCTTGTCGATAGGCTCTTTAATGAGAAGATCCTTTTCCATTCTCTCCTGGTCGGTCGAGGTAAGCTGAGTAACGGCAATAAGCAAAGGTCTTGTGCCGTCGGGACGTGTAAGTCCCTCAAGTCCGGCTTCCATCATCGAAACGGTGCCGCCGGCATGGAGATTGGTCATATCAACATCGAGACCCGACAGAACGGCCATCGACTTTTTGACGGTATTCGGGATATCGTGAAGTTTCAAATCGAGGAATATCTTATGTCCTCTCTGCTTGATTTCTCTTACGATATCGGGGCCTGCCGAATAAAACAGCTCCATACCGATCTTTACGAACGGCTTACGTCCCGTGAATTTATCCAAAAATTCAAGACAAGCCTCCTTACTCGCAAAATCACAGGCAATAATAACGTCCTTACCCATTATGTGCTCCTCCTATAATATCTTTTAATGATTTGATTCCGTATTTTTCGCAAACCTCGGGCAGTTTTTCGATTATATCGAGCGAGGCGAACGGATCGACAAGATTTGCCGCGCCGATCTCAACCGCAGTAGCGCCGGCAAGCATCATTTCCACAACATCCTCGGCAGTGGAGATTCCGCCCATTCCGACAATCGGAATTTTGACCGCTTCGAAAACCTGATAGACCATTCTCAAAGCAACGGGTTTTATCGCAGAACCGGAAAATCCGCCCATTTTATTGGCTATGACCGGCTTTTTGGTTTTAAGGTCGATTCTCATTCCGAGCATAGTGTTTATCATACTGATACCGTCGGCACCTGCGTCCTCGCAAGCCTTGGCAATTGAAACGATATCGGTGACATTGGGTGAAAGCTTGATGATAAGCGGCTTTTTGGTAATGGCGCGGCAGGCGGCAGTGACCTCTGCGGCAGCCGACGGAACGGTTCCGAAGCTCATTCCGCCGCCGTGAACGTTCGGGCAGGAAACGTTGACCTCGAACCAGCCTATCTGCTCCTCACTGTCAAGTCTTTCGACGGTATAGGCATAATCGTCGACCGAGAAGCCGCTGACATTAGCCATAACCGGTTTTGAAAAGCATTTTTTAAGCTTTGGCAATTCCTCGGAAATGACCTTTTCGACACCGGGATTTTGAAGACCCACGGCGTTTATCATACCGCAGTCGCATTCGGCAATACGCGGAGTCGGATTTCCGAAACGGGGGTCTTTGGTTGTACCTTTAAAAGAAAACGTACCGAGGCGGTTAATATCGTAAAGCTCGGCAAATTCGTATCCGAAGCCGAAGGTTCCGCTCGCGGGGATAACGGGATTATCAAGCTCGATACCGCAAAGAGATACCTTTAGATCTACCATATTATTTCCTCCCTCTTAAGAACGGGGCCGTCCTTGCAAATACGCTTGTTTCCGTATTTTGTCTTGCAGGAGCAACCCATACAGGCACCGAAGCCGCAGCCCATACGCTCTTCAAAGCTGAGCTGACCCTCTGTAACGGCAGTCTTGTCGATAGCCTTAAGCATCGGCTCGGGGCCACAGGTGTAAAAATAGGTGTAATCGGCGGTTTTCATAGCATCGGTAACAAAGCCCTTTATACCGACGGTTCCGTCGGCGGTCGTTACCGTAACATCGGCACCCAGATCCTTGAATTCCCGCTCGAAGAATACCTCCTCGGCAGAATTGAAGCCCAAAATGACCGAGACCTTCTTGCCCATTGCCAAAAGCTGCTTGCAGAGCATATACATCGGCGGAACGCCGGCACCGCCGCCGAGCAGCAGCGGCTTATCGCCGCAAGGTGACAGATCATAGCCGTTGCCGAGGCCGGTCAGAACGTCTAACTGTTCGCCGCCCTGCATTTCGGCCATAACCTCGGTGCCCTTACCGACAACCTTGTAAATAATGGTAAGCACGCCGTCTTCACAGTCGCAGACCGAAATAGGTCTGCGAAGGAAGAAGCCATGAAGCTTTATATTGACAAACTGTCCCGAAGCCGTTATATCGGAGGTGTCACCGACAAGCTTCATTAAATATGTGTTTTTAGCTATCTTACGGTTTTCTTTGACCGTGAAAATACCCTGTTTCATTTTTTCTCCTGTTTTAAGCAAATTTATTTAGGCATCGATCGTGGAAACGCACAAAGTGGTCTCCTCCAAAACGTCGAGCAATACTCTTACGGTGTCGAGAGCGGTAAATATGGTGACGTTGTTTTCGGTGGCAAGCTGACGTATCTGATGACCGTCGTTGCTTTGATTTGTGTCCTCGATATCCTTCGTGTTGATGACATATGCGATATGTCCCTGACGGAGTGCATCGGGTATTTCCTCACTGCCCTCGCTGATTTTATTGAGGATGTGGGTACGTATGCCGTTGGCCTTGAGGAATTCTGCGGTTCCTCTTGTTGCTTCGATATTGAAGCCGAGGTTATAGAAGCGGCGTACAAGCGGCAAAGCCTCGTCTTTATCTTTATCGGCAATGGTTGCGAAAACGGTACCGTAGTTCTGCATATGCATACCCGAAGCCTGCAACGCTTTATAAAGTGCACGGTTGAGCTTATCGTCATAGCCGATAGCTTCACCGGTCGACTTCATTTCGGGTGAGAGGTAAGCATCGAGTCCTCTTATCTTATTGAACGAGAATACGGGAACCTTAACATACCAACGCTTCTTCTCGGTGGGGTAAATATCGAATATTCCCTGTTCCTTCAAGGATTTTCCGAGAATTACATCGGTGGCTATGTCGGCAAGGCTGTATCCCGTTGCCTTTGAAAGGAACGGAACGGTTCTCGAAGAACGGGGGTTGACCTCGATGATATATACGTTATCGTTCTTATCGACGATGAACTGAATGTTGTAAAGACCGATAATGCCGATACCGAGTCCGAGCTTTTTGGCATACTGAAGGATGATGCCCTTGACCTTATCGGAGATACTGAAGCTCGGATAAACGCTGATCGAGTCGCCGGAATGGACACCGGTACGCTCGACAAGCTCCATAATACCGGGTACGAATACATCACGTCCGTCGCATATGGCGTCGACCTCGACCTCACGTCCCTCGATATACTTATCGACAAGCACCGGCTTGTCCTCGTCAATTTCAACGGCGGTCTTAAGATAGTGGCGAAGCTGATCCTCATTGGCAACTATCTGCATAGCTCTTCCGCCCAAAACAAAGCTCGGACGTACAAGCACGGGATAGCCGATCTCGGCGGCAGCCTTGATACCGTCCTCTATCTTGGTGACGGCCTGACCCTGTGCTCTTGGAATATTGAGGGTATTGAGCAGGTGCTCAAACTCGTTTCTGTCCTCTGCACGGTCGATGGCGGCACAGTCGGTACCGATGATATTAACGCCTCTGTCAAAGAGCGGCTGAGCCAAGTTTATAGCGGTCTGACCGCCCAAGGTTGCGATAACGCCCTCGGGCTTCTCAAACTCGATGATATTCATAACATCCTCGGGAGTGAGCGGCTCGAAATAGAGCTTATCGGCCGTAGTGTAGTCGGTCGAAACGGTCTCGGGGTTGTTGTTGATGATAATGGCCTCGTATCCGGCATTCTTAATGGTCATAACTGCGTGTACGGTCGAATAGTCGAATTCAACACCCTGACCGATACGGATAGGACCTGCGCCGAGAACAATTATCTTCTTCTTATCGGTGAGTACCGAATGGTTCTCATCGGAATAAGAGGAGTAGAAGTAAGGAATATATGCACCGGTGTGGCAGGTATCGACCATTTTGAATACGGGGAATATGTTATGCGCCTTGCGGAAAGCATAAACATCGGACTCATTGCAGTTCCACATACGTGCTATGTATTTATCGCTGAAGCCCATCTTCTTGGCGGCAACAAGTATATCCTTATTATCTTTATTAGCCTTCAAGTTTTCTTCCATATCGACTATCTTCTTGATAGACTCGATAAAGAAGGATGTGATCTTGGTTATGTCGTGTATCTTCTCGACGGTGACACCGCGTGCCAAAAGCTCGGCAATGGCGAAGAAGTTATCCGAGCGGAACTCGGAGATATAGTCGAGCAGCTCTTCGACCGACATATTGTCAAACTTGGAGTGGTAGATGTGGCTTACGCCTGCCTCGAGCGAACGTGTACCCTTGAGCAGAGCTTCCTCCAAATTGGAGCCGATTCCCATAACCTCACCGGTAGCCTTCATCTGAGTTCCGAGCTTGTTCGAGGCATTGGTGAACTTATCGAACGGGAAACGCGGAAGCTTTACTATAACATAGTCAAGCTGAGGCTCGAAGGCGGCGGTGGTGTTGGCGATCTTGATATCCTCAAGTGCCATACCGACGGCGATCTTGGCGGTAACACGTGCTATGGGGTAGCCCGAAGCCTTAGATGCAAGAGCCGACGAACGTGATACTCTCGGGTTGACCTCGATAAGGTAGTATTTGCTCGAATTGGGGTCAAGAGCGAACTGAACGTTACATCCGCCCTCGATTTTCAAATGTCTTATAATCTTAATGGCGCTGTCGTTGAGCATTTTAAGATCATGGTCGTTAAGGGTCATAATGGGAGCAACAACAAGTGAGTCTCCAGTATGTACTCCGACGGGATCGATATTTTCCATACCGCATATGGTGATGGCGTGGTCATTGGAGTCACGCATAACCTCGAATTCGATCTCTTTATATCCCTTGACCGACTTTTCGACAAGCACCTGATGCACGGGAGAAAGCTTGAAGGCATTTATTCCGATCTCAACAAGCTCTTCCTCGTTATCGGCAAAGCCGCCGCCGGTACCGCCGAGTGTGAAAGCGGGACGGAGAACAACGGGATAACCGATTTTTTCTGCGGCAGCCTTCGCTTCCTCAATGCTGTAAGCGATTTCGGAAGGAATGGTCGGCTCGCCTATCGACTGACAAAGCTCCTTGAAAAGCTCTCTGTCCTCGGCACGCTCGATACTCTCACTGCTCGTACCGAGAAGCTCAACGCCGCATTCCTTCAAAATGCCCTTCTTTTCAAGCTGCATTGCAAGGTTAAGACCGGTCTGTCCGCCGATTCCGGGAACGATCGCATCGGGTCGCTCATAGCGGAGTATCTTAGCGATATATTCGAGGGTGAGGGGTTCCATATAGACCTTGTCGGCAATGGTCGTGTCGGTCATAATGGTTGCGGGATTGGAGTTGCAGAGAACTACCTCGTATCCCTCCTCCTTAAGTGCAAGGCATGCCTGTGTTCCGGCATAGTCAAACTCGGCGGCCTGACCGATTACGATCGGGCCCGAGCCGATAATAAGTATTTTTTTGATGTCCGTTCTTTTTGCCATAATAATTTCCTCCTAATATTCGCTATATATCAATGTGTCAGCGATATACGACCTTTCCGTCACACACTGTCAACACACATTTACCATAAACCTTTTCACCGCAAAACGGCGTGCTTCTTCCCTTTGTGAGAAACTCCTCGGGGTCTATTGTATATTCCTTATTAAGATCGAAAACGCATATATCCTCTGTTTCGGGAAGACCGAAGCGCTTTCTCGGATTTATCGACATAAGCTCAATAAGCTTTTCCGTGGAAATAACTCCGGTTCTAACAAGCTTTGTATAAAGCACGGGAAACGCCGTTTCAAGTCCGACAACACCCATAAGACTTTTTTCGAGACCCTTCGACTTTTCCTCTGCACTGTGCGGAGCATGGTCGGTGGCTATCATATCGACGGTACCGTCTGTAATACCCTCAATCAATGCCTCCCTGTCGGCACGCGACCGCAGCGGCGGATTCATCTTGAAGCGTCCGTCCTCTTTTAAATCGCCATCATCAAGCACAAGATAGTGCGGCGCAGTCTCGCAGGTAATATCAACACCCTCGGCCTTGGCTTTGCGTATAAGCTCAACACTTTCCTTGGTCGAAACGTGGCACACGTGGTATTTGCAGCCGGTCACACGTGCAAGCTCAATGTCGCGCTTAATGGGACCCCACTCACTTTCGCTGCAGATGCCTTTATGGCCGTGGGCGGCGGCATACTCTCCGTCGTTTATATATCCGCCGCGAAGCAGAGAACTGTCCTCGCAGTGAGCGGCGATTATCATACCGTATTCTTTTGCCTTTTTCATTGCGGCAAGCATAAGCTCCTCACTTTGAACTCCTCTGCCGTCATCGGAAAAGGCGGCGCAAAGCTTTGACAAGCCGTCCATATCGGAAAGCTTTTCGCCCTTTTGACCGACCGTGATTGAGGCGTAAGGGTGAACCCTTATCACCGCATCCCTTTTGATTATTTCAAGCTGCTCTTTAATGTTTTCGACGCTGTCGGGGACGGGATTGAGGTTAGGCATCGAAAAAACATCGGTATATCCTCCCCTTGCCGCAGCGGCGGTTCCCGAAGCTATGGTCTCCTTATAAAAAAATCCCGGCTCTCGAAGATGTACGTGAACATCACAAAAAGCCGGAAAAATAACACTGTCTGAAATAGAAATAGAGGCACTGCCGCCGTCGGAAATGACGGTGCTTTCATCGGTTCTTTCGAACGTGCCGTATTTATATTTCTGGCAATTTTCAAAAACGATTTGCATTTGCTGCTCCTTACAAAAAGCCATGTTATTATAACACGGCTTAACGATCAACTATAAACACTTAAAACGGGTGACGGCTCGAAGCATTCGGCCGCCCGATTTATTTGACTTATTTTACCACACGGGGCGAATTTTGTCAAGCCGTTTAAGAGGTTTATCATAAAAGGTTTTTAAAAAGCAGAAATCCAAAGCACGGCCGCCGAAACCTTAAATAATTAAGAGTGCCGAAAGCTTATCCCTTAAAATACATATTGAGATCGCATTTGATCATACCGTTGTAAAGCTTTCTCTTTTTATCGGGCTTACGTCCGAAATACTTTTCGAATTCATCGTGAGGACTTATGACATAATATTTCTTGCCCTGTTCCGTTTTGAAAACATTGCCCATTATTCCGTAAAGCTTTTCGGCGGCACGGATATCAAGCAGTCTTTCGCCGTAGGGTGGATTGGTTATGACCAAGGCTCTTCCCTCGGGCAGTACGAAATCCGACACATCTCTGACCTCGGCGGTAACATACTTTTCGACACCTGCCTTTTTGGCATTTTCAAGTGTCAGCTTGACACATTCGGGATCGATATCAAAGCCGTGCGCCTCAAATTCGATGTTGCTGAGAATTCTGTCGGTGGCATTGGCACGCTCTCTGCGCCAAACCTCGCTGTCGATAAAGGAAAAACGCTCTGCGGCAAAGTTTTGTCTTAGGCCGGGAGCCTGCTTTTTAGCCATAAGTGCGGCTTCTATAAGTATCGTTCCGCTTCCGCAGAAGGGGTCGTATATTTTGGTATCGGAATATATCCTTGCCAAATCACACATCGCGGCGGCAAGTGTCTCCTTTATAGGTGCCGCATTCGAAAGTGCACGATATCCTCTCTTGTGCAGGCCGTGACCCGATGTATCGAGCATCAGCGTAACCTGATCCTTCATAATCGAAAACTGAAGCTGATGAACGGGTCCGGTTTCCTCGAACCAATTTGTTTTATAAACCGATTTCAGCCTTTCGACACAGGCCTTTTTGATTATTGACTGACAGTCGGGAATACTGTGAAGCTGAGAGTTAAGACTCCAGCCCTTTACGGGGAAAGCATCCTTGGCACCGATGTATTCCTCTATCGGCAAAGCCTTTACACCGTCAAAAAGCTCGGTAAAGGTCATCGCCTTAAATGTTCCGATATTAAGCATAATACGCTCGGCAAAGCGAGAATTTATGTTGGCGGCGGCGATCATTGCGGCATCGCCCGAAAACAGTACCCTTCCGTTTTCGGCAGCAACGTTTTCCGCACCTAAGCGCCTCAGCTCATCGGCAAGTATTCCCTCGACTCCGAAAATACACGGAGCAATCATATTGTATTTCTTCATTTTTTCACACCGTTAATCTATTATTTCTGTTATATGTCGTGTTACGTGGCAACCGATATTTACCGCAACCGGCAAGCCTGCAATATGGGTCGGAGCGTATTCAATGTTAAGTCCCAAGGCGGTGGTATCGCCGCCGAAGCCCTGAGGTCCGATGTTCAAGGCATTTACACGGGTCAAAAGCTCGTTTTCAAGCTCGGCATAGAATGTGTTTTCATTGTGAGTCCCAACATCACGGCAGAGTGCCTTTTTTGAAAGCAGCGCAACCTGCTCGAAATCACCGCCGATACCGACACCGATGACCATCGGAGGACAGGGATTGCTCCCTGCGGCCTTTACGGTATCAAGCACCGCTTTGATAACACCGTCACGTCCCGCGGCAGGTGTCAGCATAGTCACACGGCTCATATTTTCGCTTCCGAAGCCCTTCGGAGCGACCGTTATTTTCACGCTGTCACCCTCGGTTATCACGGTATGTATGATTGCCGGTGTGTTATCGTCGGTATTAACCCTTTGCAGTGGGTCGCGAACCACGGATTTTCTGAGAAGTCCGTCGGTATAACCTCTTGCAACGCCACTGTTGACGGCTTCGGTCAGTGCTCCTCCGACAAAATGAACGTCTTGACCCACCTCTAAAAAAATAACCGTCATACCCGTATCCTGGCACACCGGTATATCAAGCTCAAGAGCGGCATCGATATTTCTTTTAAGGTCGTTCATTATATCCGACCCCAACGGGTCACGTTCTTGTGTACAGGCCCTGCAAATACCGTCCGCGACCGATTTCGGCAATACCTTGTTTGCCGAAACACACATTCTCGCCACGGCATCCTCTATCCTTGCAACGTTGATTTCTTTTATCATTCAATCACCCGAAAATTAAAACAGACCGACACCGCACAAAAGCGTTTCGGCGTTCGGTCTGCCCGATAAATTATTTCATTGCGGCACGCTTGGGACGTCTTGTATCGGGATTCTTCTTTTTAAGATCCGAAAACTTTTCGTCACTCG